>JAXJRL010000136.1:0-16580 GCA_036310635.1 Muribaculaceae bacterium | reverse complement strand
GGCGGAACCAGAATCCGACGTGCTACCATTACACCACAAGGCAGGGTGGAAATTCGTTTCGGGGTGTTCCCCGTTGATTTCGAGTGCAAAGTTAGGCCTTTTTTGCGAATCTGCAAAATTTTTTGACGTTTTTTTGCGCCTTTTTTTGCCGCCCGTTCCCGCTTTTCTTCGTAACTTTGTGTCGCTCAAACCATTCTACATTCATCTTTTTTTATGAATTTTCTATCGCATAGCGCTTTCCGCGCTCTCTTCATAGCCATTGTGGCAATTTTCTCTCTTCAGTCCCCTTCATCTTTTGCCCAGAACCGCACCCCCGAAATCAAGATAAACAAGAGCCAGCGTCAGCTCAAAGAGGAAAGCAAGGACCCCAACGACTCCCTCAACCTCGAGGAGCGTCCCTACTTCCTGCTAATCGACCAGTCGGAGAAGGCCCTTGAGCAGAACGACTACGAGGCCGCCGCCCTCCGCCTCGTAGAGGCGATGAGTGTGGAGCCCGACAATCCTCTCAATGTCGCCCTCCTCACCAACCTGGGCATGATATACTATTATAATGAGCAGGACTCGATGGCCCTGCGCGTCCTCGACGAGGCCGTGCGCCGTTCCCCGCGCCTGATTGCCGCGCACGAAAAGCGCGCGCGTGTGCTCACCGGCATGGGCCGCGACAAGGAGGCTTACGAGGAATATGGCCGGGTCATCGACATCGACTCGCTCAACACGTCCGCGCGCTTCTACCATGCCATGATGGCCCTGCACTCCGGCAAACTGCCCGAAGCCGAGGCCGACATTGCCTGCCTCAACAGGGTGGTGCCCCTGTGGACCAACACAGTCCTGGCCAACGCCACGCTCTTTTCCATGACCGGCCGCGAGCGCGAGGCCATTTCGCTCTTCCGCCGTCTCCTCGACAAGGACAAGCTCCCTGAGTACTATGCAGCCCTGGCCGGTTGCCTCATAGCCGTCGACGACCTCAACGAGGCCTCGCGAGTGATTGGCGAGGGCATGGAGCTCTTCAAGGACGATGCCGAGCTCTACTTCCACCGCGCGGTCCTCAACCACAAGCGCTTTCTGCCCGACGAGGCCCATCGCGACGCCAAACGCGCCATCCAGCTCGGCGCCGATCCCAAGCGCGTAGCCGCAGTGTTGAAAAAATAATCAGCTCAGCATTAGAGCCGTAGGCTGCGTTTTTAACGCTTTTATCCCTTCGGCTGTTGAAAACTTTGTACCCTTTTTTCGCCTCTCCAGTGTGCCCCAGTCTCAGAAAATGACTACCTTTGCACCGATGAATACAACACTGCGACATATAGAATACCTTGTCACCCGCCACAACTGCGTTGTGGTGAGCGGTTTCGGCGCCATCCTGGTGCACCGTCGCAGCGCCTGTTTCGACGCCGAGGGCCGTCTCCATGCTCCTTGCAGCACCTACGCCTTCAATTCCGGAATCACCGAATCCGACGGTCTGCTGGAAAACTCCGTGGCACGCGCACTTTCCGTCAGCTACGACAGGGCCTGCGCCATCGTTGCCGACGATGTTTGCGCCATGCGCCGACAGCTTGCCGCCGACGGCTCAATAGCCCTTGGCCGAGTAGGCACCATCACTCTTGGCGATGACGCCCAGATGCTCTTCACCCCCTTCGAAACCGACATGCTGTCGCCGCTGGTCGACTGGCTTCCCGTCATCGACCCCGTCGAGGCTTACCGCCGCAAATCGGCCGTCGATGTCGATGCCGTAACCGAGCGCATCGCACAGCGCCGTCGCGGTTTCATCGCCTCGTTCGCACGTGTCGCCGCCGCATGCGCCGGCCTCGTGGTCTTCGCCCTCGTGGCCTCCACCCCCATCACCGTGCACAATGCCCATCTGGCATCCACGGCGCCCGCCGTTTCGGCTCCGCGTCCCGCCTTCGTGCCCTCGCAGTCGGCCCCCGTGCTTGCTCTGCGCGCCTACGATCGCCCTGCTGTGGTCGACACTGCCGCACGCAGCGCCTACCGCCGTGCCCGCGCCGCCGCCGTCGCTGAGCGCCCCGTCGCCCAGGCTGAACCTTCGGCCGCCCCTGTGCGTTTTGTCTCTGAAGACCATTACCGCGTCATTGTGGGTTCTGTGGCTTCCGCCGACGAGGCCCGCAGCTTCATTGCCAGCGCCACCAAGCGCTACGGCGGCTCATACGGTTTCATAGAGCAGAACGGCCGCGTGCGCGTCTATGCCGCCACCGGCGCCACCTCGGCCCAGGCCCGAGCACAGATTGGCCGCGGACACCTCGCACACTTCAGCGGCGCTTGGGTCTGCGCCCTCTGATGCCCCCGAGCGGCATGGCCCCTTCTGAATAACCAACGATAAAACACACACTCTCACACTTATTTTCCACATGGACACTCTCCACGACCTCCTGGTGAAGCGCCACAGCATCCGCCGCTACACCGAACAGCCCATCTCACCCGACGACGTAACCACCATCATGCAGGCCGCTCTGCTCGCCCCCTCGTCCAAGAGCAAGCGTCCCTGGCAGTTTGTCATCGTAGAGGACCGCGACAAGCTCGCCACCCTCGCCACATGCAAGGCAGTGGCCGCGCACGCCATCCGCGGTGCCCGTTTCGCCGTGGCAGTATGCGCCGACCCCACTTCGTCCGACATGTACCTCGAGGACTGCGCCATCGCCGCCGAATTCATGCAGCTCCAGGCTGCCGCCCTCGGCATCGGCTCATGCTGGGTGCAGGTACGCGGCCGTTTCACAGCCGACGGCACACCCTCCGAGGAGATGGTGCGCGAGGAGCTCGGCATTCCCGAGAATTTCACCGTTGAGTGTATCATGAGCTTCGGCTACAGCGCCGAAAACCGCAAGCCTGTCGACCTTGAGAAACTCAAGTGGGAACAGGTGCACATCGAAAAATGGACCAACAGAGAACAATAACCTCCGCACAGCAACCCTCTCCCTCATCTTCGCGTCCCCGCGTCGTAATCCTCGGCGCCGGCAATGTGGCCACGCACCTTTCGCAGGCCCTTGCCGGCGTTGCCAATGTATGCCAGGTGTGGTCGCGCTCGCAGGCGAGCGCCGAGCGCCTGGCTGCGCTTCTTCCTGATGCTCAGCCTGTAAGTAGCTTCGACAACATTGTCCGCGACGCCGATTTCTACATCATATCCGTCCCTGACGATGCCGTGGCTTCGGTGTCGGCAGCGCTCGGCTCCGTCAACGGCATAGTGGCCCACACCTCGGGCAGCGTGCCCGTCACGGCCATTGCCCAGAAGGGTGGGGGAGTGTTCTATCCGCTCCAGACATTCAGCCGAACCACGCCCGTCTGCGTCGAGCAGGTGCCATTCTTCATCGAAGGCACAACCGCCGAGGCCTGTATGGCCCTGAAGAGCCTCGCCGCATCCATCTCGGAGTCGGTCCACGAGGCCGACAGTGCCCATCGCGCCGTGCTCCACCTGGCCGCCGTCTTTGCCTGCAACTTTGCCAACCCCATGTGGGCCATAGCCCAGGATCAGTTGCAGCGCGGCGGTTACGACCTCGACGTCTTCGGCCCGCTCCTCCACGAAACTCTCCGCAAGGCCCTCGCCAACGGCGCTTTCGCCTCGCAGACAGGCCCCGCCGTACGTGGCGACAACGCCGTCATGCAGGCACACGAGGCCAAGCTCTCGGGCGACGAGGCGCGCCTCTACCGCCTTATCTCCTCAATGATAGTTGACTCTCACCATTCCAAAACCAAAGCAAATGAGCAAGATTGACCATCCCATTGCCACCATTGCCGGCGTAGTGTTCGACGTGGATGGCGTACTCTCACCCTCCACTATCGCCATGGGCGACGACGGCGTGCCCCGCCGAATGGTCAACATCAAGGACGGATATGCCCTGCAGCTCGCCGTCAAGCGTGGCCTCAAAATAGCCATCATCACCGGCGCCAACACGCCCTCCATTGCTGTACGCTACGGCGCTCTCGGCATCAAGGATATCTATCTATCAGCGGCACAGAAACTGCCCGTGCTCCGCGAGTGGCTTGCCAAGGAAGGCCTCACGCCCGACCAGGTGGCTTACTGCGGCGACGATATCCCCGACCTGCAGTGCATGCATGCCGTGGCACTCCCTGTCGCCCCCGCCGACGCCGCCGTTGAGTGCCGCCACATGGCCCGCTACATCACCACGGCTCAGGGCGGCTACGGCGTGGCCCGCGAACTTCTCGAGCAGATCCTCAAAGCCAAAGGACAGTGGATGGACAATCCCGAAGCCTTCGGCTGGTAACAACCAGATTCACACATTCCCTGCCATGTCCGCCACCATTCTTCCGCCCGCACCGATCAACGCACCCATAGTCCTCGCCTCAAACTCTCCGCGACGCCGCGAGCTCCTGTCGCTGATTGTCCCCGAATTCACCATCGCGCCCTCTCGCAGCGTCGACGAGTCCTTCGACGCCTCCATCCCTGCCAGCCAGGTGCCGGTAGTCCTCTCGCAAATCAAGTCCACGGCTTACAGCGACCTCGCCACCGACGGCGCCGTGCTCATCACCGCCGACACCGTGGTGATATGCGACGGCCGCATCATGGGCAAACCAGCCACACGCGACGAAGCCGTGGAAATGCTCCGCGCCCTCAGTGGCAGACAGCACACCGTGGTTACAGGCGTCACCCTTCGTCAGGGTCCGAAAATCCGCAGCTTTGCCGAAACAACAATCGTGAATTTTGCCGAGCTGTCCGATGCTGAAATCTCCGAATACGTCGACCGCTACCGCCCCTATGACAAGGCCGGCGCTTACGGCATCCAGGAGTGGATAGGCTGCATAGGCATCACAGGCATTCAGGGCTGCTACTACAACGTAATGGGCCTCCCCCTGCATCATCTCTATCAAGCCCTCCGCGCCCTCTGATTCACACCCGGCTGTTCCGGATCACCCATCCGCACACGCCCGGCGCCAAAACCACAGCCAACACTATCCCCGTGGCGTCAGCTACCCAATCCAACGGATCGGCCGTTCGCCCAAGGTGCATTGCACCCTGAGCCCATTCGTCCAAGGCGCTGAAAACCAACATCCCCACAGCAACCAAGGCCAACGCGCCGCGACTCATCTCGCGTCCGCGTCCCTCGTCGCGCTTGCGCATATAGTCGAAAATTATTGCGCCGGTCAGGCCGCCCATCATCACCGCGTGCACCACCTTGTCGGCGTATTTTCCAAGCCACATAGGCACACTCACATCCGGAGCCGGATCCGGCGCCAGCGTCAGCCAAAGCACTGCACACAGCACCAGCCCCGACGGCCACCACCGTCGCACTGTTTCCACAATCCGTTTCATTTCCAGTCCTGTCTATCGAAATTAAATTAATCCAAGCCCAAAGTTACAAATTGTTCCTCAGACACCAATCATAGCGCAGGGGCAAAATCGGTTGCGATTTTGCCCCTGCGTCTTTATGTCGGGTTTCGTTTACTTGTCCTGAACCAGTGAGATGATGTACTCTTTTTCGTCGGCGGGATCTGTCTGGATGTTGATTTTGTCCTCACGGGCAAGCCAGCCAAGCGCGGCATAGAGTTCCTTGTCTTTCAGTTTGGTCACTTTTTTGAGCTGTTTTACGCCCATTGCATCTGCCTCTGAAAGTGCTGTCCAGATGGCGCCGGCATTCATGCCAATTGTTTCTGTGTTCATTGTTAATTTTTTTTGAATGTTAGACTTATCTGTTTTTTACCTATTGAAAATTTTTTCCTGTTGAAAATTACTGTAAATGCCTGGATTTGCGGCCACATTAAAGTAAATACGTGAAATATTCCGCAAATGTAGCAAAAATTCGCAAATTTCTGCTCTTTTATCTTTAACAATTTGCCCCGCACTATTGTTTTTGTCCGTGAAATAACCAAATGACCCCACTTTTCACCCCGAAAAAAGTTGTACCTTTGTGTTCTCAATCCCCGAATTATATAAATCCATCAAGTCAACCAGAATGACCATAGGCAAAGTGGTGCGCAACACCGGCAGCAATTATATAGTAGAAACTCCCGACGGACAGGAACTCCCCTGCAAGGTAAAGGGCAAATTCCGCATCAAGGGCATCAGAACCACCAATCCCGTCGCCGTCGGCGACATGGTCCGCGTGGAGCCAACGGCCAGCCCCGACACCTGGCTAATCACAGCCATCGAGCCACGACGCAACTATATCATCCGCCGTGCCAGCAACCTCTCGAAGGAGAGCCACATAATAGGCGCCAACCTCGACTTGGCTGTCGTTGTGGTTACGCTCAAGAATCCCGTCACCTCCACCACTTTCATCGACCGATTCCTGGCAACCGCCGAGGCCTACAACGTGCCCGCCGCCATTGTGGTCAACAAGGCCGACCTCCTCACCGAACCCGACGAGAAGGAGCTGCTCGACGCCTTCCGCTATCTCTATGAGAGCATAGGCTACCCGGTGCTCGTCATCTCGGCCAAGAAACAAGAAGGCCTTGACGCCCTGCGCACCCTCCTCCAGGGCAAAACCACCCTCCTCTCCGGAAACTCCGGCGTGGGCAAGTCCACGATCATCAACGATTTGGTGCCCGGCGCCGATGCACGCACAGCCCACATCAGCGAGGCGCACCTCACCGGCATGCACACCACAACTTTCTCCGAGCTTTACCACCTGCCCGGCGGAGGCGACCTGATTGACACGCCGGGAATACGCGGCTTCGGCACCATCGACTTCGACCGCTACGAGGTGGCGCACTATTTTCCTGAAATTTTCCGTGAATCAGCCGGTTGCCGTTTCGACAACTGCACGCACACCCACGAACCGGGTTGCGCCGTCCGCGATGCAGTAGACGAAAGTCGCATCGCCGCATCGCGCTATGCCTCCTACCTCAGCATCCTCGACGACGTGGAGGCCGGCTCAGGCGACGGCGACAAATACCGCAAACCCTTCTAAGCCACTGTTATTTGGCCTATTGGGTTTATCAAAACCGGCTTCCGTTATTTCATAAACCCGCACTGCCGCAGCAGCTCCATGATGGCCTGCGTCATAGCCCGGCGCGGCTGGTCGTGGCGGTTCTCCAGCACCACAATCGAAATGTCTTCGTCTGGTATCATGGCCGAATAAGCCTGGTAACCGCCGTTGTCGCCCGTGTGGTAAACCACGTCGGGGCAGCCTTCTACGCGCTCAATGAACCATCCCAGACCGTACCAGGTGTTGGGCCGACGCTGGTAGTCGCACCACGGGCTGTCGCTCACGCTCACACGCGGCGCCCAGGCCTTGCGGCGCAGACTGTCGCTCAGCATGCGTCCGCCCATCAGCGCGCGGTTCCATGCCGTCATGTCGCGCACGGTGGAGTATATGCCGCCGTCGGGGCGCGTGGCGAAAAATGTCTCCTCGCCATAGTCGTATTCATGCCATCGCCCCGCCGAGTCAGGCTCGTAGGCGTGCGACGTGTGCACCGGCATTCCCTCCGGGCTGAAGTACACGGTGCTCTTCATCCCCGCCGGGCGGAACAGCGCCTGCGCGGCATAGTCGGTAAACGTCATGCCGGTCTTGTCGGCCACCACGTTGGCCAGCAGGATGAACGATGGGTTCAGGTAGTCATAGGCGGTGCCAGGCTCGAATTTGGTGGCCGTCACGCCGGGGAAATATTCCACCGAAGTCTCATCTGTGGCGAACACGCATGCCTCGCGCGACGAACGGTCGCGGTCGTCAGGTATTCCCGATGTGTGTCCGGCCAGGTCGGCCAGCGTGACGCGCTGCCAAAGCGGGTGCTTGTAAGGCAGATAGCGCGCCGCCGCGCTGTCTATGTCCACCGTCCCGGCCTCCATCTGCTTGAGCACGGCGGCCACCGTGAACTGTTTCGAAACCGAGGCTATGCAGAACAGCGTGGCCGAGTCTATGGGCTCGCCCGTGGCCAGGTCGGCCGTGCCGAAGTATGCCTCGTAGAGCACGCTGTCGCCCTTGGCTATCAGCACTGAACCGCCGGGAGCCGCGGCGCTGTCAGCCCCGTAGCGCTCGCGCATCAGCGAGTCCATGGCGGCGGCGAATTTTTCCGTCACGTTTTCTTCGGGTGTGTGGCTTTTGTTGCAGGAAGGCATTGTTGTCATGATAAGGGCGCACATGGCTGTTGCCGCGCAGTGGAGTAGGGGACTTGTCTTCATCTGTGGAACATTTGGGCCAGGCGGTCGGCCGTGATTATCTGAACCACAGGCAGTCCGTCGGGAGTGAAATTCGGTGTGGGCAGGCGGAACAGGTCGCCGACCAGGTGCTGCATCTCGTCCAGCGACAGCGGCTGGTTGCCGCGCACCGCCGATGCGCGTGCCAGCGACAGGGCCAGGCGTCCGCGCTGTTCCTCCCCGGGGTCGCTGCCTGATTCCATCAGGTCGGTCACTATCGACATCAGCGACTGGCGCGGGTCGGCGTCGGCGAGCAGCACAGGAACTGCCGCAATGGTCCAGTGCATGGGGTTGTCGCTGCTCAGCTCGAAACCAAGCTGCGCCAGCATCTCTCGGCTCGACTCTATCACGGCGTGCGTTGCGGCGTCCACAGTCAGCTCCTCGCTGAAAATCAGTCGCTGGCTCGCCATTTTGCCGTCGCGTACGGCAGGCAGCATGCGCTCGTAGAGTATGCGCGTGTGCGCGCGGTGCTGGTCAATCACCATCAGCCCCGATTTGGCCACGGTCACTATCCAGCGGTTCTTCACCTGGAACATCGAAGCAGACGGATCGTCGCTCAGCTCCTCGTGAACGGTGGTCGGCTCAGCGTCAGTCAGCGCGCTCTGGCGCTCCACGGTCACCTCGGGTGCGAGCTGTATCTCAGCCTCTTCGCCGCCTTTTTTCGCGGTCAGGAATGTGTCGTAGAGTTTCTCCCAGTTGCCGTTGTTGAGTGCCGACGGCCGTTCGGCGTGGGGCGTGCTGCGCACTGTCGACGGGTTGAACAGACGCCCCTGCTCCGGCCGCTGGAACTCGTTGAGCAGAAAAGGATTGTATGTTGGGTCGGCATCGTCCACGGGCGATGTAAGCTCCTGGGAGCCAACCTGCTGCATGGGCGGTATGTCGGGAACGTCGGTGGCTTCGAAGTCTATGGCCGGGCCCACGTTGTTCTTGCCCAGCGACTCCTTGATGGCCGCCACCAGCACCTGCCATACCATCTGCTCGTCCTCAAACTTTATCTCGTGTTTCTGCGGATGGATGTTCACGTCTATGCGGTCAGCGGCCACCTCGAAGTTGATGAAGTAGTTGGGCTGAGCGTCGCCTGCAATCAGGTCGCGGTAGCAGCTCATCACCGCCTTGTGGAAGTACGGATGTCGCATGTTGCGGCCGTTCACAAAGAAGTACTGCAGATGGTTCCTCTGCCGCGCTCCCGACGGCATGCCTATGAATCCGCTGATTTTCACCAGCGACGTCTCGGTGTTGATGGGTATGAGCTGACGCTCCACCGTGCGTCCGAACAACGCGCCGATTCGGGCCAGCAGAGGCGAGCGCAGCATGTTGTGGATCAGCGTGTCGTTGTGGTGAAGCACAAAGTCGACACCCGTGTTGACCAGTGCCAGGCGCTCGAACTCGTGCATGATGTGGCTCAGCTCCACCGTGTCCTTCTTCAGGAACCGGCGGCGCGCCACAAAGTTGTAGAACAGGTTCTTGACCTTGATATTCGTGCCGTCCGAGCACACATCAGGCTCCTGGCTCTCCACCTTGCTCGCCTTGATCACTATGCGCGTGCCCACACCGTCGTCGCGCCGCTTGGTGCGCAGCTCTATCTCGCTCACTGCGGCAATCGACGGCAACGCCTCGCCCCTGAAGCCCATGGTGTGGAGCTGGAACAGGTCGTCGGCCTTGCGTATCTTCGAGGTGGCATGGCGCTCGAAGGCCATGCGCGCATCGGTCTCCGACATGCCGCATCCGTTGTCTATCACCTGTATCAGCGTTTTTCCCGCATCCTTGATCACTATCTGAACGCTTGTGGCGCCTGCGTCTATAGCGTTCTCCACCAGCTCTTTGATCACCGACGACGGGCGCTGTATCACCTCGCCGGCGGCAATCTGGTTGGCCACGGAGTCGGGTAGGAGTTTGATAACGTCGCTGCTCATGTCTTTTCGTTTTTTACCAAGCAAAGATAGTGATTTGGCGCCGAAAAGGCCGCATGTGTCTCCAGAAGTTATTAACTTTGTATCAACACTCGGGCTCTCCTCTCCGATCAGTCTGTCAGCCATGCCAAAACTCCACCTTTTCTATCCCGAAAACGACATCGCCCTCGCCTCCGACCTGCCGCGTTTCACGGCTCCGCGCGCCGCCCTCGACCTCCACATCGCCGGCGAGACGCTGGCCATGTTCACCGGCAACCCCGGCGACAAGTTCCTCACCCAGGGCGTCAGCGCCGAGTGGTTCGACCGCGTCAGCGAGGCCTTCGCTCTCAGCGTGATGCCCTTCAACGGCGACAGCCGTGGTTTGTCGCCCTCACCCTGGGGATGGTCGCGAGCCTCGCGTACGGTCTTCGCTGACAGCGGTTTCACTCCTGATGCTCTGCCCACCGACGCCGCCCTCAGCCGCATGCGACAGCTCAGCCACCGCCGCACAGCCCTGCAGCTCGCCGCCGCGCTCCCCGACCTTGTGGCGCCTCCAGGCATCGAGGCATTCACCGTCGACGAGGCACTCGCGGCAGTTGAAGCGTACAGCGGCGCCGTCGTCAAGTCGCCATGGTCCAGCAGCGGCCGCGGGGTGATTTACAGCGCCTCCACGAGCCCCGAAATGCTCGCACAGCGCATTGCCGGCACCATTGGCCGCCAGGGCAGCGTCATCGTAGAACGCTTCTATCCCGACATCGTTGACTTCGCCCTGCTCTACGAGGCTGACGGAGCAAATATCACATTCACAGGCTATTCATTCTTTGCCCACGATGCACATTTCCGATACTCCGGCAGTATGCTCGCCCCGGACAGCGTCCTCAAATCGGCCATCGAACAGGCCGCAGGCAGCCAGCTTCCCGACGGGCTCGAACAGGCCGTTGCCGCCGCCCTCTATGGCATAATCGGCACTGACTACACCGGCCTCCTCGGCGTGGACATGATGGCCCTTCGCCTCTCCGGCAGCGGACGGCCTGGCCCGCAACTTGCCATAGCCGAGGTGAATCTGCGAAACACCATGGGCCACGTGGCCCACACTCTCGCCGCCCGCTTCCTGGCCCCCGGCACCACCGGCCGCTATACCGTCGAGCCCCGACGCACCCCCGACCTCCTGACCCCCGCCGACTGCCGCATCGCCGACCGCCGCATAGTCAGCGGCGCCCTCGACCTCGCCCCTGCCGACCGCCGCTTCCGCCTCCTCCTCCAAACCCACCCCCAATAACACGCCGAAGCAACCAAAATAGTCAAGGCCCTTGTTTCACAACAAGGGCCTTGCACATTGGGGAATTTAATTAGGGAATGTATGAGAATATGGAGTGATAAACTTCATTATTCATGCTCCCGATGCCTGACGTCTCAAGATGCCTGACGCATCTTTGAAACCACTAAGCATCCTGTGCCGTTTAGCCTGATGGCCGCCGGCACCACGTTCAAGGTGCTGCTTATTCAGCTACAACCTCGAAGGGAAGCTCTACGGTAACATCGCGGTGGAGGTTCACCTTGGCGGTGTACTTGCCCACTTCCTTGACGGGCTCCACAACGATGAGCTTGCGGTCAACGGTAACACCCTTGGCTGCCAGTGCTTCGGCGAGCTGGATGGCGTTGACTGAACCGAACACAGTGCCGGTGGCGCTGGTCTTGGCACCGATCACCAGGTCGGTGATGGCGGCCACCTGTGCGCCCAGAGCCTCGGCATCAGCCTTGATCTTGGCAATCTTGTGTGCGCGCTGGCGCTGGTTTTCGGCGAGAACCTTAAGAGCAGAAGGGGTGGCGATAACGGCTTTGCCGGTCGGGATGAGGTAGTTGCGGCCGTAGCCCGACTTTACTTCTACAACGTCGTCCTTGTATCCAAGGCCCTGGACGTCTTCTTTGAGAATCAGTTTCATATCGTAAATACCTTGAGCTTAAGGGTTATTTCATGAGGTCGGTTACATAGGGCAGGAGGGCCAGGTGGCGGGCACGCTTTACGGCCTGGGCCACGCGACGTTGGAACTTCAGCGAAGTGCCGGTGATGCGGCGGGGAAGGATCTTACCCTGCTCGTTGAGGAACTTCTTCAGGAATTCGGGGTCCTTGTAATCGATGTACTTGATGCCGCTGCGCTTGAAACGGCAGTATTTTTTCTTCTTGACGTCTACCGACAGGGGGGTCAGGTAGCGGATTTCGGAATTTGCGTTTGCCATTGTTTAGTTCTCCTTTGCTTCTTCTGTTTCTACTTTTGCTTCCTTCTGCTCGGCCTTCTGGGCTTTCAGGCTGCGACGCTTGGCAGCGTACTCGGCAGCGTACTTGTCCTGGCGGAAAGTGAGGAAACGGATCACGCGCTCGTCACGGCGATAGGCGGTTTCGAGCTTTTTAACTACGTCGGGGTTGGCGTTGAACTCCAGAAGAGCGTAGAATCCGGTCGATTTTTTGTTAATCGGATAGGCAAGCTTGCGCAGACCCCACTCCTCGGTGTTGATGATCTCGGCACCGTTGTCGGTGAGGACTTTGCTGAACTTCTCTACCGCTTCCTTCATCTGTGCATCAGACAAAACGGGAGTTAAGATGAAAACGGTTTCGTACTGCATTGTTTGTTAGGTTGTTTGTATTAAAAAATTGATTGTTTTTTCAAATCGGGGGCAAAGGTACGTAAAATTTTTTAAATGTGCAAATTGCACGCATCTTTCCCCCTTTTCCCGCGCCTTTTCCCTCCCTCTTTCCCGCTTTTCCCTCCCTTTTCCCTCCCTCTTTCCGCCTTTTCCCTCCCTTTTTTGCCCCTCTCCGCCCCTTTTCCATACGCCCGTTTCCTCCCTCCGCCAACTTTCTCACCCCGTCCCCGAACTTTCGGCACCCGCACGGCGTTTCTATTCCGTAAGGCGATGCCAACGGCCTTTCCCGCATCCGTCACGCGCCGCCGCTCAGGCTTAAAATCCTAAAAAACTCTTACCACTCATAACCCAAAGATCTATGGACACTTCCAAACTACAACCCATCATGCAGAAGTTCGTCGCCCTCATCGACGCCAACAACGGCGAACTCCGCAAAGCCCTCGAAAAAGGCCTCGAAACCTGCCACCGGAACAAAGTGGTGGAATACGCCGACATCCGCACCCTCGACGACTACATCACCTGGAACGACAACAACCTCACCCGCCCATGGCTCGAGAACCGCTACGGCACTGCCTGCCTCGAGAAGTTCAAAACCATGTACTACCTCCTCGACGTGGCTCCCGTCGGTCAGTACCAGAATCCCACACTTCCGCGCCCCGTCGACCCCGCCCTCACTCCCCTCTCCGAGTGGATGCGCGAGTACCAGATCGAACTCGGCCACTGGATGGACGACCCCAAACAGATGACCCCCGAAGTCGAGAAGAGCTTCTTCAACGCCGCAACTTACAACATGGACGAGTACATCCGCCCCCACGGAGGCTGGAAAACCGTCAACCAGCTCTTTGCCCGCAACTATAAGCCCGGCTACCGCCCCATCGCAGCCATCGCCGACCCCCGCGTCATCGTCACTGCCGCCGAGAGCACCTTCGCCGGCCAGTGGGAAGTAAACTCCAACACCGCCGTCAACATCAAGGGCCTCTACTGGCAGATCCAGGAGCTCCTCCAGGGCAGCCAGTACAAGGACGCCTTCCAGGGCGGCAAGTGGACCCACTCCTTCCTCAACACCTTCGACTACCACCGCCAGCACGCTCCCGTGCCCGGCACCATCGTCGAGAGCCGCGTCATCCAGGGCGCCGTCTACGTCCAGATGGAACTCGCCCCCGTCGAGGGCAGCAAGGACCTCCAGCGCATACTCGGCAAAACCGTCGCCGTCAACCCCGACGCCAGCAAGGAATTCAAAATCACTGCCCCAGACTCCGCCGGCTACGAGTTCATGCAGACACGCGGCATCATCATCATCGACTCCCCCATCGGCCTCGTTGCCGTCTGCCCCATCGGCATGGGCGAAGTCTCGTCCGTCATCACCACCGCCGAGGTCGGACGCACACTCCACAAAGGCGAGGAAATCAGCTACTTCCAGTTCGGCGGCTCCGACTGCTGCATGGTCTTCCAGGAGAAGAGCAACGTCAGCTTCACCGCCACCGAAGGCGTGCACTACAAGGTGGGCTCGCGCATAGCACAGGCCTTCCCCGTAATCGACCCCTTCGCCTGACCCCCCTGTAAAGATATATAAATAGAAAAGGAGCGCGACCCCCCTTAAACCCGGGACCGCGCTCCTTGTTTTTTATCGCGTTACAAGCGTCGCTGAGGTTTATTGCTTCACAAACCGCACAGCCGTGCCGCCGCCCGGGGCCAGACGGCTCCGCAGCTTCGTCTTGCTCGTCACTGTCCTCCGGCTTATCCTGTACGCCTGCGGATTCTTGTCCCAGTCCGCGTTGTCGGCGTCGGCATAGATCGTGGCCGTGTACCTCACCCCGGGCTCCAGGAAGCCGCAGTCTATCACCGCCGTGCGCGCGTTCTCGTCGGTGATCGCCGCCGCATACCAGTCCTCCGAGTTCTTGTCCTTGCGTGCCACCGTTATATAGTCGCCCGGCTCCGCCTCCAGGTAGCGGCTGTCGCTCCATTCCACCGGCACATCCTTGATGAACTGGAACGCGTCCGGAAAACGCATGTAGTTCTCCGGCAGGTCGCACACCATCTGTATGGGGCTCGGCATGGTCAGATACAGCGCCAGCTGGCGCGCCAGCGTGGTCCCCGCCTTGCAGGTCTTGCCCTGGCCGTAGTGGTTCATGTCGCCCTCGAACAGCCCCGGCGTGTAGTCCATCGGGCCGCCCTTCAGACGCGTGAACGGCAGGATGGTGGTGTGCTCCGGTGTGTTGCCGCCCATCGACTCATACTCGCCGCCGCGGGCCGACTCCTGCGCCAGCCAGTTCGGCCACGTGCGCATCAGCCCCGTGGGGCGCACGGCCTCGTGGCTGTCCACCATCACACGGTGTGCCGCCGCGCGCTCCGCCACGTGCACATAGTGGTCGTTCATCCATTGGCTCGAATGGTGCTCGCCGCGCGGGATTATCCGCCCCACATAGCCCGTCTTCACCGCCTCATAGCCCTTCTCGTTCATATAGTCCAGCGCCTGCTCCAGCTGACGCTCATAGTCGGCCGCGTTGCCCGCCGTCTCATGGTGCATGATCAGCTTCACACCCTTGGCCCGCGCATACGCCGTCAGCGAGTCAATGTCGAAGTCGGGGTAGGGCAGGTCAAACCTGAAGTGGCGGTTCTTCCTGTACGCCTGCCAGTCCTCCCATCCCTGGTTCCAGCCCTCCACCAGCAGCCCCGGAATGCCGTGCTCCGAGGCAAAGTCTATGTAGCGCTTCACATTCGCCGTGTTGGCCGGGTGCCGTCCGTTCGGCGCCAGCCTCCCGTAGTCCGTCACCCCCGGCACCGCCGTGCCCTCCTCGCTGTAGGCCCACGTGTTGGCGCCCGTGAACATCTCCCACCACACGCCCATGAACTTCATGGGCCGTATCCAGCTCGTGTCCTCTATGCGGCTCGGCTCGTTCAGATTGTAGATCAGCTGCGAGGCCAGTATGTCCGCGCCCGTCCGGCCCAGTATCAGCGCGCGCCAGGGGGTGGTGAACGGCGTCTGCACATACGCCGCCATCCCGTCGGCGCCGGGCGTCAGAATGGCCCTCAGGCTCCGCGCCGCCGTGTCCACAGCCAGCTGCATGGCCGGATAGCCCGCCAGCGCCGCCTCGTGTATGTTGTAGTAAATGCCGCGCTCCGCATCCTTCAGCATCAGCGGAGTCTGCACGCTCAGCTCCGCCACCGGCGCCATCCGCGCCTGCCGGTCGGCGGCAAAGGCCTCCGCCAGCTCGCCCAGCTTCGCCGTGGTGTAGAGATATTCGTCAGTGTCATAGTCGCCCGGCATGCAGTACAGCGTCGGGTCGCCCTTCAGCCGAAAACTCGTCAGCTCCTCCGTCACCGCCAGATGCTCCATGCCCGCCGCCGCCGGCAACTCGTAGCGGAAACCCACACCGTCGTCGTACACACGGAAGCGCACCGTCATCCCCCGGCCGCCGCCACCCGCCTCGCGGAAGGTGAACGCCCGCTCGTTGTAGCGGTTGCGCACCTCCGAGTATTCGCCCCACACGGGCCGCCACGTCTCGTCCGTGGCCGTCACCTCGCCGGCCTCCATGGCCATGTTCTCGCCGAGCACACCCCGCAGGGCTTTTATGCCCAGGGCGCCGCCGTCCACCACCGTGTCGCCGCCGAAAGTCACCGTGTACACCGGCCGGCCCGCGGCCGTCCCCACGCTGACGCGCACCAGCCCGTCGGGCGAGGCCACGGCCCCACCCTCGGGTGCCGGCCCTCCTGCCGCCGCCGTTACGGAAAATGCCGGGCCCGCCGCGCCGGCGAGCCACACGCCCAAAATCTTGAAAAAACGCCTGTTCATCATGGTTCCAAATTTTGCTGATGTCAAAGAAAAACTAAATTCAACACCGCAAATTTACAAAATTCCCCCGAACTCCGCCACCCCCGCCCGAACCAGTTTGAAGTCGGGAAGTCGGGGCGGGTTTGGGAGGCGGGGACGGCGGGTTTTCGTTAAAAGGGGT
>JAXJRL010000135.1:0-10258 GCA_036310635.1 Muribaculaceae bacterium | reverse complement strand
CCGTCGACGCCTTCATGCCGCAGCTGGGAGTGGGCACGGTTACGGCGCAGATCAATGCCCACGGACATGGCTTTGACCTGGCTTCGCCGCAGACATTCAGCAACATAGACCTCAATGTGCCCTCGCTGGCATACCAGGGCCAGACCTACACCGAGATATCGGGCACCGTGGCCCTCAAGGACGGCCATGCCGACTACGACCTTGATTCGCACAATCCCGGCCTCGACTTCGCCCTCAAAGGCACCGCCGACATTGCCGGCGACATGTACACCGTAAAGGCCATAGCCGACGCACGCTCCATCGACCTCTATCGCTTGAAAATGAGCCAGGTGGAGGACACCAAGCTTGAAGCCTACATGGACGTGAACGCCACGTTCAACACCCGGCTGACCGATGTGGCCGCCACCGTGTCGCTCCAGAGTCTGACATACTCCACGCCCGTGGAAAACTTCGAGGTGGACGATGTGCTGGCCCATCTCAACGCCTCTGATTCGGTGACCAACGCCTCGGTGCGCAATTCCGACCTCTACGCCTACTTCTCCTCGCCCCTGGGCCTTGACTCGCTCATGGGACGCGTGGACCGCGTGATGCCGGTGGTGGATGCCGTGATGGCCCGCCACCAGATCAACGTGCCCATACTGCAGGAGGCCCTCCCGCCGTTCAACCTCACCATTGACGGCGGTAACCACAATGCACTGACACAGATACTTGCCGGCAGCAAGATGGGGCTGAAACGCCTTTCGCTGACCGCTTCGAACGATTCGCTCATAAACATCGAGGGCCGCGTGCTCCAGTTCACCACACCCTCGATGCGCCTCGACACCATCAACCTGGCCATCAACCAGGAAGGCGATCGCCTGAACTACCTGACTACGGTCAACAACCGGCCCGGCTCGTTCGACGCATGGGCGCATGTGAACCTGCACGGATATCTGGAGACCAACAAACTGGCGCTGGCCCTGCACCAGCAGAACATTCAGGGCAAAACCGGTTTCAACGTGGGCGCCGACCTCACGTTCAACGGCGACTCGACGGCCGTGCTGCGCTTCGACCCGCTCGACCCCACCATCGGCTACCAGCCCTGGACCATCAACCAGGGCAACTATGTGGTGTACAACTTCCCGCACAACCACATCGACGCCAACCTGCACATGCAAGGCATGGGCAGCCACCTGAACATTTACACCGAACATGCCGAATCGACACATGCCGAGGACCACAACGCCGACGAAGACCTGGTGGTGGACATCCAGGGCATCAAGATTCAGGACTGGATCACCATCAACCCCTTCGCACCGCCCATGAAGGGCGAGCTGGGCGCAAACATGCGCATAAACTGGCACGACAAAGTGCTGACCGGCAACGGCGACGTGCAGCTCAAGGACTTCGTCTACGGCAAGGAGCGCGTGGGTGACTTCAAGGCCGACCTCAACGTGCTCACCAACGCCTCCGGACTGATGACGGCCGACATGGCCCTGTTCGTCAACGGCAAAAAGTCAATCACGCTCAAAGGCGCCCTCAACGATTCAACCCGCACCTCGCCCTTCAACATGGACCTCACCATGATCCACTTCCCCCTTTCCACGGCCAACGCCTTCCTGCCCGGAATAGCCACCCTCGGCGGCGACCTGAACGGCTCCATGGACGTGAGCGGCGACCAGGCCGACCCCAAGCTGAACGGCTACCTGCAGTTCGACTCGGCAACGGTGGCAGTGACAATGCTGGGCACCAAGTTCGGCATCAGCGACACTCGTATACCCGTGGAAAACAGCCTGGCGCGCTTCGACAATTTCAGCATCAAGGCATGCAACGACAATCCGCTCAGTGCCAACGGCACGGTGGACATCACCTCCTTTGCCGATCCGAAAATCAACCTTGCCTTCAAGGCCACAAATATGCAGATTGTCAACGCCAACCGCGCGCCCAAGGGCGCCGACGTCTACGGCAAGGCATTCATTGACCTGGATGCCGATGTGCAGGGCTCGCTGAGCCTGCTGCGCGTCGATGCCTCGCTCGGCCTGCTGTCAGGAACCAACGTGACATATATATTCGAGGATGCCGCATCGGCCATCGAGAGCCAGTCAACCGGCGACATGGTGAAGTTTGTCAACTTTGCCGACAGTTCCGCCGTGGTCAAGGCCGACTCCATAGTGCCGGCCGAAGGAATGCAGCTCATCCTGGCCGCCAAGCTAAACATAGAGAACGGCTCGACGGTCAACGTGGAACTCGGCGCCGGCTCGTCAGACCGCGTGCAGATCAAGAGCCAGGGACAGCTCAACTACACCATGTCGCCCCTGAACTCGCCGCGCCTCACCGGCCGCCTGAACATCAACAACGGATTTGTGCGCTACACGCCCCCGATGATGTCGCAGAAGATGTTCACCTTCCAGGAGGGCAGCTATGTGGCCTTCAACGGCGAGTTGATGAACCCGCTGCTCAACATCCACGCCGTGGACAAGATACGCGCCAACGTAACCTCCAAAGGCCAGAACTCGCGCCTGATCGACTTCGATGTGAGCCTGGGCGTGACCGGCTCGCTCAACCAGATGGACGTGAAGTTCGACCTCAGCACCGACGACGATGCCACCGTGGCCAACGAGCTGGCCTCCATGAGCCCCACACAGCGCGCATCCACGGCCATGAACATGCTGGTTACCAACATGTACAGCGTGGGTGACACCAAGGCCGACGGCAACCTGGGCGGCAACGCGCTCTACTCCTTCCTCACCTCTCAGCTCAACTCCTGGGCCGCAAACACCATCAAGGGCGTAGACCTGTCGTTCGGCATAAACCAGTACGACAACGTGCGCGGCGGCAACTCGCAGCAGGCCACCTCGTACAGCTACCGCGTCTCCAAGTCGCTCTTCAACGACCGCTTCAAAATTGTGGTCGGCGGCAACTACTCCACCGACGCCAATGCCGACGAAAACCTGTCGCAGAACCTCATCAACGACATATCCTTCGAGTACTTGCTCAACGCCCAGGGCACCATGGTGGTGCGCATATTCCGCCACACGGGCTACGAGAGCATCCTGGAGGGCGAGATCACCCAGACCGGCGTGGGCTTCGTGTACAAGAAGAAGCTGCGCCGCCTCAAGGACATGTTCCGCTTCCGCCGCCGTCGCAAGGCCGCACAGCCCACTGAGGTGACAGCTCCGGCCGACACCCCGGCAACCCTCGCAGCGCCCCACCGCGCCGACTCTCTTTCAAGTGTAACCCCTGTAAACAATCACAGCAATGACAGCATCTGACCTCAAACGCCGCATTGCGGCACGTGCAACGGCCATCGTGGCTGTGGCGGTGATGCTGCTGACCGCGGCATCGTGCTCCACCACGCGCCGCATAGCCGATGACGACCAGCTCTACACCGGCATCAAGAAAATAGCCTACAACACCGACTCCGGAACAGTGTTCCCGTCAGGGGTCAAGACCGACATCCACGATGCCGTCTTCGTGAAGCCCAACAACTACTGGAGCCTCCTGGGGTGGCGCTATCCATTCCCGCTGGGCCTGTGGGTGTACAACAACTGGCCCAACCCCAAGAAGGGCCTGCGCCACTGGCTATACGAGAAACTGGTGGAGGAGCCCGTGCTGATGAGCGATGTGCGTCCGCAGGTGCGCACCCACATGATAGAGCAGATTCTGGACAACAACGGATACCTGCGCGGCACCAGTACCTACAGCCTGGTGAGCGGCAAGAACCCCAAAAAGGCACAGGTGCTCTACAATGTGAATCCCGGCCCGGCATTCTGCTTCCACAGCGTGCAGCTGCTGCCCGACACCACGCGCCTCAACTCTCTGATTGACTCGCTGGCGCGCCAGATTCCCTATCTGCAGCCCGGCAGCCGCTACTCCACCGACTCGCTCGCCGCCGTGCGTGTGTCTATCACCAACTCGCTCCGCAACCGCGGTTACTACTTCTTCCGCCCGGAGTACATCGAGTACCTGGCCGACAGTTTCGCCCATCCCGGCTCGATAGAGCTGCGCATGACCCTGGGCTCAAACATCCCCAAGAAGCTCCTCGAGCCCTACCGGACCGGGCGCGTCAATGTGTACGTGTACCGCAACAACCGGCAGGCCAAGCGCATCGACACCATCCCCGCCGAGTATTTCACAGTCTACGCCCAGTCGCCCGTCAAACTGCGCCGCGGCGTGCTGAAGGAGAATGTAACCTTCCGTCCCGGCGACACATTCTCAGTTGCCGACATGAACCGCACGCAGGCCTATCTGGCCCGCCTGGGCATATTCAGCGCGGTCAACATCGATCCCGTGGTGGACTCGCTCAGCCTGGACCGCCGTCTGATCGACGTGGATGTGTCGTGCACGCTCGACAAGCCCATCGAGGCATCGATCGAGGTGAACGCGTCGTCAAAATCCAACAGCTACATAGGCCCGGGCCTGGTGTTCAGCGTCACCAACCGCAACATGTTCGGCGGCGGAGAGCAGCTCAGCGTCAGCCTGAACGGCACCTACGAGTGGCAGACCGGCAAGGGCAACCATGGCGGCATATTCAACTCCTACGAGGTGGGCCTCACAGGCTCGCTGGCCTTCCCGAGGCTGCTGGCACCCAGGTTCATACCGCGACGCCGCAACCAGATCAACTGGACCCGCTTCACCCTAAACGCCGACCTGCTCAACCGCCCCCACTTCTTCAAGATGGCGCAGTTCAACATGGCCATGTCCTACGACTGGCGCAACTCACGCCACTCCACCATGACCTTCACGCCATTCAAGCTCACATACACCAAGCTGATGCACACCACCGAGGCCTTTGATTCCATCATGAATGCCAATCCGGCTGTGGCCCTCAGCTTCCAGAGCCAGTTCATTCCGCAGATGCAGTACGGCTACACCCTCGACAAGCCCATCGGCACTGACAACAACATCAACTTCAGCTTCATGGTCCAGGAGGCAGGCAATCTGTTCTGGAGCATCTACGAGGCTTGCGGCAAGCGCGGCGAGAAAAAGCTGTTTGGCACGCCTTTCTCGCAGTTTGTCAAGGGACAGGTGCAGCTGGTGTACAGCCGCCGTCTGGGTCGTGCCGACTCATGGCTGGTGACACGCGCCATGGTGGGCGCCGCACATGCCTACGGCAACTCGTCGGAGGTGCCCTATGCCGAGCAGTTCTACTGCGGCGGCGCCAACTCGGTCCGCGCCTTCACGGTGCGCTCGCTGGGCCCCGGCAGCTACCGCGCACCCAATCAGAACTCGTCGGACTATTTCGACCAGACCGGCACATTCAAGTTCGAGGCAAATGTGGAGTGGCGATTCCCGCTCATAGGCCCGCTGCACGGCGCACTGTTCGTTGACGCCGGCAACGTGTGGCTGCTCAAAGACGACCCCGCGCGCCCGGGCGGTAAGCTCAAGGCATCGTCGTTCCTGCGCGACCTGGCGCTGGGCACCGGAGTGGGCCTGCGTTTCGACATCAGCATGCTCGTCATCCGCGGCGACCTGGGCATCGGCATCCACGCCCCCTACGACACCGGCAAGAGCGGATACTACAACATGGAGTCCTTCGGCAAGTCGCTGGCATTCCATCTGGCCATAGGCTATCCCTTCTGATTCCAAGCTGAAGGGCACATACAGACACAAAAAAGGCTTCGTCCCGGGTGGGGTGAAGCCTTTTTTGAAGCTCGAGGAGAGCTGAAGAATGAATCAATAATCAATACCAAATGATTGGTGACAAATAATGAAAAGTTGGAGTGTTTTATTGTGTGTGCTGTTGAAGTATCGGAGTGGGTGGGGGAGGGGAGAGTCGGCGTAAGGGGGTTATTTCTCGGCCTGGCGCTGTCCGCGCTTGTGGCCGTGGTAGCGGGCCATGCGCATCGCTATCTTGCGCTCGGCGGGTTTCAGCTTCAGGAGCTGGGTGGGGGTGAGCACGTCGGCGAGTTTGTCGTAGTATTTCATGTCGATGGCGCCCTCGCGTTTGCGCTGCTCGAAGAGGGCGCGGGCGGCGGCAGTGCGCTCGGTGTCGGTGGCACCTGCGTCAGCGCTGACTTTGCGCTCCAGGGCGCGTGTCTCCTCGGCCACGTCGAAGAGCTCCTCGTCCATCTGGTCGTAGATGTCGAAGAATTTGGTCTGCTGGTCCTTGGTGAGGTCCAGCTCCTGGGTGAGGATTTTGTGCTTGAAGTTGCGCACCTCGGTGAGCGCTTTCTGTCGCTGGGCGGCGTTCATGCGCTGTGCGCCGGCGGTGAACGATGTGCCGGCCAGGAGGATGGTTGCTAACAGGATTGTTATATTGCGTTTCAACATAATGTTCTATGTGAGTTTATGTCCTTTCGGGGGTCTTATTCGGGAATGGCCATGTCGGCGGCAGGGTTGGCGTTGTAGGTGCTGTCCAGGATGTTGTAGAAGTCGATGCTGTCTTCCACCATGGAGTTGTACAGGTCCCAGTTGTTCACGTCGTCGATGATGTAGTCTTCTACGAACTGCTCGTTCTCCACGGCGTTGGCCAGGGTGGGATTGGAGTCGATCGAGAGGCCTGAGTGCCCGGTGTTGGTCATGAGCATGAACATCTTGAGCATGCACCAGACGCCGGCGAACATGGCGGCCATATATACATACGGACGCACACGCTGCCACATGGTGAACTTGCGTGTGCGTGCCTGCTTGCCCTCAATCTCGGGGCGCTCCGGCAGCGAAGCTTCCATGCGCTTGGCGAAGTCGTCAAAGTAGGCGTCGGGCACGGTCATGCCGTCCTTGCGCTTCAACTTGCTGAGTATGTTGCTTTCTTCGTTCATTTTGGTAGGTAGGTGGGTTAGAGAAGAGGGGAGCTTTCGGAGGCCTGAGCGGGGCTCGCTGCGCCCGGCGTGGAGTGGGCCTTCAGTATTATTGACTCTCGTGAAGCGCGAGGGTTTAATCGGTATGCGCTTTTTTTATTCGTTTTCTTCAAAATATTTCTCAATCTTCTTTACAGCAAGGTGATAAGATGCCTTGAGTGCTCCCACGCTTGTGCCGAACACTTCCGACATGTCCTCGTATTTCATCTCGTCGAAGTATTTCATGTTGAACACCATGCGCTGTTTCTCGGGCAGTGTGAGGATGGCCTTGCGCAGCATCAGGGCGGCCTTGTCGCCGTCCACGTAAGGGTCGGCCTCGATCATGTTGCCCAGGGCGAGCTCCTGGTCGTCGAGCGACAGATTGTTGCGCTTGCGCTCCTGGGCCAGGAAGGTCAGGCTCTCGTTCACGGCTATCTTGTAGAGCCATGTGGACAGCTTGGCATCGCCGCGGAAGTACTCCAGGTTCTGCCATGCTTTCATGAATGTGTTCTGCAGCAGGTCGTTGGCGTCGTCGTGGCTCTGCACCATGCGGCGGATCTGGCGGTAGAGGGGTTCGGTGTACTCACGAATCACTTCGCCAAAGGCGCGGCGGCACTCCTCGGGGTCCCGAAGGCGCGCTATCAGTTGTTCGTCGTTGGTGAAGGATGGTGATGCCATGGTGCTTAGAAGGCGGCGGACGGCGTGATTTCTCAGGTCAGCAGTGCCATAATGATTGATTACTTTGCAAATTTAATCATTATCGGCGACTTTCAAGTCATTTGTGAAGCAAACTTAACAAAAATTTTTGTAAATTTGCGCACTTTAATTGACCGTTTAAGGCGACAGCCCCGTGGCTTCGCACTCCACATTCACACCAACATCACCCTCAAAATGAGCCTAATCACGTACGCAACCATCGCGGCTGCCGCCGCCTCATCCTCAGTAGTTTATTCCCCCGCAACACCCCAAACCTCAGCTGAGTCTGACTCAACAGTGTATGCCACCAATCTGCGCGATGTAGAAGTGGTTGGCGTCAAAACAGTGGCTCCGACGGATATGGAACTGAAAGTGGACATTGACCGCAGCCAGCTTGAGCGCCTCAACCTACAGTCGGTGCGCGCCGTCAGCGAGATTGCCCCCAACTTCTTCATGCCTCAGTACGGCTCCCGTATGACATCCTCCATATACGTGCGCGGCCTCGGAGCACGCATCGACCAGCCCGTCGTGGGCCTCAACGTGGACAACGTGCCCTACCTCAACAAGGACAACTACGACTTCGGTCTCGCCGACATTCAGAGCGTGGAAGTGCTCCGCGGAAGCGCCGGCGTGCTCAACGGCCGAAACGCCATGGCCGGACAGATCAACATTCGCACCCTCTCGCCCTGGGACTATCGCGGCGTGCGGGCCTCACTGGAGTACAGCCGCGCCAACACCGTCAGAGCCAACGCCGGATGGTACGGCCTCATCACTGACCGCCTCGCCACCGCCGTCACCGGCCAGTTCGGATACACCGACGGATTCTACCAGAACTCCCTCAACCAGGAACACAGCGGCCGCGAGCGCCAAGGCTCGCTGCGCTGGAAACTCTCCTGGCACCCCCACACACGCTGGAGCCTGGCAAACACCGCCTCCCTCAACCTCAGCCACCAGGATGGATACCCCTACGAGAACATCGCCTCCGGAAAAATAGCATACAACGACTCCACATTCTACCGCCGCACATCCTTCACCGACGGCCTCACAGTCAGCTACACCGGTAAACGCATGATAGCCACCTCAATCACATCCGTCCAGTACCTAAACGACAACATGACCCTCGACCAGGACTTCCTGCCCGACCCATACTTCACCCTCACACAGAAGCGCCGCGAGTGGTCGTTCACCCAGGACCTCTTCGCCAAAGGCACACGCGGCGGCTACAGCTGGCTCATCGGCGTGTTCGGATTCGCCAAGAAAACCAAAATGAACGCACCCGTAACCTTCAAAGACACAGGCATCGCCAAACTCATCGAAGGAAACGTCAACTCACACCTTCCCGCCGGAATGGAACTCCGCTGGGACGAGCGACAGATGCTCCTTGGCTCAGACTTCAGCATCCTCGACGGCGGATTCGCACTCTACCACCAGAGCACCTACGACTTCAACAGCCACTTCGCCGTCCAGGCAGGCCTCCGCTGGGACATAGAGCACATAAGCTTCGACTACGACAGCCACTGCCAGACATCAGCCACCATGGGACGCATAATGCCCAACGGAAAATGGGTGCCCATGGCACAGCGGCCCATCGACATACAGAACCAGGGCAACCTCCACCAGACATTCAACGAACTCATCCCCCAGCTCACCCTCAGCTACCGCCAGTCCCCCCAGTTCGCCGTGCGAGCATCAGTGGCCAAAGGATATAAAGCCGGAGGATACAACACTCAGATGTTCAGCGACATACTCCAGCAGCAACTCATGACATCCATGGGCGGAGAAGCCACCACCGACGTAGAGAAAATCCTCTCCTACAAACCCGAAAAGTCATGGACCTACGAAGTGACATTCACCGCCGGCAACCCCACCGGGCGCATCAGCGGCGAACTCACCCTCTTCTGGCTCAGCTGCCGCGACCAGCAGCTCACCATATTCCCCGAAGGCAACGCCACCGGACGCGCCATGACCAACGCCGGACGCACACGCAGCCTTGGCATCGAAGCCACAGCACACTGGCGCCCCACCGACGCATTCACCATCAACGGATCGTACGGATTCACACACGCCACATTCACCAACTACAACAACGGCCGCGAAGACCTCAAAGGCAAGCGCCTCCCCTACGCACCAGCCCACACCCTCTTCATCGCCGCCGACTACACACTCCCCGTCACCTTCGCCGGATTCACACCATCAGTCAGCCTCAACACCCGCGGCGTGGGCGACATATACTGGAACGACCTCAACACCGAGCGCCAGCACTTCTACGCCACACTCGGAGCATCCGTCAACTTCAGCCATGAACGCCTCACCCTCTCCATCTGGGGCGAAAACATCACCAACACCCGCTACTCCACCTTCTACTTCGAGTCCATCGGCAACCGCTTCCTCCAGCGCGCCAACCCCTGGACCCTCGGCGCCACCCTCCGCCTAACCCTCTAACCCCCGGTCCTTCAGTCTATAAACATCCTATTCACACCGAAGCAGAAAGAATGCGGTTGAGAGTGCGCGAAAGAGTACCGAAAGAATAAAAAACAAAAAACTCTCCAAAAATTTGCACAATTCAAAAAAACGCCCTACCTTTGCAACCACAAAAGCGGAAGCCCCGCGCACCGCATTCCCACTTGCCCAGGTGGCGGAATGGTAGACGCGCTCGTTTCAGGTGCGAGTGTTGAGAGACGTGCAGGTTCGAGTCCTGTTCTGGGCACAGTAAAAGAGAGATAACCGATTGAAAATCAATTAGTTATCTCTCTTTCTTTTATCTCCATCACACTGATTTGGTCACTTTTGGTCACCTTTTAAAT
>JAXJRL010000134.1:0-8364 GCA_036310635.1 Muribaculaceae bacterium | reverse complement strand
GGGTAGGTGATACCCAGACGGCATCCGCGGTGGCCCAGCATCGGGTTGAACTCTTCGAGTGCGTCAACTTTGGCTTTGACTTCGGCCAGAGTGATGCCCATCTCGTCAGCGAGCTCTTTCTGGGTAGCTGTCTGATGAGGTACGAATTCGTGCAGAGGGGGATCGAGCAGACGGATGGTGACGCCCATACCGTCCATGGCTTCGAAGATGCCTTCGAAGTCGCCGCGCTGCATGGGAAGCAGTTTGGCCAGGGCTGCGCGACGGCCTTCCTCGTCAGAGGCGAGGATCATCTCGCGTACGCTCTTGATGCGGTCGCCCTCGAAGAACATGTGCTCTGTGCGGCACAGGCCGATGCCCTGTGCGCCGAAGTGGCGTGCCTGCTTGGCGTCGCGGGGTGAGTCGGCGTTGGTGCGAACGAGGGTCTTGGTGTACTTGGCCGACAGGTTCATGATTGCGCCGAAGTCGCCGTCGAGCTCGGGCTCGGTGGTGGGCACCTGGCCGTCATATACTCGCCGGTGGAACCGTTGAGCGAGATCCAGTCGCCTTCGTTGTATGTCTTGCCGCCCATTTCGACGGTCTTCTCCTTGTAGTCAACCTTGATCTCGCCGGCACCGGACACGCAGCACTTGCCCATGCCGCGGGCAACAACGGCAGCGTGCGACGTCATGCCGCCGCGCATTGTCAGGATGCCCTGTGCAACGGCCATACCGCGAAGGTCTTCGGGCGAGGTCTCGATACGTACCAGAACCACTTTGCGCTTCTTCTCGGCCCATGCCTCGGCCTCGTCGGCTGAGAACACAATCTGGCCGGCAGCGGCACCCGGCGATGCGGGCAGACCCTTGGCGGCCACTTTGGCGCGTTTCAGACCGCTCTTGTCGAACACGGGGTGCAGGAGCTCGTCGAGCTTCTGGGGCTCCATGCGCATCAGCACGGTCTTCTCGTCGATTTCGCCTGCGCGGAGTAGATCCATGGCTATCTTCACCATGGCGGCGCCGGTGCGCTTGCCGTTACGGGTCTGGAGCATCCAGAGCTTGCCGTCCTGGATGGTGAACTCCATGTCCTGCATGTCTTTGTAGTAGTCTTCGAGGCGGTTGGCGATGGCGATGAGCTCGGCGGCGCAGGTGGGCATCGACTCTTCGAGCGAGGGATACTTGCTGGCGCGAACCTCTTCGGTGATACCCTGGAGGGCGGCCCAGCGGCGCGAGCCCTCTACGGTGATCTGCTGGGGAGTGCGGATGCCGGCTACAACATCTTCGCCCTGTGCGTTGATGAGGTATTCGCCGTTGAATATGTTCTCGCCGGTGGCGGCGTCACGCGAGAATGCCACGCCGGTGGCTGAGTTGTTGCCCATGTTGCCATAAACCATTGCCTGCACGTTCACAGCGGTGCCCCACTCTTCGGGGATCTGGTTCATGCGGCGGTAGATGATGGCGCGCTCGTTCATCCATGAGTCGAACACGGCGCAGATGCCGCCCCAGAGCTGGTCCCATGCTGAGTCGGGGAAGTCGTTGCCGGTGAAGTCCTTGACGGCAGCCTTGAACAGCTTGACGAGCTGCTTGAGGTCGTCAACGTCGAGCTCGGTGTCGAGCTTCACGCCTTTGACTTCCTTCACTTTGTCCATGATTTCTTCGAAGGGGTCGATGTCGGCCTTGCTCTTGGGCTTCATGCCGAGCACCACGTCGCCGTACATCTGCACGAAACGACGGTAGCTGTCCCAAGCGAAGCGGGGATTGCCGCTCTTCTCGGCCAGCGATGCCACGGTGGCGTCGTTCATACCCAGGTTGAGCACGGTGTCCATCATGCCGGGCATGGATGCGCGGGCGCCGGAACGTACTGAAACAAGGAGGGGATTGGTGGGATCGTCGAATTTCTTACCGGTGAGTTCCTCAACGTGTGCGATAGCTTTCTTCACGTCATCGTTGAGTCGCTTAACAACTTCGTCTTTGCCATACTGGGTGTACTCGGTGCACACTTCGGTGGTGATGGTGAAACCGGGAGGCACGGGCATGCCCAGGAGGTTCATTTCAGCGAGGTTGGCTCCTTTGCCGCCGAGGAGGTTACGCATTGATGCGTTGCCTTCGGCCTTACCGTCGCCAAACGTATAAACTCTTTTCATTTGGTTTGGAATAAATTGGTTAAGTTATAAGAGTAAAATATGTTTATGTCAGTCCAATCGGGGCCTGTCTGTCATCCGCGCGCAGGAGAGGACGGCGGGGTGCGTGTTCGGCCCCTATCATTCTGCAAATTTACGAATTTCTTGGCAATTTTGAGAACTTTCCGGCCTAAAATTACAGTTTTTTGACCCTCACACGACAACTCTTTGCCAAAAATTTTAAACTTTCAGAAAATATTGTTACATTTGCATGTTAAATAACATAGTTTTACAATAACATTTCTGAAAACAGGCCCTTCCGACCTTAGCCGGTATCCCTTCAATAGGTACTTTGTTCCATATTTTTTCGCCTTCACTATGCTTAAGACCACAATTGAAAAGGTAATCAACAACGACCTCTCCGAAATCTGGAGCGTACTCGACAACGAGGAGCGCCGTCAGATCGTAGAAAACTTTGAAGTTCAGAATTTTAAAAAGAACCAGATCATCTACGAGCAGGGCGACGAGGCCGAAAACCTGTACTGCCTGATCAAGGGCAAGGTGAAAATCTACAAGGACGGAATAGGCGGCCGGCAGCAGATCATCCGCCTCATGCGACCGGTGCAGTACTTCGGATACCGTGCCGCTTTCGCCGACGAACCCCACATGTCAAGCGCCTGCGCCTTTGAGGCCTCCACTCTCGGCGCTCTGCCCATGACTCTCGTCAAGGAACTCATCGACAAGAACATAAACCTGGCATGGTTCTTCATCCGCGAGCTGTCGCACAACCTCGGCGGCTCCGACACCCGCATCGTGAACCTCACGCAGAAGCACATTCGCGGACGCCTGGCGGAGGCGCTCATCGTGCTTCGCGACAACTATGGCTACGAGGACGACAATGCCACGGTGAAGATCTACATGTCGCGCGAGGACCTGGCAAATCTCTCCAACATGACCACATCCAACGCCATCCGCACTCTCTCGGCCTTCGTAACCGAAAAGATTCTGCTGGTGGACGGTCGCCGCATCAAGATCATCAACGAACCCATGCTCCGCAAAATCAGCAAGTTCGGCTGATTTCTATCATTAAGGTCTTCCATCAGGAAAGGGCTTCACAGTTCCCCAATCCGTTTGCGAATAATTTTGCCGTTATAGGTGCGCGCCAGCTTGCGCACTGTCTTTATAAGGCGTGGACGCTTTAGCCCGTCCATGCCTTCTTTTATTATTAATGTGATGCGCGCGGCTTCCTCATCCGTTCCTTCCAGCACCATGGCGACTGCCCTACCCCACTTCGGGTCTTCGGTGTCGGTTATGTAGAACGCACCTATTTCCGGGCACAACCGTGATATCTCTGCCTCGATCTGTTCGGGGTAGAGTTTTATTCCGCCTGAATTAATCACATTGTCCCATCGCCCCAGCCATTCAAAGGATGTCGGCGTGTGCAGTCGCACCACATCGTTGGTAGTTAGCGACTTGACGGTGTAATGCGGCAGATTGACTATCAGGCAGCCGCGGCCGTCGGTGGCAAATTCCACTCCCGGCATTGCCTTGAAGCATTGGTCGCCAAGTTGGCGCAAGGCTACATGGCTGCATGTTTCGGTCATCCCGTAGCTTTCATACGCACCGATGCCGCTGTATGCCAGCATCCTGCGCTGCTCAGTAGTCATGGGCGCACCGCCCACGAGCACATTCCTGATTCTTGCACAGTCTCCAGCGCTGACCATGGCCTCAATCTGCGAAGGCACAATGGCCAGCAGGTCAACAGCCCCATCGGGTAACTTGGGGCTGTTTGATGGTTCGAGCATAATTGGCTCTGCCCCGGCTCCCCATGCTCTTACGGCCATCATCTTTCCTGCTATGTAGCTGAGCGACAGCGGGCAGACGTAGACTGATTCAGCGCCAAGTCCGAAAAACTTGTTCGTGGCCCGCGCCGACACACGCATGTCGCTCTTGGGCAGCAGTATTTCTTTGGGCTTGCCGGTGGAGCCTGATGTGTGCGCCACAATGAAATCACTTCCGTCATTCCACTGCTGTCTGAATTCGTCCAGTGTCATGTGTTGGGGTAGCTTGCTCTGGGTGCAGATGGATCGAAGTAGAGTTCGGGACCTTCAAGGCGCAGTTGCGAGGGCAGATTGTTGGTGTAAAGCATGCCTGTACCGAGGCCCTGAGCCATCTTTGGGCGTTTTGCCGCCACCCACTGCGCTATGGCATTGAGGCCGATGTTGCTCTCAAGAGCCGATGTTGCCCACCAGCCAATGCCCAGCTTCTCGGCCTCGTCTATCCAGCTGTCGGCGCCTACGAATCCTCCGCACAGCGATGGTTTGAGTATTATGTACGCGGGCGAAACGGCCTCAAGCATCTGGCGCTTGAAGGTGACGTCGGTGTCTCCTATCAGGTCTTCGTCGAGAGCTACGGGTATGGGGCTGTTGCGGCATATCCGAGCCATTTCGGCGTACTGTCCGGCTTTGATTGGCTGTTCTATGGAGTGTATGCCGAACCGGCTCAGGCGCTCCAGTTTTGCCGTGGCTTCTTCGGGGCTAAAGGCTCCGTTTGCATCGAGTCGAAGCTCGAGTATGTCGCGGCTGTAATGCTTGCGGATGAGGGAGAGGAGTTCAAGCTCCTCTTCAAAGTTTATGCCGCCAATCTTTATCTTCAGCAGTTTAAATCCAGCTTCAAGCTTTGCTTTAATACGCTCGGCCATGGTGGCTTTGTCGCCCATCCACACCAGTCCGTTGATAGGTATGCCGGTCTTGCCGTCCAGCCATTCGCTGTCGGGGTATATGCGCCCCACCCCGCCGTTGCCGAGGTCGGCGAGCGCAGTCTCAAGGCCCATGCGCACTGAGCTGGGTGCGTCATCGCCGATGCCGTTGGCCATGTCGCGGCAAGCGGCATCGAGCCGCCTCTCATAGTCGGGAGTGTCCTCGGCACTGAGTCCGGCGAAGAGGCCGCACTCGCCCAGGCCGTACACTTCAGGGGCGTCGTCGTTCCACACGCGCACCAGATACGTGTCCTTGTGGCGCATCACGGCGCGCGATGTCCTGGCCTCGAAGTTGAAGTTGAGTCGATAAGGACTCCATTCAGCCCTCAGCATCGCTCAACCGGGGAACTGGGGGAACTGGTTGAAGTCGGGATCGCGCTTTTCCAGGAACGCGTTCTTGCCCTCCTGGGCCTCGTCCATCAGATAGTACATAAGGGTGGCGTCGCCGGCAAACTCCATCAGGCCGTGCTGGCCGTCGAGCTCGGCATTAAGGGCTCTTTTTATCATGCGTATGGCGAACGGACTGCGCTTCATGATTGTCTCGCACCAGTCCACGTACTCGTCCTCAAGCTTGTCCAGAGGCACCACTTTGTTCACCATGCCCATCTCAAGAGCCTCGGCAGCAGTGTACTGACGGCACAGAAACCAAATCTCGCGGGCTTTCTTTTGTCCCACGCAGCGTGCCAGGTACGACGATCCGAAGCCGGCGTCGAAGCTGCCAACCTTCGGGCCGGTCTGGCCGAATTTGGCGTTCTCTGAGGCTATGGTCAGGTCGCACACCACCTGCAGCACGTTGCCTCCACCGATGGCGTAGCCGTTGACAGCGGCTATCACGGGCTTGGTAAGCGAGCGTATGAACTTATGGATTTCCAGTACGTTAAGGCGCGGGGTGCCGTCGCTGTCGCGGTATCCGCCGCGGTCTTTGTAGTTCTGGTCGCCGCCTGAGCAGAAGGCTTTGTCGCCGGCACCGGTCAGCACCACCACGCGGATGTCCTTGTGGTCGCGGCAGTAGTTCAGTGCCTCAAGTATCTGGAAATTGGTCTGCGGACGGAAGGCGTTGTACACTTCCGGACGGTTGATGGTTATACGGCCTATGCCGTTGTATTGCTCGAAGAGTATGTCGCTGTACTCTTTGATCTGTGTCCACTGGCGTTTCATGTTCATATATGGTTTTTGATTTGTTCTATGTATTTGTCCATGGCTTCGGCGTCGGTCTCGGCGTCGGTCACCACTTCCAGTATCGCGGGGCATCGCTGGGGTCCGAACAGGCTTGCGCAGGCATCCCGGAGCTGGTCCATGTTCTCTGCCCTGTAGTATCTGAATCCGTAGGCCTTGCTCAGTTCCTGCAGTGGCAGGCGCACATCGCCCACGTATAGTTCTTTGGTCTCGGGTTTGCTGCGTGTGGTCTTCACCCAGTTGAATATGGCGCCGCCGCCGTTGCTCAGCACTATCATGCGGAACTGCGTAGGAATGTCGTCTATGGCAAGAGCTCCAAGGTCGTACTGCGCACTCATGTCGCCTGTTATCAGCACGGTAGGTCCGCCGGCGTATGCCATGCTGGCGCCTATGGCCGTCGACGTGCTTCCGTCTATGCCGCTCACGCCGCGGTTTGAGTCAATGCGGTGCAGATGGGCATAGCGGCTCAGTTGCGCATATCTGATGGCCATGCCGTTGCTAACGTGCAGATTTGCCTTGTCGGGAATTATGTCTACTATGGCATCAAAAGCCTTGAGCCCGCACCAGTCCAGGGAGGCGATGGCCGCATTAGAGGCTTTTCGCGATTCGCGGTCTATGGTGCGCCAGGTTTCGGCGTAGTCGTTGTCACTTTTGCCGAATGGCTGCATGGCCGATGCAAGCTGGGGCATGAATGTTTCGGGAGCCATCTCTATTCTGTGGCTCAGATGTCCGTATGTGTCAACGGCGTGGCTCAGTTCGTCCACTTGCCAATGCTCCATTCTCTCAGCGCCGCGGAGCCATCGCTTCAGCCGGTCCGACACCACCGAGCCGCCAATGGTAATCAGCACATCGGGCAGCATCCCACTCGCCCTCTCCGGACCCATATAGGCCAACAAGCGGTCTATTCCCGTCAGCAGTCGCGTGCTGTGCAGGTTAGATTGCGCTTCGGCCACCACGGCCACGTTGGGTATGGCTGCCAGACGGTCTATGGCGCGGTTCAGACGTTTGTCGGGATTCAGGCCGCCTGCGAGAATCATCACGCGCCGTGGAGGGGCCAACTCGCGTCCGATTGCACGCGCAGCCTGGGTCGTCAACTCGCGGGCAGGCATCACCACATCTATCTTTCGTGCGTGTTCATCGCCCACCTCCACCTCGTTGCCGAGCGGCACATCGAGCTGCAAGTTGATATGCACGGGGCCTTTTGGGCCGGTTATGGCTGTCTGAAGGGCATCGTTCAGCAGTCGGTTGTTCTTAAGCCGCAAGCTCTCCACGCCGTAGTCCAGCGCCAGGTCCACGCAGGTTTTAACTACATTGCCGAGCGCACCGGGCTGCCGAATCGTCTGACTGTCGTTCTGGTCAATCATGTGCGCGGGGCGGTCGGCCGAAACCACAATCAGCGGCACCTGGCGGTAGTATGCCTCTGCAACTGCAGGAGCCGTGTCAAGGAAGGCGCTTCCCGATGTCACCACTATCGCCACCGGACGAAGGGTCTGCACGGAAATGCCAAGAGCCACAAACGCCGCCGAGCGCTCGTCAATAACCACGCGGTGATTCAGCTCCTCGCTGCGACTCACAGCAAGCGACAACGGCGCGTTGCGGCTCCCGGGACAGAGAACCACATCCTCCACACCGTACGCGGCAAGCAGCTGCGCAATGTCGCGACATATTTCCTTGTCAGTATTCTTCATATGGTCCGCACGGCTTGATTTCAGATTTACGTCTACAAAATTACAAAAAATTTCGCCACCCCCAACCCGAACCACAATAACAATACCCGTAACACCTCATCCCACCCTTTCCTTTCCCCAAACACATCATTTCCGCAAGCCCCTGACCGTCAACCCAAATCATAAAATATGGCACCCTCAACAGCCTCAGCAGGCTAAGACGCCCCAGAATCCCCAGAAGCCCCGGAGGCTCAGCAGCCTCCCTCGGAAAGCTCAGCAGCCTCGGAAGGCTCAGCAGCTTCGGATGGCCCAGGAGCTTCGGATGGCTTAGCAGCCTCGGAAGGCCCAGCAGCTTCGGAAAGCTCAGCCGCTTCGGAAAGCTTAGCAGCCTCGGAAGGCCCAGCAGCTTCGGATGGCTCAGCAGCTTCGGAAGGTCCCCGCCCCACCACTCCACACAAAACCACTCCCGCAACAATCTGACCATCAGCCGCCAAATAATTTTTTCCAAAAAACAGTTGCACAGTTCAAAAAAAACGCCTAACTTTGCATCGCTTTTCCGAAGGAACAGCATTCCGGCAATTGGAGCAACCCTCCATAATACCGAAACAAACATTCCTCTTAAAAGCAGTTGATTCGCTAGCTCAGCTGGTAGAGCACAACACTTTTAATGT
>JAXJRL010000133.1:0-54916 GCA_036310635.1 Muribaculaceae bacterium | reverse complement strand
GTGGTATCGGCACTGCCCATCGAAAACAAATACGAGATTGCACCTCCGCCAAACATGATGCTGATTCTGAAAAAGGACAAAGACTCCTTCTTCAAGGAGAACAAACTCCCCGACAACAAGACCAGCTTCTACGCCGCCTACAATACAGTGGGACAGACCTACGCCTTCACCGGCCTGCGCCAGTACCTGCTGGATCTGATGGACAAGGACGAGATCACCGACGAGGACGTAACCTTTGTGCTCACCCCTGTCAACGTGTCCACCGAGACATCGTCGTCAGACTGGTACGGCAACAGCTCCAGCTATGTAACCGGCGTAACACCCTTCGTAAGCTGGCCCGCGATGGTAAAAATAGACCCTGCCAAAACAAAAATCAGGTTCATTTATACCAAACAAACCATAAAAAATTAGTAACTTTGCACCATCAAAATCGCCCCGCAGGCGGTTGAGATACCCTTCAAGGGTTGGCAAACAACCCTACAGGCCGCAATAGCTCAGTTGGTAGAGCATTTCATTCGTAACGAAAAGGTCGTGGGTTCGAGTCCCACTCGCGGCTCAAAGGAAGATAGGTGGTTTTACCGCCTATCTTTTTGTTTATAAAGGAATTAGAGCCACCTGTCCGCCCGGACTCACCACTAACTGCTTTTTGAGAAAAAAGAAACGCCAGAGTCAATCGGCAAGACGACAGACACTGACGATAATCCGAACTCGGACTTGCGAGGTGACACAGCTCTCTCGCAAGACTCAGACGTTTCTTGCGACAAAATTAATACAATGATACTTGATAAACAAACGAAAGGCACAAAAAACTCTGGGCTTATGACATTTCCCATTACCAAATCCAAGATTGTGGCCGAGTCGATGTGTCTCTAACAAGATATATAGAAGCTTGGGAAGATCGACCTACACCTTCCACAATTCCGAAACCTTTGCCAAACTGGAGGATTTCGAGACAGGACTCTATATAGAGAGCCCGGCCTATGTCTACAACCTCCTGCTCTCAGAGCTGAGACACGGCCGCCTCGTCCCCTGACACGAACGAAGTCGCTATCACTCAGTCATAGACTGGCAACCGTTACATATAGGTCCAACGGTTTCGGAGGGCACGCGTCGGTTGTATGAAAAAAAGAAATCCAAACCTTAATAGCCAACAGCGAACGACTCTCGCTGACGTGGCGTATTAGGGTTTGGATTCTGAGGCAAAGATAATGCTTGGAGCGATTATAACAAAATCCTGCTGCTAATTTTAGCATATTTTAACTTTTTCACATGAAATTTGGCTGAATAGTTACATGAAATTCCTTGGCTGATGGAAGGTCTTAAAAATATGCAGCCCGGCTTCTGGCGAGGAAGTCGGGTTGCAAATCTATTTGTGCTGTCTGGAATCAGTTGCGTCAGATGTGGTGATCACTCCCACTCGATGGTGCTTGGCGGCTTTGAGGAGATGTCGTAGGTTACGCGATTGACGCCGCGGACATGGTTGATGATGTCGTTCGACACTTTGGCCAGGAACTCGTAGGGGAGCCACGCCCAGTCGGCCGTCATAGCGTCGGTCGAGGTGACGGCACGAAGAGCCACGGCGCGCTCGTAGGTGCGCTCATCGCCCATAACGCCCACGCTCTGCACGGGAAGGAGGATGACGCCTGCCTGCCATACTTTGTCGTAGAGGCCATTGTCGCGCAGACCCTGGATGAAGATGTGGTCGGCCTCCTGCAGGATGCGCACCTTCTCGGGGGTGATGTCGCCGAGGATGCGGACTGCGAGTCCGGGGCCGGGGAAGGGATGGCGTGTGATGAGGTGCTCAGGCATGCCCAGCTGACGGCCCACGGCGCGAACCTCGTCCTTAAAGAGGGAACGGAGGGGCTCGCAGAGTTTGAGGTTCATCTTCTCGGGCAGGCCACCCACGTTGTGGTGCGACTTGATGGTGGTGCCGGTGATGGAGAGGCTCTCGATGCAGTCGGGATAGATGGTGCCCTGTGCCAGCCACTTCACGTCCTTGATTTTCTGGGCCTCTTCGTTGAACACATCGATGAAGCCCTTGCCGATGATCTTGCGCTTGCGCTCCGGATCGGTCACGCCGGCGAGTTCGGAGAAGAACTTCTTGGAGGCATCAACACCGATAACATTGAGGCCGAGGCACTTGTAGTCATTTAGCACGTTGGTGAACTCGTCCTTGCGGAGCATGCCGTGGTCCACGAAGATGCAGGTGAGGTTCTGACCGATGGCGCGGTTGAGCAGCACAGCGGCCACCGAGGAGTCAACACCGCCGCTGAGGCCGAGGACCACCTTGTCATTGCCGAGCTGAGCTTTGAGGGCGGCCACGGTGCTGTCGATGAACGATGCGGCATTCCATTCCTGGCGGCCGCCGCAGATGTCAACAACGAAGTTGCGCAGCAGCTGGGTGCCGCACTCCGAATGGTAGACCTCGGGGTGGAACTGCACGCCCCAGACGTTCGAGTCCTTGACATGGTATGCGGCGATGCGCACCTTGTCGGTCGAAGCCACAACCTGGAACGACTCGGGGACAGAGGTGATGGTGTCGCCGTGGCTCATCCACACCTGTGCGCCGTTTTCAATGCCGCGGAAAAGCGGATCGTTGTCATCGACAAACGAGAGATGTGCGCGGCCATACTCGCGCGAGCCGGCGGGTTCCACTGTGCCTCCGGCTTTCCATGCCATGTACTGGGCGCCGTAGCAGATGCCGAGCACCGGCATGCGCGATACGATGCCGGAGAGGTCTGTGCCAAACGCCTTCTCGTCGTAGACCGAGAAAGGACTGCCGCTGAGGATGCATCCGATCACATCGGGATCGTCGGCGGGGAACTTGTTGTAGGGAACGATTTCGCAGTACATGTTGAGCTCGCGTACACGGCGGCCGATGAGCTGCGTGGTCTGCGAACCGAAATCGAGAATGATGATTTTTTGCATGCAGAGTGAAAAGTTTAGGCGAACCGGTGAACGGAGACTGCAAAAAAATTCCGGCAGCCGGCCGCCATGGTTTATTATGGTGCAAAATTAATCATTTTTTGGGGAACGAGGGCTAAAGTTGGCAAAATTGAGTAATTTTGTAGTCAGAATAACGAGGCCACCGCAAACTAACAGGCACATACCTCCTACCACCCGCAATGAAACACCAGCTGAAAACCCTGATACTGAGCCTGGCGATGCTACTGGCACCGTCGGCGGCAATGGGATTGTCGCTGGACCTGGACTCGATAGCGGCCTGGGGCAAGTTCCCGCGTTTCTGCGTGAACACCTACCGGTGGGGCGACAAATTTTTCAACGGCTACGACAGCACCTATGTGGAAGGCACGGGCTACAAGTTCAACGTGAAGCTTAAGAACGAGACATGGCTCGACAACTACATATTCCAGCTTCCTGACAACTACCGCATAACAATGGCGTCGGAGCTCAACACATCGGCCGGCCTCTACCTGTCGTACCTGGCCGTGTCGCTGGGCTACGACATCAACATCGGCAAACTGTTCGGAGGCGCGAGCACCATGCGCAAGAAGTTCAACTTCGGGTTCAACTGCGCGCTGTTCGCAGCCGAGCTATACTGGATAACGAACAATGTGGGCACCACCATAACCTCCTACGGCTACCGTGGCGACCGCAAGAACGTGAGCATACCTTTCAAGGGCATTGACACCAACATATTCGGCGTCGACGCATACTACTTCCTGAACCACAAGAAATACTCACGCGCCGCCGCTTTCAACCTCAGCAAGATCCAGAAGCGGAGCCAGGGCTCGTGGTTCATCGGACTGTCATACTGGACCCAGACCTTCGACTTTGACTTCAACCAGGCCCCGGAATACATCCGCGAGGACCTGCCGGAACGCTGGAAGGAAAACGGCTACCAATACAACATCAACAACCACAACTACTCTCTGCGCGCCGGCTATGGCTACAACTGGGTGTTCCACAAGCACTGGGTGATGGGCGTGAGCGAGAGTCCGCTTATAGGCATCAAGCACGGAACGGTGAACGGCGAGGCGCCGCGTGTGTCGGTGTCGCTCTACAACCGCATCCAGGCATCGGTGGCATGGAACAACCGCGCATGGTTTGCCGGCGTCATCTTCTCCGGAGAATTCGGTTGGTACCTCGACCACCGTCAGTCGCTGATAAACGGGTTGTTCAATGCCCAGGCCATAGTAGGTTACCGCTTCAACCTCTGGTAAACGCACAAAATCTCCCGTCACGTCAATAAACCGGAACAACAAAAGCCACGCGCGGCGGCCTTCGGCAGGCAACCGCGCACGGCGATATCAATCGTGTTTTTATTCTACAATATGCTGTTTTTCAGAAAGCTCATAGATTGACTGACGACATGCCGGATGCCGTGGCACCAACCGCGGGATGATTGCCGCCCATGGCCTTGACCGACGACATGCCCGAGGCGTTCACAGAGCCCGAAGCGGCGTTGAGCGCGGCTATATCCACGTCAGATTTGCCTGAGACATCGGCGCTGAACGCATTGGCCGTAAGGGTTTTGCCCTCCACCGTCGATGAGCCCGTTATGTTGAAGTCTGCGTCGCCCGTGGCTGTGATGGACGCAAACTCGAACTTGGACATTCCGGTGCAATCCACGCTCAGATCCGTCAGCGACAGGGGCGTTTCGACATCGAATTCGCTCATTCCGGTCAGGGAGCAAGTGAAAGTCTGTGCCACAGGGCCCTCCAGATCAAAGTCAACCATGCCCGTGCCACGTACTGATGCGAGCGACGGGAGCGAAAGAATGATACGGAAATCTTCGTGGGACATGTTCCTGAAGGCATTCTGATCCTTCTCGCGGACAACCAGGCATCCGTCCTGAACATTGACCGTCAGGCTCTCAAGAACGCGTTTGGGCAGCTCCACTTTCATGGAATAGTCCGTGCCCGTGGTGATCTGCACATCAAACATGCCGGCAATGTCGACTGATGAGAACCCTGCCACCTTGTAGGTTTTGCTGACCATGGGGCCCGGCGAGTCCGACTTGGCTATACCGCATGCTGCCAGCACGGGAAGGACAGAGGCGATGACGATGTATTTCAGAAAGTTCTTAAACATATGTGTACTTTGTAATTGTTTTAAACTGTTTACAAATATATGACGCATCAGGAAGGCAAAATGTTACAGCAAGGTGCTAAAAATTTTGAGATGCAGAAGATACGACACGCTATCGCCCTGATTCTTTGCAACTTGCACCAACCAAAAAGCAGCGCTCAGACAAATCATCCAAATAAATGGCAAGAAAAATTTGCACATAACGAAAAGAATCCATAACTTTGCAACCGCAAAACCACAGAATGGTACCTTGGCCGAGTGGTTAGGCATCGGTCTGCAAAACCGAGCACAGCAGTTCGATTCTGCTAGGTACCTCAAATATCATTGACGCGACTTTCATCCGAAAGCCGCGTCAATTCTTTATATGCCCAGACACTCAGTCAGCAAACGACGACAGACCGCCGTCCCGCAGAAACGGCAGGATGCGCCCGGTGTATTCAGTTGCAAAATTGGGGGTGACGGCACCGTCGGCAATTGCGCGGGCTATCCACCCGGCCGACTGAAAGGCGCCACCGTCAAGCTCGGCGGAAGGCCGTACTGCATCGCAGGGCACCACCGTGGCGAAGACATTGACCAGTTCGCGCTCACGGTCGGAGCTGAACACATAGCGGCAGACCGGGACGGCCTTGAACGCTTCCAGTCCCAGCTCCTCAAGGGCTTCACGGCGCAGAGCCGCGGTTACATCCTCGCCGCAGTCCACATGCCCCCCGACGGCCGTGTCCCACTTGCCGGGCTGTATGTCCTTCCAGTCGGGACGCTTTTGCAGGAAAAGCCGCCCCTCGAAATCAAACACATGGAGATGCACCACCGGATGCAGGAGCATGGAGCCACCGTGGCACTCGCCGCGTGTAGCCGAGCCCACCACATTGCCCTCTTCGTCAACCAACGGCAGACGTTCGTCGGCGCGGTCATGGGGAACAACCGCCTGCGCTGTGAGCTGGAAAGCCTCGCGGGGCGTACCATCGGTCATTGTGGCCACACCACATCGCACAAAGCCTTCGCGGGCGATGGCAGCGAGCATCGGCGCATTGTCGAGGTGAGTGTCTACGCGTATACGGTTGCTATGAGCGAGTGTGTACAGCACAGCCATACGGAACACGCCCGGGACAGAACCGTCGGAGGCCACGCGGTGCAGCGTGAAATAAGGTTCGTCATCGGGCCATGCGCCGTCTATTATATTATATGTGGGCTCGGGCGCCGTCATCATGCAGAACGTGGCTGCGACACGGCCGTCGAGCGTCAACACACGGCTCCAGCCGCACGCGATGTCGCGGCGCACATCGGCTTCGGCTGGATATCCCCCACCCCATTGCGAAAGGTTGCCGGAACGGCGCATGAAAGCACGTGCGGCATCGAACACATCAAGAACGGCTGGAATGTCGGAAACGAGAGTCGGACGTATTTGCACGCCGGGCGGGAGTATTGGGGTCTGCATAGGATAGGATATGGTTTGGTCTATCGGATGAATTTTACGGGAACGGCAACCTCCGCCAAGATGGAAGCGGCGGTATGCGGAGACAAAATTAGTGAAAGCGTCGATGATAAGCAAATATCCCGACCGCCCGAGCCACGCCAGCGCCGCGATGACGCAACAACGACATTGCACCGACACCCAAGGAGGCCGCCAGGCATAGCTATCGGCCCGGCAGAAACAAAAAAAATATAAAAGGTTTGGCTGTTAGGCAGATAATGCGTACCTTTGCACACCGATTATGTCCAAAAACCAATCCGGCTGTCAGCGATGCGCGTTTCTTGGCCGAACCGCAGCGTGAGTACAGCCATGTTAACTAACAATTAATCAAAAATTTAGAAGTGGATACTTTAAGCTACAAAACTTTAGCCATCGGCCCCAACGCCAAAGAAAAGGAATGGGTTGTGGTTGATGCCACCGACCAGGTGCTGGGCCGCCTGTGCGCAAAAGTTGCAAAACTGCTCCGCGGCAAATACAAGCCCGGCTACTGCCCCTACATGGACTGCGGCGACAACGTGATCATCATCAACGCCGAGAAGGTTAAGCTCACCGGCAAAAAGATGACCGACCGCATCTACCTGAACTACACCGGTTATCCCGGCGGCCAGCGCGAGACAACTCCCGAAGTGCTGATGAAGAAGTCGTTCAACAAGCACATCAAGCCCGGCATGCACCCCCTGTACATCCGCGTGATGAAGGGCATGCTTCCCAAGAACCGTCTCGGCCGTCGCCTGATCGAGAACATGCACGTGTTCAACGGTCCGGAGCACCCCCACGCAGCCCAGAACCCCAAAGTCATCGACATTAACAAATTGAAATAATCGCAAGCATGGAAACAGTTAACGCAGTAGGACGTCGTAAGGCCGCCGTAGCCCGCGTAATCGTGAAAGAAGGCAACGGCACAATCGTTATCAATCACCGTCCTTTAGAGGTTTATTTTCCCTCTTCGATTCTTCAATACATCGTTAAGCAGCCTCTGACCACCCTCGACGTTGCCGAGAAGTACGACATCCAGGTGAACCTGGACGGCGGCGGTTACACCGGTCAGGCCGAGGCCCTTCGTCTGGCCATCGCCCGCGCCCTTGTGAAGATCAACCCCGAGGACAAGTCTGTTCTCCGCAAGCACGGCTTCATGACTCGCGACCCGCGTGCCGTAGAGCGTAAGAAGCCCGGTCAGCCCAAGGCTCGCAAGCGCTTCCAGTTCTCAAAGCGTTAATCAGCAGACCAACGAATCAACAAATCGTTCACTCTGCATTCGCGCTTTGTCTTCCCCACCCCCTCTCTCCCCTCGCCGCAACGCCGCGGCCTGACAAGGTATCGGCGTGAAGGCACCCTTCCGGAGTCCTCCGGCTTGCGACAAGCCGCATGAGGCCGCAGGAAGGAAAAGACAAAATCGAGTGTTTAGTATCTAAACCTGCGGGATGGACACGTTCCCTACCCGAGGGTTGTTAAATCAGAAAGAACGTAAACAAACCACAAAGAAAACATGGCAAATCCCACATTTGACCAACTCCTCGAAGCAGGCTGCCATTTCGGTCACCTCAAAAGAAAATGGAATCCTGCAATGGCGCCCTATATCTTCATGGAGCGCAACGGTATCCACATCATTGACTTATACAAGACTGCCGCCAAGATTGAGGAGGCAGCCAACGCCCTCAAGGGCATTGCCAAATCAGGCAAGAAGGTGCTCTTCGTAGCCACCAAAAAGCAGGCCAAACAAGTAATCGCCGACAAGGCCCAGTCAATCAACATGCCCTACGTGATTGAGCGCTGGCCCGGCGGCATGCTGACCAACTTCCCCACCATCCGCAAGGCTGTGAAGAAGATGGCCAACATCGACAAAATGACCAAGGACGGCACTTTCGACAACCTGTCGAAGCGCGAGAAGCTGCAGATCACCCGCCAGCGCGCCAAGCTGGAGAAGAACCTGGGTTCTATCGCCGATCTGAACCGTCTGCCGTCAGCCCTCTTCGTGGTTGACGTGCTGAAGGAGCGCATCGCCGTAGCCGAGGCCAACCGTCTGGGCATCCCCGTGTTCGCAATGGTCGACACCAACAGCGACCCCTCTAACGTGGACTACGTTATCCCTGCAAACGACGACGCTTCGAAGTCAATCGAACTCGTTCTCGACGCAGTGGTCAGCGCCATGGCCGAAGGCCTGGAGGAGCGCAAGGTAGAGAAAATCGACGCCGAAGCCGCCGGCGAGAACGCCGAGGCAGCCGCCCCCAAGCGTGAGCGTCGCCGCGTTCGCCGCAACGATGCCGCCCAGGCTGCTCCCGCCGCCGAGGCTGCCGAGGCTCCCGCCGCTGAAGCTCCCGCCGCAGAGGCTCCCGCCGCCGAATAATCACGGTGCGGACACAACAAATCAAATCAAAAACCTCAACTTAAACTCCAATATAAAGAAATGGCAGTTTCAATTGAAGACATCAAAAAGCTGCGCAAGCTCACCAGCGCCGGCCTCAGCGACTGCAAGAACGCACTGAACGAGACCAACGGCGACATGGAAGCCGCAGTAGAAATCCTTCGCCAGAAGGGCAAGGCCATCGCCGCCAAGCGTGAAGACCGCGAGGCTGCCGAGGGCTGCGTACTCGCCAAGAGCGAGGGCCAGTTCGCCGCAATCGTGGCACTGAAGTGCGAAACCGACTTCGTGGCCAAGAACGAAACCTTCGTAGGCCTCACCAACAAGCTCCTCGACCTGGCCATCGCCAACAAGGTGAAGACCGCTGAAGAGCTGAAGGCCCTCACCATCGACGGCCGCACCGTTGCCGAACTGGTAGTGGAAGAGAGCGGTAAGACCGGTGAGAAGACCGAAATCGGCGCTTATGAGTGCCTCGAGGCTGAATCAGTGGTTGCTTACAACCACTTCGGCAACAAGCTTTCGACCATCGTAGGCTTCAACCAGCCCAACGTTGACAACCAGGTTATGCGCGACGTTGCCATGCAGGTTGCCGCCATGAACCCCGTGGCTGTAAACCGCGAGAGCGTTCCCGCCCACCTCGTTGAGAGCGAGTACAATGTAGCGGTAGAGAAGACCAAGGAAGAGCAGGTTAAGAAGGCTGTTGAGGCTGCCCTCAAGAAGGCCGGCATCAACCCCAACCTGGTTGACTCCGAGGACCACATCGAGAGCAACATCACCAAGGGCTGGCTCACCCGTGAGGAGGCCGACAAGGCCCAGGCCATCGCCAAGGAGACCGCTGAGGCCAAGGCAGCCAACCTGCCCGAGGCTATGATCAAGAACATCGCCACCGGCCGTGTCAACAAGTTCTTCAAGGAGAGCTGTCTGATGGAGCAGGAGTTCGTAAAGGACGCCAAAGTTACCATCGGCCAGTACCTGGAGAGCACCAACAAGGGTCTTGTTGCTGTTGACTTCAAGCGTGTAAACCTGAACGAGGACTAATCAACAGCCTCTCGGTCAGGAACGTAGACACTGACTCTACAATCCAACAGACATAGACAATGTGGCGCAGCCAACCGGTTGCGCCACATTTTTTATGTTCTGCCGAATGGCACGGAGGGCTTACAGAGGCAATTAAGGCCTACATTATGCGTTTTCCAATTTTTTTGGGAGCATGGATGTGAGATTTTGGTGCGATGGATTGGCAAGATTGGCGGGGAAATTGTATCTTTGCATCCAACAATGACAAGTGCCCTATGCGGCACAACTCACACCAACGGGCAGTACGCGGCAGCACTGATCAAAACCAGAACTGAAGCGGACCGCGCAGGCGTGTGTAATGACGCACCACAATCTGACAATCAAGATGAAAATATTCACAGCAGAACAACTGCACAACATAGAACAGCAGACCCTTGACGAAGACAAGATAACCCTGCTCAACCTGATTGAGAACTCATCCGAAACCATAGCGGCTGAGATTACCTCCAGATGGCTGAACAGCAAGAAGATAGTAGCCTTTGCAGGCTGGGGCAACAACGGTGCCGACACCCTGGCAACCGTCCGCCAGCTGGCCATGCAGGACTATCGGATAGACGTTTACCACTTCAACATCGGCAACCAGCTCACGCCTGAATGCAGAGTGTGCCGCGACGAGCTGCTGAAAGTGTGCAGCGACAAAGTGCGCCTCTACGAAATCAACGGCAAAGAGTCATTCAGCTGGCCCGAAGTGAACAGCGACGACCTGGTGATCGACGGCCTTTTCGGCACAGGCCTCACGGATGCACTGCCGGTGCCTTTCCAGCTGATAGTCCGAAACATTAACTACAGCGGTGCCACCATCGTATCAATCGACTTGCCAAGCGGCATGATGCCCGAATGGAACACAGCCACATCGACCGAGCAGATGATACACGCCGACCTCACCCTGGCGCTCGGCACACCGCACCTGGCATTCATGTTCGCCGAGAGCGCGGAAGCCGTGGGCGAGTGGAAAGTGCTCGACACTGGCCTGAGCATCAACGCGATGCGCAAGTCGCCCTATCAGTACTTTCTGGTTGAGAAATCAAGCGTGCAGCCGTTCTTGACGCCCAGGAAAGAATTCGCATCCAAAGCCGATTTCGGTCATGCGCTCCTGTGCGCCGGCAGCGAAGGCATGATGGGCGCCGCCGTGCTCGCCACCAAAGGCGCGCTGCGAGCCGGCGCCGGCAAGGTGACGCTCCACTCCTCCCGCTCCGGTATCAACATAGCCCAGATAACCGTGCCCGACGCCATGTTTGATGCCGATGCCAACGGCCGATGCATCACCAACATACCGTCAAGCACCGAGAAGTACACAGCCCTGGGCATGGGCCCCGGCATAGGCACTTCCGACGCAACCGTCGACGCCCTGGAACACATGCTCAAGGCCCGATTCGCCCTCAACAAGCCCGTGGTCCTCGATGCCGACGCCCTCAACTGCATGGCCAAGAAACCGGCGCTGATGAACTACCTGCCCGTGCTTTCGGTGCTGACTCCGCATCCCGGCGAGTTCGACCGCATGTTCGGAGAGCAGACCAGTACCTGTGCCCGACTGCAGAAGGCCATCCAGGTGGCGCACTTCCACCGCGTGATCATAGTGCTGAAAGGCCACTTCACAGCCGTGGTGCGTCCCGACGGTAAAGTGTTCTTCAACTCATCGGGCACACCCGCCATGGCTACCGGAGGCAGCGGCGACGTGCTCACCGGCGTCCTCACCGGGCTGATGGCCCAGGGCTTCAAGCCCGAAAAAGCCACCATCATAGGCTGCTATGTGCACGGCGTAGCCGGCGAGATTGCAGCCGCTGACCACGGCGACTATGGAACAACCGCAAGCGACATAGCCGAAAACATAGGCCGTGCCATTGTATCGATACAGGAATAAAAAAACACACAACAACCACGATATGAAGAAAATAGGAACAACCGTTGCCGTGAGCGCCATTGCCGCTGCCGTGGTGGGACTGTGCCCTGTCGGTGCCTCCGCACAGAGCAGCCAGCGCCTCACCGCCAACAAAGCCAACGAATACGGACTGATTTACTCACTGCCCAACACCATGGTGGACATAACCGTGGTCACCGAGCGCACAGTGTCCACTCCCGGTGAGTTTGCCAACTACGCCAACCGCCACCTGGGCATCAAGGACGCCGTGAAGCAGGCATCGGAGACCGTGACAGTGAAGGAGGTGATACTCAACACCCGCGGCGTGGGCAACCCCGACAACCGCTGGCTGGCGCAGTTCAAGAACGGCGCCAACGTGTCAATGTTCCTCACCGACGGCGAAGTGCCCTTAGGCATCAACATTGCCGAGCCCGCCGAGCCGGGCCGTCCCGAGCTTCCCAAAGCCGTACCCGCACCTGTTTCGCCGCTTGAGACCGAGGCCGCACGCCAGGCCGTGACCCTCGACATGACCCGCAGCACATCGCTGTCGAAGAAAGCCGAGCTGGCCGCACAGCGCATATTCGAGCTGCGCGAACAGCGCAACGACCTGATCAGCGGCTCGTCAGAGAACATGCCCGCCGACGGCGGCGCCCTCAAGGTGGCCCTCAACGCCCTCGACGCACAGGAGAATGCGCTGACAGCTATGTTTGCAGGCACTCGCCTGACACAGACCGATGTGCAGACATTCAGCTTCATGCCCGGCGACCACGAGGTAGCCGACACTGTGGTGGCCCGCGTGTCGCCCGTGGACGGAGTTGTAGACATCAACGACCTGACAGGCATACCCCTGAGCGTGAGCATCAAAGAGGTGGCCAAGGGCAAACTGCCCGTCAACGAGAAAGGCGAGGAGAAGAAGTTTCCGAAAGGCGGCGTGGCCTACAACATCCCCGGCACTGCCGAGATAAGCGTGAGCTACAACGGCCGTCAGATTGGCAGCTGGACCGTGGAGCTGGCACAGATGGGCTGCACCTTCGGCATAGAGCCAGGCCTGTTCACCGACAAAAAGGCTCCGATGAGCGCTGTGTTCTCGCCCGTGACCGGCGCACTGATATCGCTGGAACCGGCATCCGGTGTGTGAACATAAGCCCCGGGATGTGTGTTTTAAGTTAAAGTGCTTAAATACCGAAGATCGCCGACGGCGCTGACCTAAAAAGACCGCCGGCAAACCGACACACATCACACATTATGAAAAAAGGCAACATACTGATGGTTGCGGCCGCAATCCTCGCAGGCATGAACAGCAACCAACTTGCGCAAGCGCAGACGTCTTCCGGCAGCGACAAATCGGAGCTGCTGAAAGTGGCGGATGCGCTTGCCGCCGTTAAATGCGCAAGCGCAAAGGTGGAGTACGAAGTGATGCTCCCGTCATCGGCCGAACCTGTGACCTACACTCTCACTCTTGAAGAGAACAGTGCCAACGCCGACCGATACGCACCCTGCGAGTATATGGTGGAGTGGCGCCTGCCGCGTCCCAAAGGCGAGTCGGTGGGCTTCGCCGCCTATGGCAAAGGGAGCCATTACCGCTACCGCGACCTGAAGCTGCAGGAATACCATGCGGCTGAGGACAGCGTGCCCTTCCACATAGGCCGCGGCGTGCAGAACCAGGCCCAGTTCGTGGAACTGCTGCCGCCGTACCTGAGCGAACGCTTCAGAGAGATGGCCACCGACAGCGCCTATACCGTCACCGTCCGCAAGAAGGACGGAAGCGTGAGCGTGAGCGGGCGCCAACAGATAAAGGGATACGACGCCCTGGAATTTGACTATACTCTTGACAGCGCCCGCGGCATGCTGCCTACGGCCATGTCGTTGGTATACAATCCGGCGTCAATTTCGGAGCAGACCGTCGACGCCAAGTTCGAATGGGCGGCGGAAGCGGCATGCCTCGATGTGAACGAACAGATGCTGATGGAGCGCCATCCCGAAGTGTTCGAGAAGTTCAGGACATCCAACTTCAGGGTTGAGAGCCTCGTAGGGCAGGCTCTGCCGGAGTTTGCCGCACAGACTGCCGGAGGCGAGCGTTACATACACCATCACGGCGAAGCCATGAGCCAGCCCACGGCAATAGTGTTCCTTGACCCCAAAGTGGAGAGCGCGGCCGAGACTGTGGCCGCAGTAAGATCAGCCCGCATGGAGTCGCCCCAGGAGTTTGACATAGTCTACGCCTACGCAAGCAATCCCGGCGACGCCCGGGAGGGCATAACCGGCGGCGTCAGAGAGGGCGAGACCGTGCTGGTCAATGCCCGCAGCCTGGTGCGCGACTGCGGCGTGAACGCCTTCCCCACCATAATCTTCTGCGACAGCGACGGCGTGGTCAGGGATTTACAGACTGCATACAACAAAGAGCTGCCCATGATTGTTATACAGAAAATGATGCTCTGCAACTGAGCATCAGTAAAACAAGAATAACAGTCAAAACCATCCAACAATAAAAACAACTATGCAGACCGTATACTTCAAAGGCACACCGTGCCACACTTACGGCACCATCCCTGCAGTGGGTGAAAAAGCTCCGTGTTACAACTTAGTAGACATCAATCTTAAAGAGATACAGTGCCTGGATTTCAGGAACAAGCGCGTGGTGCTGAACGTGTTCCCAAGCCTTGACACCCCTGTGTGCGCCGCAAGTGTGCGCCGCTTCAACGAGGAAGCCGCCAAGATGGACAACACCGTGGTGATCTGCGTGTCGATGGACCTTCCGTTCGCCGGCCAGCGCTTCTGCACCGCCAACGGCATCGAGAACGTGGTGGTGGCCTCGGCCTTCCGCAGCCCGCTGTTCTCGCAGAAATACGGTCTTCTGCTCGTTGACGGACCCCTGGCCGGACTGCTTGCCCGCGCCGTGCTGGTGCTGGACGAGGAACGCCGCGTGATCTACTCCGACCTGGTGGAAGAAATCACCAACGAGCCTGACTACGATGGCGCCATCCGCGCGCTGAAGGCAGAGTGAACCTAAGGCTATAAGAACTGACAGCGGCAACTTTTTCGGGCCAAGGAGCCTGAGAAAGTTGCCGTTGCTATTGTGGACGAGGACGTAAATTTGTACCTTTGCTCTCATCAAAGCTCAACGAAAAATCCGAAACATGAACACTCCGACGCTGATACTGTACCGCATATACCAGATTTGCATCATGGCACCGCTGATGATAGTCATAACCGCCATAACGGCCTTGACGGTGATGACCGGCTCGATTTGCTTCGGCGGACGCTGGTGGGGATACTATCCCGCCATGGTGTGGGCCAAGCTTATGGCATGGCTCACGCTGGTGACAGTGAGCGTGAAAGGCAAGGAGAATGTTGACCCGAAGCAGTCGTATGTGTTCGTGGCCAACCATCAGGGCGCATACGACATCTTCGCCGTCTACGGCTGGCTGGGCCATAACTTCAAGTGGATGATGAAGAAGAGCCTCGAGAAAATTCCCCTGGTGGGCTATGCCTGCAAACGCGCCGGACACATCTACGTTGACAAGTCAAGCCCCACAGCCATCCGCCACACCATGGAGCAGGCCGAGAAACAGCTGGCCGGCGGCATGAGCGTTGTGGTGTTCCCCGAGGGCACACGTACCGCCACCGGACGCCTGGGCCGCTTCCGCCGCGGAGCATATATGCTGGCCGAGGAGTTCGACCTGCCCGTGGTGCCCGTCACCATCGACGGCTCGTACGCCATCATGCCCATAACCAAAATGGTGCCCATGCCCGGCCACATAACCCTCACCATTCACCGACCCATAGCGCCAGCCGAAGGCTGCCACCACGACATGGCGCGCCTGATGGAAGAATCGCGCGAGTCGATTGCGTCGTCGCTTCCTGAGAACCAGCGGTAAGAACCGCCTGCCGGGAAACAATTACGCATGCAGGTTGTTAAATGTATATAACATATAAATATCCATAAACAACCATGTTACGAACAAAGATAATCATCGCCTCAATGGCTATGGCCCTGATTACGGGCCTTACAGCATGTGAGAAACAAGCCGACATAGCAGGCACATGGGCCGGAAGCCCGTCGCAGTTCGCCCCCGAAGATCAAGGCACACCTGCCGGCACCACTGCCAATTCCATGATAACCACCCGCATGACATTCATACCCGTTGAAGGCGACAACAGCCAGGGCACAGTGGAAGTTGCATCGGACCTTTCGCTTACCGAGGCCGTTCCTTTCGACTCTACAATCGTAGCGCCCTACGAAATGAGCGTGGCCGGCACAGCAGTGATCAGCGGTGTATACCATTTTGACGACAATGACGAAGTGGTGATGTCGCTCGACCCGTCCACTCTCAATGTGAACATCGACCCGCAGACAGTGGCATACTCCGAGAACCTGATCACGGGCACACAGGCCCCGCAGATAGAGCGACTGAAACCCGCAATCGCCGCCGCCATGAAGGCCAAAATCACACCAATGCTGCAAGCCTACTATGCCCGCTACCAGCGCATAGAGGACATCAAGGTTAAAAACGGACTTATGAGCTGCGAAATCGGCGACCGCGACTACACCCTGCGCAGCACCGCCAAGTAGCCGCCTGCCTACATCCAGCTCCGGAAAAAATTAGCCAAGAGGCCGTGTCATTTATCCCCTGACACGGCCTCTTTCGCATCCTCTTTCGCATTCGACGCATCTCAGACAACCGTCGTAAATCGCCCCTTTTTATCCACTAAATACACTGTATTGGATAAAAAACCCACTTTTTTATCCAATACAGTGTATTTACTGAACAAAATCAGCTGAAAATTTATTTTCAGACGCTATGTACGACAGGCCCAGTTCCGTGAAATTTTAGACCTGATAGAGCAACTACATGACGAGGGGCATCCCTGTTACGGGGTGCCCCTCGTGGTATGGATTTGATGGCCGCGGGTCAGAAGAGGTAGGCGGCGGTGACGGTCCAGAAGCGGTTTTTGCCTTCGATGTCCTGCTTGCCTGAGGTGGCGCCTACAAGCTCGGCGGCCTTTGACATGCCCAGGCCGTAGCTGGCGCCTATCTGAAGATGCTTGAGGAACTCGAGGCCGAAACCGAAGTTCCATGCCACATCGAACTTCTTCGAACGCCATGCCTCTGAGATGGCCTTGCGCGAGGTGAGGACGGCGAAATCGGGTCCGGTGAACACATAGGGCTTCACAAAGCTGCCAATCAGGGGCACACCGATTTTCCACTTAAGGTTGATGGGAATGTCGATGTAGTCGCGGTTCACATCAACAACCTCGCCGGACTGTCCGGCGTATTCGGCCATGAACTGGGAATTGCGGCGAACATACATCACCGATGCGTCAAGGCCAAACTGCACGGACGGAATCATGAACTCCACCTGCAGACCGCCGGTGAAGCCGTAGCGGTTGTTGGAGTCGAAGAGGTCCTGGTTGAAATGGAGCGAATTGACCTGCATGCCCAGACGAGGGCCGATGCGGAACTGGGCGCTGGCAGGTATGGCGGCGCAGACGGCAAGCATCAACGAGGCCACAATGAGCGAGATACGTTTCATAGAAGTGATTTTTGTTAGGAGGGTAAATATGGTTGCGGAGCGGAGAGAACGCCTCAGTCAGGGAGCCCCGCTTGCGGCAAAGGTAAGGATTTTTTGGAAAAAACAGAGCAATGCGTCAAAAAATCGTTATCTTTGCAACAAACAAAGAACCCCAATGACAGCAGAAGACAAACTGAAAATTGAAGAAAAAGTGGTTGAGCTGCTGCGGACAGTGTTCGACCCGGAGATACCGGTCGACATCTATTCGCTCGGCCTCATATACAAGATAGACGTCAAGGACGACGGCGACCTGGACATAGACATGACTCTGACAGCGCCCAACTGCCCCGCCGCCGACTTCATCGTGGAGGACGCGCGTCTTAAGCTTGAGACCATCGACGGCATCAAGAATGTGAACATAAACATAGTCTTTGAGCCCGAATGGACCAAGGACATGATGAGCGAGGAAGCCAAGCTGGAACTGGGTTTCCTTTGATGCCGCCCAAACACCCCACCCCACCTACAATGGCTGAACGGACCAAATACTACTTCCTGAGCGACGCCCACCTTGGCGCACGCTATGTCGCCGACCCGCGCGCCCACGAGGAGCGCGTGGTGGCCATGCTGCGCATGATGGAACGCGATGCCCGCGCCATATACATGCTCGGCGACATGGTTGACTTCTGGTTCGAATACCGCCACGTGGTGCCCAAAGGCTTCTCTCGCTTCTTCGGCGAGGTGGCACGGCTTACCGATGCCGGTATACCCGTGTACTGGTTCAAGGGCAACCACGACATGTGGACCCGGGGCTATCTGGAGAGCGAACTAGGAGTGCGGGTGGTAGACACCATGCTCGAGCAGGAACTGGACGGCCGCGTGTTCGTGATGTCGCACGGCGACGGCATGGGTCCCATACCGGCATCGTTCCGAGCACTGCGCAGCTTCTTCCGCAACGAGGGGGCGCGTCGTATCGGCGCGGCACTGCATCCGCGATGGCTCATGGGCTTCGGACTGTGGTGGAGCGGGCACAATCGCGTGAAGCGCGTAAACGCGCCACAGGAATATCTTGGCGACACAAAGGAGCACCAGATGCAGTTTGCCATAGACTACGCCCGCAAACATCCCGAGGTAGACTACTTCGTCATGGGCCATCGGCACATCGTAGCTGATTGCCCGGTGCCGGGAAGCCAAGCCCGCTACATCTGCATCGGTGACTGTCTGAACCGGTTCACTTACGGAGTTTTCGACGGCAAAAACATGCGAATTGAGCAATTTGAAAGCGGGAATTTATAATTTTACGTATTTTAACAACCGTGAGTTATTTTCTACACATAGCTCATTCGCCACGGTAACTGACTATATAACAATAGAGTACACAAAGTCAAAAGGAGCGGCGAGCAAAGTATGCCGAAAAAACATGCTTTATAACATATAAAAAAGTTTGGCACAATGCCACATTAGGCCTACCTTTGTATCGCAAACCTAAAAACAATCTTTTTTACCTTAGAAATTGTACCTATTGGAAACCCATAAAAAGGAACTGCGTGAGCAGTTCCTTTTTATTTTTTTGTGCAATTCGCAATGGATGCGTTGTGAAGATATTCATTGGTGTACGGCAATACAGGCTTTGCATACAAACATGACAACATTGCGGACGCTCAGACCGAGCGCCCCTACAGGGCTGTGTTGATTGGCTGGAACCGCTCAAATCGTCATAGAGTGGCACAGGGATGTCGCTGTAATGGCAGCGTTCGCTATCCAGAACAAAAGCAGCGGTGCGCCGACTGAGTCGGGGCACCGCTGTTTGGTATTGGCTCACGGGGAGCCTGGGGGTATTGTCAGAGATTATTCGTAGACAAGCTCGAGGTCGTCAAGGTACATGACCGAGGGACCGCCGGTGAAATAGTCGCCGTAGCGCGACGCAGAGGCGGTTACTATGATGTTTGCAGCCTTGATGTCGGTGCGCTTGTACACGAGAGGAATGGTGAACTCCACGAGGGCGTCGCCGTCGGTTGCCTTGTCAAGGATCAGCTCGCCGTAAGCGATGACATTGGCATCGTTCTGGTTGAAGAATTCCTTGGTCTTGGTGTTGACGATGACGGGATAGCTCTTGCCGCTGTAGTCCTTGGTAGACGAATCAACGATGGCGATGTAGATGATGCCCGTGTCCATGTCGCCCTTCTGAACGCCTGCGGGGTTGTCAGAAGCAGCGTTGGACACAGCCTGGGGAGTATAGTGGATCCAGCCCTTGAGAGCCGCAGGACGGCTTGCCCAGGGACGGCCCCAGCCGAGCACACCGTTGGTGCCTTCGGTGGCCAAATATTCGCCCACGAACACGTTGCCGGCGGCAAACTTGCCGAGAGAGCCAATGCCTACGAACTGGCTGACGAGCTTGATGGAGCGCTCGCCCGAGTGCTTGCGGTCGGTGTCAGGAACAGTCACGTTCTTGCCAAGAGTCGACGAGCCGTGGTTGCCTGAATCCCAGAACATGGCCTCGCCGCTGCCGTACAGCAGATAGGGAGTCTTGGATGTGTTCCAGCTTTCAAAGCCGGCATTGGGCAGCTGTGTGGCGGCCTCTGTGGTGAATGTGCGGGCAGGACCCGAAACAATGCCACCGGCAGTAGCTGTGATCTCATAAGCCGTGGCCGGGGTCAGACCAGTGATCACGGCTGACATTTCCGAACCCGACACAGTGACCTTGGCCGGTGTCCAGGCGGTGTCGCCGACACGGCGGTAAGATATGCCGGGGTTCTCGGCCGAAGCCTTGAGGATGAGACCGTGGACAGTGGCGTGACGGGCCCATACATCGGTGGGCACCACCTCTTCCACGCGTGCTGCTGCCGACGAGGGCGAGATGACCAGATCCTTGGAGGTGGTCTTGCCGTAGGAGTCGGTGGCAGTCATTGTGAGCGTGTGGTCGCCTTCGGCGAGAGAGTTGAGGAGCGACTCCTCAAGGTTGAGCTTGAGCTGCGAAGCATCGGCAGTCTCGTCATAAGTATATGTGTAGGTGACACCGCCGTTCTGGAGAGTGGCGGCCACACCGTCCGACATGGCGAACAGATTTACATCCTCGCCGCCAAGAATGGGCGTGAGCATGGAGCTGCGGAGCTCCATTGCCGACAGACGGCCGACGGCATTGACGATAACCGATTTGCGGCCCACGTTGCCCACATCGCCGAGGACAGGCTTGGTGATGTCGAAACCGTAACCCTCGAACTGCGGAGCGAGAGTGATTTCAACATCCTCTGCCACGTCGATGGTGCGTTCGTCAATCTCGATGGTGAAGTAACCGCCGCCGGTGTCGTCGCCGCTACCGGTGGGATTGTAGCCCACGTGGATAACATACTCTGTGGCGGGTTTCACATTCTCGATGACGCCCGAGCGGGTGTAGATGGTGCCGTTGGCGAGTTTGCCCTCGAGATTCCACTGGAGATTGTGGTCGGAGGAAGGCATCATGAAGTAGCCCTTGCGCGAGTCGAGGCCTTCGAAACGGAGTTCGCCGCGCTTGTGGCCCACGGTCATGGAGAAGTCAGAGATGAGATCGGTGACGCCTTCACCGTACACAACCGAAGCGACAGTGTTGGCGATGCGACAGTTGATATTGACGCGAGTCACGTTGCCGTTGGTGATGTCGAACTCCTCGCGGCCTTTGAACCAGCGGTCGGAGAACGAAGCAGAGACAGAGTCGCCTGTCCATGCCTCGGCCACATAGTGGTCAGAGAGAAGGGCTATGCCGGATGCGGGCACGTTTTCCAGACCCTGATACTTGCGCACGGCGCCTTTGGAGTTGGAGATCCAGATGATGGCCTTGCTGCCGAGCTCGTCCTCAGCGGCGGCACGCGAGCTCACCTGCACGTCAGACTTAACCGTAGCCGAAATCTGCAGAACGCCCTCGCCGGAAAAAGCCGAACGGTCGTCGGCGCAACCCGTGAGCACCGCCGAAGAGGCTACGAGTGCCAGCGTGGCGGCGGCTAATGATTTGATGTTCTTTTTCATTGTGTGATTGTACTATGCTGGGTTAAGACTTGATGCGTAGAGTCTTGACAAGCTGCAACTGCTTGTTGTCAGTAACCGAGATGGTGAAACTGTGGGTGCCGGGGAAGGCATTGAGAAGCGGAACCAGCTGCGAGATGTCGAAGGGCACCTCGGTCTTGTCGATGACATCGTTGCCCACGGGCAGACCGATGGAAGCCAGAGCTTCGCCCGACTCGCCGGGATATGCGAGGTCGAAGGTGAGCGGAAGGAGCTCGCCTGCCGATGCGATGAAGTTGGCATTGTCCGACTCGATGTTCACCACCAGGTGGGCAAGGCCGTTGGGGGCATGGATGTAAACCACCACATGGTCGCTTACAGGGTTGGCCGGGTTGTCGAAATCGGCACCTTCGGCAACGAAGTAAGGAGCATTCACATCGGGCTCTTCGGGCTGGTCAGGACCGGGGCCGGGCTCTTCGCCGCCGCCTTCCTCACCGCCGGGACGGTCCTCGTCGCCGAGGTTGTCCTCGCCTACGTTCACATTGCCGGTGAGGTCCTCGTCCTGGGTCGAGGCGTCGAGCACAACGCCTCCGTCAATGTCGATGTAACCGTCCTCGTCAGGATTGCCCTGGTCGGACTTGCGGAGCTTGAAGGTGATGATGCGGTGCTGGCCTGCGGCAACATCGGCGCAGACGTGACGCAGCGACTCCATGTGGCCGCCGACTGTGCCGGTGAACTCAGCCACCAGGGTTGAGCTGCCTTCGAGAGCGGCGAAATAGCCCGAGCGGACCTCGTCGGGGAGGAACTCGAGGCGACCTTCGTCATTGGCGATCACGGTCACCTTGCAGTCGTCGCCCATGTACTTGCGGAGCTCGGCGGTGTAGCGGATGGACACCTTGATGTTGGCCAGTTTGCAGGTTACGATGCCTATGTCGGTGATTTTGTCGCTCACCACAGTGAACTCGCGGTCGCCGACAAAGTAGGGATGCTCCCACTCGGCCTTCTTGACATCGTGGCTGTAGACATGCACACGATAGGCGCCGGCGGCGAGAGTGAACACCTCGGGCATCGAGGCATAAGTCCACTGGGCCACCTTCTGGTTGGAGGCATTGAAAATCTGGACTACGAAGTCTGAGAGATCGATATTGGCACGGCTTGAGGCGATGACCTTCTCGGCATTGTCAACCTCGACGGCGAGCGAGCGGAGGTTGACCGTGCCATCGCCCTCCGTTACAGGCTTGACGGTGGCGTCGTCATGGCACGATGTCAGGAGCGACATCGAGAGGACCGCAGCGAAAAGCCAAAGTATTTTGGATTTCATAATTTTTCGGATTATAAATTTAGTCAAATCAATAAGCGAATGTAAGCTGGTCAACTACGAGAGTGGCGCCGTGCTTGGCGCTCTCATAGCGCTGCTTGAACTCGGAGACCTTGATGGCTTGCGCCTCGGCAGCCTGCGACGTCGAAGCATGCGAGCTCGACGTGAACATGATGCGGAGCGAGGTGGCCTTGGGCGCATTGGCAACATAGGTCAGAGGCACGTTGAACTGCGCATAGGCCGACTTGGCCGACAGCTGTGCGGAGCCGGAGGCTATGACTGTCGAGCCATTGAGCAGCTCCACAACCACCTTGCCATGCTCGTTGGGGTCGTTGGGATCCTGGGTGTAGGTGTACCATCCTGACAGCGCTGCGGGGCGCGACACGAAGGATGTGCCTTCGTTGTAAGACTCGGTGCCTCCGCTGTATGAATAGCTGCCGAGGAAGAGCTTGCCGGCCGAAACCTGCGAGATGGTGGGCGTGGTGTGGTTGTAGTATTCGTCGGAACCGGCAAATTCCTTTTTCCACACTCCGGGAACAGATCCTGCGGGATCCCAGGCCACGTTGCGGATCACCATGGCGTTGGAACCGCTGTGGGCAGTGAAGCCCTTGTAGGAATCGGGAGTCTCAGTGCCGCCGCCGATGCCTATCACATGGATGGCAGGCACAGTCGACGAATAGGAGAGCGACGAATTGAAGGTGGAGGGAACCACGAACCACGAGTTGCGCGTGGTGCCCGAAGTGGTCTTCTTGTTGACCGAAGCCCAGCCGGTGGGTTCAGAAATGGTGTAAGAAACCTTGCTTTGGTAGTTGATGCCTGCGGAGATCGACCACTTGCCGCCCTGGTACATTCCCGACTCGGAGAGAGACTGCGAGAGCTGCTCAAAGTCGCCGTTGGGCACGCCGAGGGCAGCCTCGGTGGTGAACGACACGGGGGCGCAGCTCTGGTCGGCATTGCCGGTCACTGACACACGGACTGTGTATGCGGTGCCGGGATTGAGCCCTGTTAAGGTGAGGCGGTTGCCGGCAACGGTTGCGCTCTTGGCGGTGAAGTTGGTGCCGTCGGTGCTCACATAGACAGTGGCCGAGGCAGCCAGCACCGAAGCGTCGACAGCGTCAGAGGCAAGGGCGATGGTGGCCTTGTTGGCCCATACGTCGGCTTCAGCCACAGAGGCAGAGTAGGACGGCGCTGTGCGGTTGACAGTCATGCTCTGGCTCGTTACAGAACCGGATATGGCACGGATGGTCAGGTTGCGGCTGTCGGAAGGCACGGTCACAGAGACGCGGTATTTGGTGGCGTCGTCGGAGGCGGTGACTGCGGTTACAGGCAGTGTGGTCCAGGTGCCGCGGTCATTCTGATACTGGAATGCCACCGACTTGGCATCGCTGCCGTTGTAGTTCAGATCAAACGAGAGGTCCTTGGCGCCGACCGCGAGAGTCGAAGGATTGGAAAGCGCCAGCAGCATCTCGGAGGTGTTGACAGCAAACGAGAACGGCTCCGACACCTTGCCCATGGCATCGGTCACGAGCACGGTGAAGTTGTTGGGAGCGGCGTCGTTCTTGAGGGCCTCCATGAGTTTGGTGAAGTCAAGCACAGCCATTGTGCCGGGATTTGACCACAGGCCGAGGCAGCTGAAACCGAGCTGCTTGAGACGTGCCTGCATCACGGCGTCAGCCTTCATCAGGTCGATTTCTGCGGGCCAGCCCTGGTCGGTTAGCGACTTGGACGAGGTGGTCAGCACCACGCTCTCGATGCCGCCCTTGGCAACGATGTCGGCCTTGAGGGGCGTGCTCCAGGAGTCGCCCACGATGTGGGTGAAGGCGCTGCCGTTCTTGAGGTCGCCTACTCCCTCCACTGTGGGAGCGGGCATGTTCATGAGCTCGTCGGAGAGCTCGATGCGCACATCCTCGCGGTCAAGCGACTCATCGAAGACAATGACAAGGACAGCATCGCCGCCGCCGTTGCCGTTGTTGAGGTCGATGGTCATGTGGTAGTGGTGGCGTGCCTGGGCGTTGAACTTGGCCACCTGGAGAGTGGCCGACTGTCCGCCGGGCTTCTTGAACCATACGTTCATGGTTATCTCGCCGGGAGCGATGTAGGCCGGACGGTCTTCGCTCTGGGCATAGTAGATGTACTGGCCGCCCGTGCTGTGCAGATTGGCGTCGTACTCCACCATGTACTTGCGGAATGCGTCGGTGTAGTCCACGCTCACCATGGCATTGGCGAGAGTGGCAGTGAGCGACACCTGGGTTGTTTCGTTTTCGCGAACGGCCACGTCGGTGGATCCATAGTAAGCGGGGCATTCAAAGCCCTCTTTGGAGACATCGCCGTAAACGGCTTCCACCTTGTAACCGCCCACGGGGAACTTGGTTGAAGGATCGAAGTCAGCCACAGAGGTCCAGGTGTGCGAGTAGGTGCCGTCGGTCGAAGTGATGACCAGACTCAGGTCGTTGACCGAAACATCGGCACCGCTTCTGGACTGCGCAGATGCCTTGCGGGCACTCAGCACATCGGTGTTGAGCGCCACTGCGGGGGCTATGCTGCCCTGCGAATCGCCGGCCCAAGGATTCATGTCCTCGTGGCAGGAGACGAGCGCCATGGCCATAAAGGCCACAGAGGGAAGCAAAGCCGCAGAATAAAGCTTCTTAGTCATGCGGAAAAAATGATTGGTTTATAATGGTTTTGTGTATGATATGCGAGAAAAAGCACTATCCAAGATGCAAAATTACTAATAAAACGGTTAATCCACACATTATTATTGCACAAAAAACAAGAGCATCACGACTACCATGGAAATTGTAGCCGTGATGTAACAGAATTTCAATATCCGGAAAAAAACGTCTGACTTGCCCCCGAACCGGGGTGCGAGAGGGTCAGCGCTCAGGCGTGGTGACTATCAGTGTGCGGGCAAGAGTGGGCATGTTGGTGGTGATGAAATCCACACCGCGGTCTATGCACCAGATCAAGTCGCCGGGCTTGTCAACCGTCCAAACATTGACCTTAAGGCCGAGACGATGAAGGTCGTCGATCCATGTGGGATGCTTGCGGAAGGCGCTGATGTGGTAGTCGGCGCCGGCAGCTCCGACGGCCTTGAGTTCGTCGGGCGACATATTGCCTGAGAGGTAGTAGACGGGCGTGCCGGCGGGAACCTCGGCTATGAGCCGGCGGAGGGCTTCGGGCGAGAATGTGATGTACTCCGCGCGCTCCTGCAAGCCGCGCTTGGCAACCTCGGCAATGGTGCGCGTAACGAGTTTGGCCTCCTGCTGCTTATTCTGATGGGGTTTGATTTCGATGATGAGACGTGTGTCCATCGGCTTTGCGGCATCAAGATACTGCTCAAGGGTGGGACGAACCTCGCCGTTGGCAAGGGGCACGGACTGGAGCTGGGCGAGGGTGGAATTCTCCACCACCATGTCGCCGACAGTCACATCGTGGTTGGCGATAATATGGTCGTCGGCAGTGATCCAGAGGTCGAATTCCGAGCCATAGGCATGGATTGAGTCGGCCAGCTGGAGGGCGCGGAGCGAGTTCTGCGCCGAGCCGGGCGTTTTCCAAAAGCCACGGTGTGCAACCACCTGCGGGGTAGCGGCATAGGCTGTGGCAAATAAGGCTGCGGAAGCCAGGAGTGCGAATAGTTTTTTCATTTCTTGGAGGATTTATCGGCGGGGAGAGCTGTTAGGTGCATAATGCAGTTGGCACAGTCGCAGTCGATTCGCATGCGCCGTATGCGGCCGTCGGCTTGGTCGAGATAGAGTTCGCGCGGGAGCTTGGAGCCGGAAGGTGTGCGCAGGCAGGCCCCCAGCTCGCGGCGCAGGCAGAAACGCGAGGACATTACACGCGTCTCCTGCTCGGGCGACGGGGGTGCCACCTCCAGTGCGGCCTCTATGCTCTTGACGCCATGGTCGCGGTAAAGTTGCGAAGCCAGCCGGTTTGAAACATTGCTGTGGAACGACAGCGAGTCGCCTTCGGGCCAGACCGCATCGGCCTGTTCGGGACTGCGCCGAGCCGGGATTCGTGTGGCCTCGGCTGCATGGTCGAGCATAGCCACGGTGCGACGGCGCAAAGCCGAAAGCACAGAGGCAGGGACAAACACATCGCCAAGGTCATCTGTGTAATTGTCAAGGATATAGACCGTGTCACCGAGTTTGGACAGGGCATTGCGGCGCGCCTGAAGCTGCGGGGTGCGGGCAGCATCGAGATTGCACTGCACGGTGCTCTCCACCCGGCATCCGCGGGCGCACGACATAGCCAAGGCTATGCCGCCGGGTATGCTGCGCAGCGTCATCGACACAGGTATGCGGCGCTCCGTGCGCGAGGCGTTGAGGCGGTCTTCAAATGCCTTGTTGTAGTTTCGGAAGATGTGCGTGCCGGGCTTGATGGCAACAGGAGCCGACAGTCCGAGGACATTGCCGTTGACGGTGTTCACACGGAAGCCGCAGAAACGGCCGTCGGCGTCGAAATACGACAGGCCGTCGCCGGGCTGGAACACAGCCTTTGAGTCGACTGTGAGCTGTCGGCCACGGACAGCCTTGACACGGCCCACCGGCGCTCCCGCCCACTTGGGTGTGAGCGGCTGCGACAGCGAAGCCGGACGTATGGACTGCCGTCCGTCTATATAGTAAGGGGTGAATCCGCGATTGAAGGACAGATTCACATCGGGTTCAAAGTCGGCGTTGACACGTCCCACCGATGCGCGGCAATATTTGTCGGGGTTAGCGGCGCAGACTGCATCGAGGGCGCGTGAATAAGCAAGCACGGTGTTCATCACATAGAGACGGCTCTTCAGGCGCCCCTCGATCTTGAACGATGAAATTCCGGCATCGGCCATGTCGGCGAGGCGGTCAAGGCGGTTCAAGTCCTTGAGCGACAGGAGGTGGCGATTGGCCACGATGACACGCCCTGACGCATCGGTCAGATTGTACGGCAGGCGGCAAATCTGCGCGCACTCACCCCGGTTGGCAGAGCGGCCGCCGTTGAGCAGACTGGCTCGGCAGTCGCCGCTGTAGCACACGCAGAGGGCGCCGTGGACAAATCCCTCGAGGCGCACCGACACTGCATCGGCCACGGAGCGGATTTCGTCAAGCGACATCTCGCGCGGAAGGACTATGCAGTCCATGCCGAGCTGCTCGAGGAAACGGGCACGCCCGGGGGTTCGGGTGTCGCACTGTGTGGAAGCGTGCAGCGGAATTGGAGGCAGATCCATGCGCAGGAGACCCAGATCCTGAACGATAAGAGCGTCGACACCGGCGGCATGAAGGTCGGCGACGGCGCGGCGCACGTCGTCGATCTCGTTATCGTAGATGAGAGTGTTGAGCGTCACATACACCTTGGCGCGGAAACGGTGAGCGTACTGACAAACAAAGCGGATATCCTCGATGGAATTGGACGCGGCGGCGCGGGCGCCATGGTGCGGACCGCCTATGTAGACAGCGTCGGCGCCACAGTCGATGGCGGCGACGGCTGTTTCGCGGTCACGTGCCGGCGCGAGGAGCTCGAGGGGACGCGGACTGGGGGCGCTCACTTCTGACGTGCTTTGGTTGACGGCTTCATCACCGAGAAGCCGAATCGGCCCAGGCGTTCGCCCAGGGCATAGTATGCGCCGTGGCTGTAAGCCATGAGGTCGGCGGCTTCGAGGTCGAAAGCGCCCGTATCGGGGTCGATGTAGCGGTCGTCGGCCAGGACACCGAGCACCTGGGCAATGAACATGTGGTGGCTGCCGAGCTCAATGACATCCGACACACGGCACTCGATGGCCAGCGGCGACTCGGCGACATAGAAGCACGAGTTGTTCACACCGGGGACAGGTGTGAGTCCAGTCTCCTTCCACTTGTCGTACTGACGCCCGGAGCGCACGCCGCACCAGTCGGTGGCACGCGCCATAGTGGAGGTGGTCAGACACACGGTGAACTGCATCTCGCGACGGATGATGTCGTAAGAGTGGCGTTCGGGGCGCACCGATATGCTGAGCATGGCGGGATTGGTGCAGATGGTCCCCGTCCAGGCCACTGTGAAGATGTTGGCAGTCTCGCAGGTGCTACCGCAGCTCACCAGCACGGCCGGTGCGGGATACACCATCGTGCCGGGTTTCCATGAAACGTGGGCCATGGAATCAGTATTCGGTTACGGCGTCAGAGCCTTTCACCACATGGCTGCAATAGTGGCAGCTGATGGCGATGGGGTCGCGGCTCACCACGTGGAATTTGGTGGCCATGGGCTCGTTGTTGGTGATACACTTGGGATTGGGGCAGCGCACTATGCCCACCACTGTGTCGTGGAGAACGACGGGACGCTTCTCCACCACCTCGTACTCGCGGATGATGTTGACCACGGCTGTCGGGGCTATGAGTGCTATTCGGTTCAGAAGGTCGTCGGCGAACTCCACGTCGGCAACCTTGATGATGCCCTTGGAACCGATCTTGTTGGAGTGGAGGTTCATGCCTATGGTCACACTGCCTTTGGCATTCTCGAGGCCGAGGATGCGTACGGCGGTGAACAGCGCGTCGGAGGGGATATGGTCGATTACAGTGCCGTTGCGCAGGGCGGCGACTGCGAGTTCTTTCTTACTGTTGGTCATTGTGTCAGAGTTAAGAGATGGTTAATCCTGGTCAGAAGGCACCTCGATGCCGAGCGAGCGGCAGATGATTGCCTGGCGCGCATAGAGTCCGTTGCGAGCCTGGTCGAAATAGTAGGCGTGGGGGTTGTTGTCCACGTCGTTGCTGATCTCGTTGACGCGGGGCAGCGGATGGAGGATGCGCATGTTGGGCTTGGCGTCGGTGAGCATTGCGGCATTGATTGAGTACAGGTCCTTGACGCGCTCGTATTCGGCTATGTCGGGGAAGCGCTCACGCTGCACACGGGTCATGTAGATGATGTCGCTCGAGTTGATGACTTCGGGCGAGAAATCGGTGAACTCCTCGTATTCGATGCCTTTCTCGTCGAGGAACTCGAGGTACTCGCGGGGCATGCGCAGCTCGTCGCAGGCCACGAAGCGGAAGCGGGGCTTGAAGTAGTGCATGGCCTGGATGAGCGAGTGCACGGTGCGGCCGTATTTCAAGTCGCCGACCATGGTGATCACCAGGTTGTCGAGGCGCCCCTGAGTCTTGAGGATGGAGTAGAGGTCGAGCATGGTCTGCGAGGGGTGCTGGTGGGCACCGTCGCCGGCATTGACGATGGGAACGTCGGTAACCTCGGTGGCATAGCGCGCGGCACCCTCAAGGTGGTGGCGCATGACGATGAGGTCAACATAGTTGGATACCATCTTGACCGTGTCCTTGAGCGTTTCGCCCTTGGATGTAGAGGTGGACTTGGCGTCGGAGAAGCCAATCACACGGCCGCCGAGGCGGTTCACGGCAGTCTCGAAGCTGAGACGGGTGCGTGTTGAAGGCTCGAAGAACAGAGTGGCCACCACCTTGCCGTCAAGGATTTTCTGGTTAGGGTGACGCTCAAAGTATGCGGCATCGCGCAACAGCTTCATCATTTCATCAGCGGTGATGTCGCTGATAGATACAAGACTCTTCGTTTTCATGAGGATTAAGTAAGTGTCTTAAGAACTGAGTAAGGGAGAGCAGAGGAGAAAAAATTTGTATTGGTTGCCACAAAGGTACTCGTTTTTTCCGTGAAAAAAGCGATGTTTGGACGGTTTTTTTTGTAAATTTGCAGACCAAGAAAAACGTAAACCAAATCATAAACGCACATAAACGCACAACTATGGCAACCAAACCCTTCCACTACCAGCCCATGTTCCCGCTGGGACCGGACACCACAGAGTACTACAAGCTCACATCGGACTATGTGAAAGTAGAGAACTGGGGCGGCCACGAATTCCTGGTGATTGACCCCGAAGCCCTGACAGTGCTCGCACGCCAGGCCACTCACGACAACGCATTCATGCTCCGCCGCGAGCACAACCAGATGGTGGCCAAGATACTGACCGACCCCGAAGCCTCGGAGAACGACAAGTATGTGGCTCTGACCATGCTCAGAAACGCCGAAGTGGCCGCCAAGGGCCAGCTGCCCGTATGCCAGGACACCGGCACAGCCATCATCCACGGCGAGAAAGGCCAGTATGTGTTCACCGGCTGCGACGACGCCGAAAAGCTGAGCCGCGGCGTGTACGACACCTACACCACCGACAACCTCCGCTACTCGCAGAACGCTCCGCTCAACATGTACGACGAGGTGAACACCGGCTGCAACCTGCCCGCGCAGATCGACATCCACGCCGGTGAGGACGACGAGTACCACTTCCTGTTCGTGGCCAAGGGCGGCGGCTCTGCCAACAAGACATACCTCTATCAGGAGACCAAGGCCCTGATCAACCCCAAGACTCTCCTCCCCTTCCTCGTTGAGAAGATGAAGACCCTGGGCACAGCAGCCTGCCCTCCCTACCACATCGCTTTCGTAATCGGCGGCACTTCGGCCGAGAAGAACCTCGAGACCGTAAAGAAGGCTTCGGTGAAATACTACGACAACCTGCCCACCGAAGGCAACGAGTTCGGCCAGGCTTTCCGCGACATCGAGCTTGAGAAGGAGCTGAAGAAGTGCAGCGAGGAGATAGGCCTCGGCGCTCAGTTCGGCGGCAAATACTTCGCCCACGACATCCGCGTGATCCGTCTGCCGCGCCACGGCGCATCGTGCCCCGTAGGTCTGGGCGTGAGCTGCTCCGCCGACCGCAACGTCAAGGCTAAGATCAACCGCGAAGGCCTGTGGATCGAAAAGCTTGACGCCAACCCCGGCGAACTGATTCCCGAGAGCATGCGCAATGCCGGCGAGGGCGAGGTAGTGAAAATCGACCTTGACCGTCCCATGCCCGAAATCCTCAAAGAGCTGACCAAATACCCCGTATCGACCCGCCTGTCGCTGAACGGCACCATCATTGTGGGCCGCGACATAGCCCACGCCAAGATCAAGGAGCGTCTGGACCGCGGAGAGGAGATGCCCCAGTACCTCAAGGACCATCCCATCTACTACGCCGGTCCCGCCAAGACTCCGGAAGGCATGCCCTCAGGCTCTTTCGGTCCCACAACCGCAGGCCGTATGGACCCGTATGTTGACCAGTTCCAGGCTGCCGGCGGCTCCATGGTGATGATTGCCAAGGGCAACCGTTCGAAGCAGGTGACCGACGCATGCAAGAAGCACGGCGGCTTCTATCTGGGCTCCATCGGCGGCCCCGCCGCCATCCTGGCCCAGAACTCCATCAAGAGCGTTGAGCTCCTGGAGTATCCCGAACTGGGCATGGAGGCCATCTGGAAGATCCGCGTAGAGGACTTCCCCGCATTCATCCTGGTTGACGACAAGGGCAACGACTTCTTCACCCAGATTGCCGAGAAGTGCAAAGGCTGCGGCCTGGCCAAGTAAGACAAACCCTTGACAGGCAACAGAATAGGGATTACACAATCCCCAGACTGACAGACACAGCGAACCCCGGCGGCTCTTCCGAGCACCGGGGTTCGCTGTGTCTGGGAGGGGACTGAAGGGGTCAGTCCTTCTTGGTGCAATGGCCGAGGAAGAATGCGCCTACGGCGAGAGCGGCAAGTCCGCCCATGATGATATGATGGAGACGCTCCTTGCGCTCGTGGTGCTGGATCTTTGCAACTACCTTTTCGAGCATTTCAACTTCGCGCTGTTCCTGTGTCTTGATGAGTGCCATAATAAACTTGAATTTGATGGGTTAGTATTGTTGTTAGTTTTTGTTAGTTGTCTTGAATTTAAACTTTGTGGACATACGATTGTCTATATGGTAAACGCATAAGACGCGGCCAGGGTTCAGCACCGCCTGAAATTTAGACCTGCTGACGGCCCGAAACTCGCGGATAATGCGTAGATTTGTGAACGAAACACATTATACAACCCACAACAGATTATATGACACGACTAATCCTTGCCCTTGCGGGCGCCATGGCCATAAGCAGCGCCGGCGCCCAGGTGAAGGCTCCCGACTTTGCCTATCCCAAGACAGTGGCGGCAAACGCCGAGAAGACGCTGAAGGCGGCGCAAAGCCGCGGTGACGCCGTGGGCGAGCTCCGAGCTCTGATGGAGCTGACAGTGGCCCGCAGCCTTGTGGACCGCGCCACCCGCCAGAACAGCTACGAGCAGGTTCTCGCGGCCGCGAACCGTCAGAAAGACAAGCAGATGAAAGCCATCTTCCAGCTTTATGCCGTGGAAGTGGCTGACAATATTTACAACAGCAACCGCTGGCAGTTCAACCGCCGCAGCATGCCTCTGACTCCACGGCCAAAGGACATGAGCGAATGGTCGGGCGAAATGTTCCGCGCGGTGATCGACTCGCTGGCCCGCGAGGCCTGGGCCAACGCCGGCGCCATGCCCATCGGCAAACTGGAGCAGGTGGTTAGCGCCAACAGGCTGACTCAGCAGTACTACCCCACCCTGCGCGACTTCGCTGGCTCGGAGATATCCGGGAACAATACCGTCTCCGACACCCTGAAGCAGCGGGTGGCCAAAGAATGGGCCGCCGATCAGACCGAAGGCTCTGCTCCGTATTACCTGATGACCGCCAAGCAGATACGCAACGAAGACCTGGACATGGACCAGACGCGCGAACGTATGCTGAAGGCCTTCGAGGACGCCAACGACAAATACAACGCCCTGGTGCTGTGGCAATATATTAATGTGCCCATCCCGATAGACTCGAATACCGAAAAATACTATACCGCCCTTCAGCAGGCACAGACCGTGGCCAAAGACAGCTGGGCCGAGAACATGATATGGAACAAGATAGCCCAGATCAGAAATCCGGCGGTGAACGTGGCCTCGGAGGAGATACCCACAGCCGGCGTTCCGTTTAAGGTGAAGCTATCGAAACTCAGCAACATTTCCAATCTGGAGCTCAAGTTCCACCGTTTCGTCACGCGTGACGACTTCGAGAACAGCGCCTTCAACGGTCGCACCAAAGCCCCGACAAAACCTGTAGAGACCATCACAAAAACGGTGAACATGGGCCCGGCGAGCGCCCTGTCGAAGGACACCACCATAAGCATGACGCTGCCTGCTGGCTACTATGCCCTGCGGAGCTATGCCGGCGCCGACAAACTGACCGGCGACTGCAGTTTCGCGGTCAACAATACACAGGTAGAGTACTTCCGTGCCGGAGAGCGCTCTTATATTATGGTATATGACGCCGTCAGCGGCGAGACATGCCCCGGCGCGGTGGTGACCGTGAAGGGACGGGTGAAGGACAAGAACGGAGTGTTCAGAAGCTCCACCCGAAACTATACCGTGGGCAAAGACGGCTATGTTGAAGTTCCCGACATAATCGGCTCGGATATCACGGTGAAGTGGAAAGGACAGACCAGCAACATCAGCGGCATGTACCTGGCTACGCGCCGCCCGGCCTCGAAGAACGACATGGAACGAGTGACAGTGCAGTTCACCACCGACCTGGGCGTGTACCATCCCGGCGACACCGTCCGATGGCTCGCCATTGCCTCAAAGGCCGACAAGATGGCCGACGGCACACGGATAGACGTGAGCTTCAGAGGCCGCGACATGAAGGAACAGACCATGACCGGCACCACCGACAGCTTCGGACGACTGAGCGGCACTTTCGCCATTCCCGCCGACGTGCAGACAGGCCAATATGACCTCAGCGCACGCTACACCGCTGACAACGGCCAGAACTGGGCTGGCGGCACAAGCGTGGAAGTTAGCGACTTCAAAGTACAGCAGGCCCGCATCACCGACCTGGTGGCTTGGCCCAGATACAACGGCACCGACAGCGTGAGGGTAAGCGGACGCGTCAGCACATTCTCAGGCATGGGGCTCGGCGGCACTACCGTCAGCACCAGCGTGCAGCATGGCGACAGTGTGCGCGAAGTGCAGACCCTGACAGGTGAGGACGGCAGGTTCGAGCTGATATGGTCCATCGGTCCCAGGACGAAAGAGGCTCCGCGGTGGATGCAGGCCAGCGGTGTGCAACTGCGTGCCGTCACTGCCGACGGCTCCTCGGTAGAAGCCTCCACATGGTACGACCCGTACTATCCCGACCGCATGAGCGTGAAAATCGCTCCTGCTTTCGGTCAGGGTTACGTTAACGACTGGCTGCCTACCGACAAAGCCGCCAAAATCACCGTGAAAGTGACCGACCCGGCCAACAAGGCCGTTGACATGCCCCTCGTGCTGACCGTTCTGACCGAAAAAGACAGCGTGGTGACCAGACGCCATTTCGACAAATCTGGCGACCTGGAGCTGAACCTCGGCGGAATCAGGCCCGGCGTCTACAAGCTGAAAGTGCAGACTGCCGACACGCTAATGGCCATGCCCAGCGAGATGCGCACCATAATATATAATCCCGCTGCCGCCGAGCTGCCCACCGGATTCATGAAAGTGATGAACGAAACGGCGACCACAGCTGCCGGGACCTCCGAGGTGACCCTGAGAATAGGCACCGACGCACCCGGCGCATGGGTCAATTTCAGCTACCTCACCAAGGACGGCACCGTCCGTTTCAGCCGCCAGTATGTGAAGGGCGGCTTCCACGATGTGAAGGTGAGCATCGCCGACATGAACGCCGACAACCGGCGTCTGCAGATAAGCTCGTACCTGAACGGCGATTACACTGTGCAGACCATCACCACAGAACTTAGGAAACCCGCAGAGCTGAGCCTGAAGATAGAGAGCTTCCGCGACAAAGTGACAAGCGGCGACAGCGAAAGCTGGACACTTAAGGCAGTCGATGCCAGCGGCAAAGGCGTGGCCACGGCTCTGATGATGGACGTGTACGACACGCGCCTCGACGCCCTGGGACGCCCGGGCGGCATATACCTGGCCAACAACGCCTGGTGGCTGAGATCCACGATGCGCACGCTCTACAGTGCTCAATACAAGAGCCGTTTTTCCGCCGGATTCAGCAAACGTCTGAAAACCAAAGCCGAAACATGGATCAACGCACCCGAATGGCTCTTCACATTCGGCTACGGCAGTGTGCGCTACAGCGACTCCAACTTCGCCACAGCGGTAGGAGCCGTGCAGGAACTGGCCGTTATGGACGAGGTTATGCCCGGCGTGATGATTAGGGGAACCGCACGCAGCGCCAAGGCCATGAAAGTGGAATCGGCCGCTGACACGGACGAGGCCTACAGCTTGGACAGCGAGAAAGGCGACGCCGGCCAGGGCGACGACATGAGCATGCCCAACGTGGTTCTGCGCCAGGGAGAACACTACAGCGCTCTGTGGCTGCCCGTGGCCGAGACCGCGGCCGACGGCATGCGGAAAATCAACGTTGACGTGCCCAACTCCAACACCACATGGCGAGTGAAAGCCTACGCCTGGACGCGCAACAAGGAGTTCGCATCCCTGGACACCACCTTCACCTCGGCCAAGGCCGTGATGACATCCATCAACGCGCCGCGCTATGTTCGATACGGCGACCGCGTGGTGGTACTGGCCAATGTGCTAAACAACACCGACAATGCCGCTGACATAAACGTGAGCATGACAGGAGCAAACGGCGCCGGCGCAGACATAGCCCAAAGCACACAGACCATATCGCTGCCAGCCAACGGCTCAGGGACCGTGCAACTGAGCGTGGACGTCACCGGCCGACACTTTGCCGTGGGCGACACCCTGATGCTGACTGTGCGTGCCATCAACGGACATTTCAGCGACGGCGAGCGCATTGCGCTGCCTGTACTGGAATCGCAGACCCGGGTGGTGAATGCCGAAAATTTCTATCTGAATCCCGGCGACACCATATGGAGCCGGAAGATTGACCGTAGTCTGGGCAGCGATTTCAGCGCGCGCCTGGAGTTCACCGACAACCCGATGTGGACCGTTGTAGAGGCGCTGAAAGTGCAGAGCCGGAGTGAAAGCTGGCCCACCGCCAACGGCCAGACAGCAGTCTACTTCACCAACGCCGTGGCCCTGGGGCTCATGAAGGAGCACCCGGAGCTGGAGCTGCAATTCAACCGCCGCGAACTTGAACGCGCCATGAAGGGTGCCGTGAAGCAGCTGGTCGGCCTGCAGGCAGCTGACGGCGGCCTGTGCTGGGGCCCCTGGCAGAACAGGAGCAGCGAATGGGTGACCGAAGCCGTGCTCGACAACCTGGCCGTGCTGAAGCGCATGGGATACCTCGGCAACGACAGCGAGATGCGCTCGCTGATAGAGAAAGCCGTGCGCTACCTGGACAACCGCGTGAAGGACACCAACATGGTCTACACCATGCTGCGTCCGGCGTTCAGCAACGTGGCCAACAGCGTAAACGGCGAGAAAGTGGCCAACGCTACCATCCAGAGCATCATCAAAAACTGGAAGAAATACGGCATAGGCCAGAAGGCCGAAGCCGCCTCCACCCTGTGGTACAACAATAACCGCAACATGGCGCGCACCCTGATGGGCTCGCTCGACCAGTTCGGCACACTGACCCGCAGCAAGGGCCTCCAGTTCAAGAACGTGACCTCGCTGCAGGTGTACGCATGGCTCCTTGAAGCCTACGGCACAGTGGATCCCAAGTCGGAGCGTGTTGACGGCCTGCGTCAGTATCTGATAGTGCGCAAACAGGCGTCGGACTGGGGCACCTCCGTGGTTACCTCAGACGTGATCCAGGCCATGATTACGAGCGGCACACCGTGGGCCGTGGCAGCCACCACCCCGACAGTGACAGTGGACGGACAGCAGGTGGCCGTCAAGCCCGAAGGCAAGACCGGCGCGTTCAGCACTGATGTCAACGGCAGCAGTGTGACCGTGAGCCGCCCGGCCGAAGCCAAGACTCCCGCATATGGCGCCCTGGTGAGCACCTTCACTTCGCCCATGACAGAGGTGAAGGCATACAGCGACGGCGAGGTGTACATCGACAAGCAGATGTACGTGATGCGCGACGGAAAATGGCAGACACTCAAAAACGGCGGCACGCTCAAGGTGGGCGACCGTGTGAAAGTGCAGATTATCCTGAAGAGCGACCGTCCGATGAACCAGGTGGTTGTCACCGACCAGCGCCCGGCCACCTTCGAACCGGCAGTGCAGCTGTCGGGATGGGTGTGGGGCGACGGCGTGAGCGCCTACCGTGAGAACCGCAACTCGGCAACGAACCTCTACATCGACTATCTGCCGCGCGGCACCAACATGCTCTCCTACGAGATGAATGTGAACAACGCCGGCCGGTTCAGCTCTGGCATTGCCACCGTGAGCTGCTCGCGGGCACCGAGCCTGACGGCACACTCGGGCGGCATGCAGCTGAGCGTTGCGCCGCAGAGTAAATAAAATAAAGAGATATATCCATTCCTGATAGCGCCCCCGGAAGTGCAGAACTTTCGGGGGCGTTGCTGTGTTATAAAGATAGTGTCACTGCGGAACTGACAGCTTCATGTCAGTTTCCGGCGGTTTGGCACGATATATGCTATACAAGAATTGTGAGGGGACGCACGGCTTGAGAGCCTCCGCCCCGCCAACCACACAGAATAGAAATTTCACAACTATACAAACCATACAAAACCATGAACGTAAAACCGTTATCAGACAGAGTTTTGATTCAGCCCACAGCGGCTGAGGAAGTAACAGTAGCCGGTATCATCATCCCCGACTCAGCCAAGGAAAAGCCCCTGCGCGGCACCGTGCTCGCCGTAGGCCCCGGCACCAAGGACGAGGAGATGCAGCTCAAGGCAGGCGACACCGTGCTCTACGGCAAGTATGCCGGCACCGAAGTGGAGATAGACAAGGAGAAAGTGCTGATCATGCGCCAGTCAGACGTGCTGGCCATCATTGGCTGACCCGCCCCCCTACCCCGCTGAAAACAACACATAAAACACACCACACAACAAACTGACACAACAATGGCTAAAGAAATAAAATTCAACACCCAGGCTCGCGAAGAGCTGAAGAAAGGCGTGGACATCCTTGCCGACGCCGTTAAAGTTACACTCGGCCCCAAAGGCCGTAACGTGATCCTCGACAAGAAGTTCGGCGCTCCCCACATCACCAAGGACGGTGTGAGCGTTGCCCGCGAGGTGGAGCTTGACGAGCCCATGCAGAACATGGGCGCACAGCTCGTCAAGGAAGTGGCTTCGAAGACCGGCGACGACGCCGGCGATGGCACCACCACCGCAACCGTTCTTGCCCAGGCCATCATCAACGTGGGCCTGAAGAACGTTACCGCCGGTGCAAACCCCATGGACCTGAAGCGCGGCATCGACAAGGCCGTGGCCAACGTGGTTGAGAACATCAAGAAGATGGCAGAGCCCGTAGGCGACGACTTCAAGAAGATTGAGGACGTGGCACGCGTATCGGCCAACAACGACGAGAAAATCGGCCGCCTCATCGCCGAAGCCATGAAGAAGGTGAAGAAGGAAGGCGTCATCACCGTTGACGAGGCCAAGGGCACCGAAACGACCATCGACATTGTGGAAGGCATGCAGTTCGACCGCGGCTACATCTCGCCCTACTTCGTAACCAACACCGAGAAGATGGAGTGCGAGATGGACTCGCCCTACCTGCTCATCTACGACAAGAAGATTTCAAATCTCAAGGACCTGCTCCCCATCCTGGAGGCAAGCGCACAGAGCGGCCGTCCCCTGCTGATTATCGCAGAGGACGTTGACCAGGAAGCCCTGGCAACTCTGGTTGTGAACCGCCTGCGTGGCTCGCTGAAGATCTGCGCCGTCAAGGCCCCGGGTTTCGGCGACCGCCGCAAGGAGATGCTCGAGGATATCGCCGTACTGACCGGCGGCACCGTCATCAGCGAGGAAAAGGGCATGCAGCTGGCCAACGCCACTCTGACCGACCTCGGCCGTGCCGACAAGGTGACCGTCAACAAGGAGAACACCACCATCGTGAACGGCGCAGGCCAGAAAGAGGCTATCGCTGCCCGCGTTGCCCAGATCCGCGCCCAGATTGAGCAGACCACCAGCGACTACGACCGCGAGAAACTGCAGGAGCGCCTTGCCAAGCTGGCAGGCGGTGTGGCAGTGCTCCACATCGGCGCACCCTCGGAGGTGGAGATGAAGGAGAAGAAGGACCGCGTTGACGACGCCCTGAGCGCAACCCGCGCCGCAATTGCCGAAGGCATCGTGCCCGGCGGCGGTGTGGCCTACATCCGCTGCGTGGCAGCCCTGGCCGACCTCAAGGGCGACAATGACGACGAGCAGACCGGTATCGACATCGTTCGCCGCGCCATCGAGGAGCCCCTGCGTCAGATTGCCAGCAACGCCGGCGTAGAAGGCGCAGTAGTGGTTCAGAAGGTGAGCGAAGGCAAGGACGACTTCGGCTACAACGCCCGCACCGACAAGTACGAGGCTATGTACGAGGCCGGCGTCATCGACCCCGCCAAGGTTACCCGCGTGGCTCTTGAGAACGCCGCTTCAATCGCCGGCATGTTCCTGACCACCGAGTGCGTCATCGCCGAGAAGAAGGAAGAAAGCGCAGCCCCCGCAATGCCCGCAGGCGGCATGGGTGGCATGGGCGGCATGATGTGATCATCCCCGCAACCATATAAAATGGCCGGCTCCGGAGCAATTCCGGGGCCGGCCATTTTATTTTCCCTGAACCGGCTTCACACCGGTACCTGGATCAGTGAAGGAACTTGTGGCCCTGCAGGAAGATGCCGAGGGTGAGGCCCACCGACCAGGGGCGCGTGCCGGCCGAGGCATAGTTGACATAGGCCGAAACGGAGGCGGGGATGGGGAGCGTGTAGCACACATCGAGTTCGGCGAAGAACTGGGCCGAGTTGAACCATCCGCTGTAACGTGAAGTGCCGTCGGCGGCAGCAAGAATGCGGCGCATGGGCACGAAGGCATTGAGCGACGTGCGGGCCGAGAGCGATGAGTTGAACTTGTAGACGGGCACTATGCCGGCGGCGATGTAGGAATTGGCTCGGAAGGCATAGTTGAACACATTCGACGATGCAGGCGTGGGGCAGAACTGCGGCGCGTTGACAATGTCGGCATTGTACACGCCCACCAGTTTGCGCGAGGAGATGATGGCATTGCTCTCTATGCCCAGCGAGAAGTGGCGCGACAGGTCAAAATAGTTGCGCGTGCGGGCCTCGAACTGAATCCACCGAGGATTGGACTTGATGAACGACATCGATTCGTCGCCGGGCGTGTACTCCAGGCGTCCGAGGAGGCCCATGCCCACGAACGAATATTCAGAACCGGCGGTGGGAAAGTTGACTTCGTTGAGGGTGGAACCTTCGTAGGCCAGGCGAATCTGTCCGAGGTGCATCGACGACTTGTCGCGGTGCACTTTGTCGTCAATCTTCTCCACGTCCGTGCGGTAGAACGAGTTGGAAACGTGGCCGTAACCGACCAGTGCCGAGAACTTGCCGCGGGACCCTGCCGCCATCTCGTAGCCGAGACGGCCATACTGTTCATGGCCGATGATGAAGGCCGGGAGGCGATCTTCGAAAAACAGGTGGTCGCTCTCAAAGTAGCGCTGGCGCGAAACGAGCGCCTGCACCACCATGGCCGACGGTATGGACGTGGGCAGGTTGATGGCACCGCGGAAAGCGGCGGCCATGTATGACTGGCCTATCCAGGCCTGGAGCGAGGCATTGATGGTGGAGAATGTCATCTTGGAATACTCTGCGCCGAAGTACAGATAGCTGTTGGTGGACGATGACACATAGCCGCCGAGCGACACGCTGAGGTCGTCCTTGGGCACGGCGCGGAGTTTGAGAGTGAAGAGTCCGTTTTCGGGGTTGAAAACGGCATGGGGCTCGAGGGCCTGGAGACGGCCGGGGGAAATTGCGCGATAGAAAGACTCACGGGCGTGGCTGATGCCGAAAGTGTCGGCATGGGCGGGCTCGAAGAGGTACTTCAGGTAGCGGTTCTGCTTGGGACTGCTGCCGCTCACATCCACCGAGTCGAACCTCACGTACGGCGTGCGGGCCTTGAAGGCGGTGCGGGCCACAGTGCGTGACTCCTTGGAGATGCGCGAGGTGACACGTGCCTTGATGGAGTCCATCATGGACATGGCGCGGTCGTAGCCCACCTGGTAAATGCGCTTGGCGGCGGGGAAGTCGAGCAGTCCGAATTCATCGAGCTTGACACGCATCTTGATACCCTTGTCGGCGGGCACGGCATAGCTCTGACGGCGCGTCACCAGGTCGTCGACTTGGTCGAGGAGCGAGGTGCGCGGACCTGACGATGACGACGAAACATCCACACCTATGAGAATGTCGGGCGCGAAGTCGGCACCCATCACGTCCACGGGGAAGTTGTCAAAGATGCCGCCGTCGTAGAGCAGCGCGCCGTTCATCTCGATGGGCTGGAACACGATGGGGAAGGTCATGGATGTGCGGATGGCGTCGCCGAGGTTGCCCGACGAATGCACCACCTTATGTCCTGCCGCCACATCGGAAGCCACACAGCGGAACGGCACGAAGAGCTTGTTGAAGTCGCCGCCGCACTGTGCCGTATAGGCAGCGAAGAGGTCCATGAAGGCGAAATTCATGGGCAGGGGGTTGATGATGGAGGCGGGCACGGCGTCGCGCATCTGCTGCACGCTGTCCTTCTTGGTAAGGGGCACAGGGATGGTGAACAGGCTGGGTGCCGGTTCGGGACGCGCGAAGTAGTAGGTGAGCCGAGGATCTACCTTGCCCGTGGACCAGTAGCTGAACCCGCGCGAAAGGAGCATGTCCATCATCTCGTCGGTGGTGTAGCCGGCGGCATAGAGACCGCCAACGATGGCTCCCATTGAGGTGCCGGTGATGTAGTCGATGGGAATGTTGTTGTCCTCGAGGGCCTGGATTACACCGATATGGGCGATGCCCTTGGCACCACCTCCGCTGAGGACGAGGCCCACGGACTGTGGACGGCCGGCGAGGCTGTCGACTTGTGAAACCGGCCGGGCGACTGCATGGCCGGTGACGGAAATCGTCAGGGATGCTGCCAAGGCCGCGGCAAACGTTTTAAAAGACATAGGATGATGTGATGAAATGTGTGTTATACTGCTATGCGGGTGTGCGGATGCACTAAACCTAACATGACAACAAACGGCCGGGGCCGAATGTTGTCATGGCGGTTAGATAAAATGTTCTGCATTTCACGACCGGGACATCTGACTCCAGCGTGAAACAGAAAGATCGGATTTACTCATTGACGAAGGGCAGGAGCACCTCGCGCCAAACGGCGTAAGCCTCGGGAAGGAGGTGGAGACCGTCGTTGGTCCACTCCTTACGCAGGTTGCCGTCGGCGTCCACCAGGCGCTCATGAACCTCAACCCATGTGCAGCCCTTGGCTTCGGCCATGGGGCGCAGGAGGGCGTTGATGTCGCGGATCACCTGCTCTTTGTCCTTCATGGCCTTGTAGCGGCCGAAGGAATTGTTGATGGGCAGGAGGCTCTGCACATAGAGCTTGGTGTTGGGGGTGCGTGTGCGGATAAGGTCGATGAGCTTGCCGGCGGCAGTGGCTATGGAATCGGCGGTCAGGTTGTGGCTGACATCGTTGGTGCCCACCATGAGGAAAATCTTGGCAGGATGGCCGTCCACCACGCAGTCGATGCGGTCGGTGATGCCTTCGATGATGTCGCCGTTGATGCCGCGGTTAAGCACTTTGGGATTGCCGAGGAACTCATGCCACTCATTGCCATGGGTCAGCGAGTTGCCGAGCATGACGATGGAGGTGGAGTCGCATCCGAGGGCGTTGAACAGTGCAGCGCGCTGTCCCCAGAGCTCGGTGTAGTGCTTGGCCTTCTGTATGTTCACCAGCGAATCGGTGGTGACCTGGGCCGAGGTGGAGCACGACACGAGAGCCAGGGCTGCAACGGCGAGGAATCGGCTTATGCTCTTGATCATTTCTCGGAACGATAAGCGTCAACAGCATTCTTGACCGAGCCGTGGAGCAGGAGCAGACGCTTTGCCTCCTCGTAGGGCAGGCCGAGTTCCTCGATGACCATGCGGGTGCCGCGGTCAACGAGCTTGGCGTTGGAGAGCTGCATGTTCACCATCTTGTTGCCCTTCACGCGGCCCATCTGGATCATGACAGAGGTGGTGATCATGTTGCAGATCATCTTCTGGCCTGTGCCTGACTTCATGCGCGAGCTGCCGGTCACATACTCGGGACCGACCACCATCTCGATGGCGATGTCGGCGGCCTCGGAGATGGGAGCGTCGGGGTTGGAGGTGATGGCGGCGGTGAGAATGCCGTTCTCACGGCACTTGTTGAGGGCGCCGATCACATAAGGGGTGGTGCCGGAAGCGGCGATGCCGATCACGGTGTCCTTGTCGTTGATGTTGAAAGCCTGGAGGTCCTTCCAGCCCTGCTCGGTGTCGTCCTCGGCGTTCTCCACCGGGTTGCGGAGAGCGGTGTCGCCACCGGCGATGAGACCGATCACCCACGAGGGATCCATGCCGAATGTGGGGGGAATCTCGGAAGCGTCGAGCACGCCGAGACGGCCCGATGTGCCTGCACCCATGTAGAAGATGCGGCCGCCGCGCTTCATGCGGGCCACGATTTCGGTGACGAGTTTCTCAATCTGGGGGATGGCCTTTTCTACGGCGAAGGCCACCTTTTTGTCCTCGTTGTTGATGTCGCGGAGCAGTTCGCCAACTGATTTCTTTTCGAGGTCGTTGTAGAGCGATGACTGCTCGGATATTTTAACAAATGCCATTGTTTGAATAGACTGTTATAGGGTTAGATTTCAGTGGATGGATGGTGAGTGAGTCAAGAGAGGAGAGAGGAGAGTACTAAGATCAGGCGTGGAAGCGGATCAGGCCCTCCATGGGGCTCTTGATGATGTTGCCAACGGTGCATCCGCACTCGCGGGCGGCCTGGCTGAGGACGTCGCGATAGTAGAATGCGATTGAGCCGATGAAGTTTACAGAGAGCTTGTCGTAGTTCTCGTACTGCTGGATGTTGCGCACGAAGAAGGCCTTGAAGGCATTGAGGACGAGGGTGTATACCTCCACGCGGTCGATGTTCTGGATGAGGAACGGGGTTACGGAAGCCAGGAAGCGGTTGGCCTGGGGCTCCTTGTAAACGCGCTTGATGATGGTGAGGCGGTCAAGGTCGAACTCCTTGAGGAACTTCTGGCAGAGGTCGGCAGGGAGCTGGTTCTTGAGCACGTCGCCAAGGAGAATCTTGCCGAGGACAGCGCCCGAACCCTCGTCGCCGAGGATATAGCCGAGGGGCGACACATTGTCGCGGATCTCGGTGCCGTCGTAATAGCAGGAGTTAGAGCCGGTGCCCATGATGCAGGCAATGCCGGCCTCGTGACCGCAGAGGGCGCGGGCGGCAGCCAGCAGGTCGGTTGCCACGTTGATTTCGCCGGCGGGGATGTTGGCGTGGATGGCGTTGGCCACGTTGGCGCACACGTCGGGGCTGATGCAGCCGGCACCGTAGAAGTGCACTTCGGCAATCTGGCCCACATAGTCCTTCATCTCGGGCATAAGCTCGTTGGCGATGCGGGTTGTCATCTCCTCCTCAGTGAGCATGACAGCGTTCATGCCACAGGTGAATACTTGTTTTACTACTTTCTGGTTCTCGATGAGGCACCAATCGATTTTGGTGCTTCCACAGTCTGCTATAAGTTTCATATCTTGATATAAATTTTGTTGCGATAAAGTACATAGCCCACGCACCATACGGTGAACACGAAGAGCAGGGCGAAGAAGAGCGAGGCGAGAGTGAGGTCACCGCCGGCACAGGGGATGAGAACGGCCTGGTAGATCCAGCCCTTGAGCGAGATGAGGCCTGACTCGGTGCCGCTGTATGCCACGCGGATGTTGGAGATGATGATGGAGAGGACGGAGCCGAACACATACATGAACAGCGGGTTGATGCCGAACGATTCAAAGAAGCGGCACCACTTCTTGTAGCCCTTGATGTCGATGATCCAGATCAGAAGGCCAAGGAAGCTCGATGCCAGGCCGCAAGTGGTAAGCACGAATGTGGGCGACCAGATTTTCTTGTTGATGGGCATGCCGAAGTCCAGAAGGAAACCGGCGAAGGTGAGGATGGTGCCCACGATGAAGAGTTTGTTGATGCGAAGATTGTTGTCCTTGACCGACAGGATGAGGCCGCCGCACAGGAAGCCGATGAGCATGTGTGCGATTGAGGGGATGGTGGAGAGCAGGCCTTCGGGGTCGAACTTGAGGGTTACGCCGTCGATGGTGTCGGCATACATGTGAGGCTCGCCGAGAACTGCGCGGTCAACACGTGCGATCACATTGTGCGAGGCAAAAGCGAAGCCGTCGCCTGTCAGCAGGATGATGGCGTAGACCACGAGGAGGCCTACGACCACCCAAGGGAGCGCTTTCTTGCCGCAAAGCAGAGCGATGAACGAGCCCACGCCGTAGCAGAGGGCCAAGCGGGGCATCACACCGAGGATGCGGATATGGTCGAAGTTGAGGACAGCCTCCCAGAATGTGATCTCGTCATTGTGGAGACCGCGGAGGAAGAGGCTGAGCCATGCGATGCCGAGACCGATGGCAAAGATTACGATGGTGCGACGGATGATCTTCCACGCGCAGCTGCCTGTGAGCTCAAAATTGAACTTCTTGAGCGAGAAGAATGTGGAGATACCCATGATGAACATGAAGAACGGGAATACCAGGTCGGTGGGAGTGAGACCGTTCCACGACGCATGTTCAAGCGGAGCGTAGATGTGGCCCCATGAGCCGGGATTGTTCACGAGAATCATGCCGGCAATGGTGATGCCGCGCAGGATGTCGAGAGCAAGCAAGCGTTTGGGACGCGGTGCAGAGTTAGTCATTTGTGAGAATGAAAGGTAAGATAGATACTATGATAGGATTTATTAATTCAAGCTCTTGGGAGTGGTCACCTCGTCAACGAGATAGACTATTGACTTATAGGGGATTCCAGAGTTGGTAGTGAGACCTATCTCGCAGGTGCGGGAGTTGGAGAAACCGCGGGCAATGTGGGCCTTCTCAATCTGCGGGCGCAGCTTGCGTGTGCCCCAGGCATTGAGCTCGGGGAGCATGAAGCCCTTGTCGCCGGCAAAACCACAGCATCCCACCTCGGTGGGAACGAGCACGCTTGTGGAGCAGCGGCGGGCGAGGCCCACGATGGTGTCGGCAAGGCCCATGCGGCGTGTGGAGCAAGTGATGTGCACGGCCACGGGTTCGTCGGTGGGATGGAAGTCGAGGTGCGGGGCCAGGTATGTGGCGATGAACTCGGCAGGCTCATAGAGGCGCATGGAGGTGATGTGGTCGCGCATGCGGTGCAGGCAGGGGCTCTGGTCGCAGACAACGGGATATTTGCCGTTTTCCGAGGCTTGTGCCAGCGCCTTCTCCAGGTCGGCGAGCTTGGCATCGGCAATGTCGGGCATGCCTTTCGACTCCCAAATCATGCCGCAGCACATGTTCTTCATTCCCTCGGGGAAGATCACTTCATATCCGGCCTTGTTGCACAGGCGCACCATTGTCTCGATGAGGGCGGGAACGGGCTTGCCTTCTTCGGGGGTGCCACCCATGGTCTGGTTGATGCACGAGGGGAAATAGACCACCTTGCGCGCCATAGCGTTCTGCATGGGCATTCGCGAGGGAGTGGCGGTGGGCAGAGCCGACGACCACAGGGGCACACCGATGTGGTGCAGACCGCGTCCTATGGAGTTGACGGCCTTGTCGCCAAGCACAGAGTGGGCGAAATTGGCCATGCGGAGAACAGGACGGAGCGTGCTCTCGATGGTGCTGAGATGGTCGGCTGCCCACTGGCCAACTTTGTAGCCCGTGGAGCCTTTGGGAATGTAGCGCTCGCGAAGATCGTGAACCAGGTCGGCCGTGTTGATCTTCATGGGGCAAGAAGTGGAGCACAGACCGTCGCCGGCGCAAGTGTCAAGACCCAGCTTCTTGAAGTGGCTCTCGAGCTCGGCAAGCATGGCGGGGTTGTCGCCTGTGCGACGCAGCTGTGAGACCATGCGCTGAACCACGATGCGCTGACGTGCCGAAAGCGAGAATCCGCACGAGACGCAGTTGACCTCGCAGAATCCGCACTCGATGCAGCGGTCCACATGGGGGTCGGTCTGCGGCATGGCCTTGATGTGCTTCACATAGCACTCGGGGTCGTCATTGAAGATGACACCGGGGTTGAGGATGCCGTCGGGGTCCATCGCCTTCTTGAGACGCTTCATTATCTCATAAGCCTCGTCGCCCCATTCCTTGCGTACAAACGGAGCCATGTTGCGACCGGTGCCGTGTTCGGCCTTGAGCGAGCCGTCGTAGCGGTCAACCACAAGCTTCTCCACCTCGTTCATGAGGTGCTTGTACTTGTCAATGTCGGCCTGGGTGTCGAAACCCTGGGAGATAATGAAGTGATAGTTGCCTTCGAGGGCGTGGCCGTAGATGCAGGCATCGTCATAGCCGCAGTCCACCAGGAGCTGTGCCAGTTCAGAAGTGGCCTTGGGCAGGTCGTCGATGTGGAATGCCACGTCCTCGATAAGGACGGTGGTGCCGATCGGGCGTGTGCCACCAACGGCGGGGAAGATGCCGGAGCGGATTGCCCACCACGGACCGTAAACCTTGGGGTCGGAAGTGAAAGCGGCATCCTTGTTGTAGAGGTCGTACTGGCGGACAAGGGCAAGGATGGAATCCGTGCGCTGCTTCAGAGCCTCGGGCGAAGAGTCTTTGGCATCGATAAGCAGGGCGGTGAGACCTTCTCCCATGGTGTCGCCAACGGCCGAGAGCGACTTCTTGTCGAGCATCTCGCAGCTGTCCACCAAGCCCTGCTTCTTGAGGGCCACCACCACGTTGCTGGCCTCGACCATGCTCTTGAAATAGAACATCACCGAGGCGGCGCAAGCGGGTATGGGGGCGGTGTTGGCTGTTATCTCGCTCATGAAACCGAGTGTGCCCTCACTGCCCACCATGCAGTGGGCAATGATTTCGAACGGATCGTCATAGTACACGAACGGACGGATGTTCAGACCTGTCACGTTCTTGATCGAGTACTTGTAGCGGATGCGTTCGGCCAGTTTCTGGTTGGCGCGCACGTCATCGCGAATGGCCTTGATTTCAGAGATCACCTGGGGGTGCGAAGCGGCAAAGCTTGCGCACGACACCTTGTCGCCGGTGTCGAGCTCGGTGCCGTCGGCGAAAATGATGCGCATGGAGTGGAGCACCTTGTCGCTGTTGGCGTGAGTGCCGCAGTTCATGCCCGAAGCGTTGTTCATGACTATGCCACCCACCATTGCCGAGCTCTTCGAGGCCGGGTCCGGGGAGAACATTCGGCCATAGGGCTTCAATATCTCGTTGACACGGGCGCCGACAATGCCGGGCTGAAGACGGATGCGCTCTCCGTTGTCAATGATCTGGTAGTCCTCCCAGTTCTTACCGGCCACTATGAGCACGGAGTCTGTGATGGACTGTCCTGAGAGCGATGTGCCGGCGGCACGGAAGGTGACGGGGACAGCGGCGCGGGTTGCGGCGGCAAGGATGCGCTGCACCTCGGCGGAGTCAGTGGAACGAACAACAATTTTGGGAATGAGGCGGTAGAAGCCGGCGTCCGTACCCCACGCAAGGCAGCGGAGATCGTCGGTGTAGATACGATCCTTGGGCACGAACTGTGAAATCTCATCTAAAAAGGCTTTGTGATTCACGATGTAAAGGTAAGGAATGAGATACTAAGTCAAAAAGAGACTGAGAGATGGGACTGAGATTACTTGTAGATGTGGTATTTGGCGCTCTTGGCCTGGAAAGCGGCGGCGTCCTTGTTCCAGTAGTCGATGATGTCGGCTACCTTGTGGTTCTTGGCGAAACGGCGACGGATCTCCTTTGAGCCCGACACCTTGTCGAACATGGAGAAGCGTTTGGGGTTGGCATTGCCCTCTTTGAAGACGGCCTTGTCGGGATAGAGGTCGGCAAGCTCCTGCATCACATAGAACTGAGTGAGCGACAGGGGAGCCTTCTCAACATCGGTGACATATACCTCGATGCCCTGCATGTTCTCACCCTTGCCGGTGCTGTAGAACGGCTTGATGCTGAGGGGACGGAACATCATGCCCGGCAGATTGAGGGCATTCATGCGGTCGGCCAGCTGCTTGCCGTTGATCCAGGGGGCGCAGAAGAGTTTGAACGGCTCAGTGTAGCCCACGCCTATGTTCATGTAGTAGAGTTCGCCGAGTATGCCCGACACGGGATAGTAGATGGCAGCGTCGGGGTTGGGGATGTGGGGCGAGGGCAGAACCCAGGGCATGCCGGTTTCAGCAAACGACATGTCGCGCTTCCAGCCTTCCATGGGCACCACGCTGAGCTTGACCTTCTTGCCGTCGGGCAGGAGGCCTTCCTCATTGAGGTAAACGGCGAGCTCGCCGGGGGTGAGACCGTAGAGGTAGGGTATGGGGAACTGGCTCACGAACGAAATGCACGAGTCCTCAACCAGGTTGCCTTCAATCTTGTTGCCGCCAACGGGGTTAGGACGGTCAAGAACCATGAACTCCTTGCCGTTCTCGGCACATGCCTCCATGGCGAGGCCCATTGTGGAGATGAAGGTGAACGAGCGGCAGCCGTTGTCCTGGATGTCATAGAGGAGGACGTCGATGTCCTTGAGCATCTCGGGGGTCGGCTTGCGGGTTTTGCCGTAGATGGAGTAGACGGGCACGCCGGTGGTGGGGTCGACGGAGTTCGAAACGGTGTCGCCGGCATAAACGTCGCCGCGCACACCGTGCTCGGGACCGTAGAGGGCCACGAGCTCAACGCCGTCGGCCTCGTGGAGGATGTCGACAGTGGACTTGAGTTTGTTGTCAACGCCGGTGGGGTTGGTGATGAGGCCCACGCGCTTGCCTTTGAGGCCCTGGAAACCGCGGTCGCGGAGCACCTCGATGCCGGGCTTCACCTGCGCGGAGCAGATGAGGGTTGCGGTGGCGAGGGCTACGGAAAGTATGTTGCGAAGTGAAGTCATATTCAGTGAAAAAAGGGAGGTATTGCGAGATTGCCGCGTCCCGGCCCCGGCTTTTGGTGCCGGAGCCGGGCGTGGCTGATTATGGGATTACGATCAATTGTTCTTGGCGCCGTACTTGGGGTCGATGTGGGGACGGACAAGTGCGGTTACGAGCCAGGTGGCGAGGTTGCAGCCGAGCACCCAGAAGAAGAAGTTCTGGTAAGAGTTGCCGAGCAGGTCCTCCATGATCCAGCCGGCAGCCATGCCGGGGAGCATCATGCCCAGAGCCATGAAGGCTGTGCAGATGGCATAGTGCGAGGTCTTGTAGGGGCCTTCGGCGAAGTACATCATGAAGAGCATGAATGCGGTGAAGCCGAAGCCGTAGGCGAACTGTTCGAGGATGATGCAGCACCAGGTGATAATCTTGCCGGCCATGGTGGCATAGTCGGGCTGGAGCTGCGACAGGATGATGTAGGCGACGCAGTTGAGCGAGGTGGCAAGGGCCATGGGCCAGATCCACTTGCGGAGGCCGCCGTTGGCAGCCACGATGCCGCCGATGATGCCACCGATGGTGAGGCCGACGATGGCGAGCACGCCATAAGCGAAACCTACCTCCATCTGCGACATGCCCAGACCGCCCTCGTCAACGGGGGCGAGCAGGAACACCTGGCAGAGCTTTACAACCTGAGCCTCGGGCAGACGATAGAGGAGCATGAAGAGAATGGCCAGTACCACATAGGGCTTCTTGAAGAAGGTGCCGAAAGAGTCGATGAAACCGCGAACGATGTCGCCGACGCTCTTTTTACCCTCGCCGCCCACGGGCTTGTCGGCAGCGGGATAAGGCAGAATGAATGCGTGCCAGAGGAACACGAGGAAGAAGAATACGGACAGGCCGATGACGGTACACTTCCAGCCCCAGGCCACATCGCCGGTGGCGTTCTGGAGGGCGCCGGCAATCATCACCAGGCCGCCCTGGCCGAATACGGAAGCGCAACGGTAGAAGGTGGAACGGATGCCGACGAACATGGACTGCTGGTTGGTGTCAAGAGCGAGCATGTAGAAGCCGTCGGATGCAATGTCGTGGGTGGCAGAGCAGAAAGCCGTTATGAAGTAGAAGAAGAGGCAGAGCATGAACGAGGTGACGGGCAGACCCTCGGCAATGGCATCAGCCTTGGGGAGAGGAAGAGTGAATGCAATGGCGCCGAGACCGATGGCGACACAGAGTTGCATCATCACAGTCCACCAGCGTTTGGTTTTCAGCACGTCAACGATGGGGCCCCAGAAAGGCTTGATGACCCAGGGCAGGTAGAGCCAACCGGTGTAGAGAGTGGCGTCGGCCTTGCTCATACCCAGCTGGGTGAAGAGCACCATGGTGACCATGTTGATGAAGATGAAGGGAATGCCTTGGGCAAAATAGAGCGTAGGGATCCATGCCCAGGGATTACGGTAAGTTACTTTTGACATTGGATTGCTTGCGATGTTAGCAACAGAGGCCCCGTCGGGGAGAGCGGACGTATTGCAGGAAGTTAGGAATGATTGGGTATTAGGCTTGAGTGGTGTTTTTTGGGTAAGCGGTCGTCAGCCTCTCCATCGAGGGGATGAGGCTGACGCCGCGGTAGAGGGTTATACTGTTATCAGCGTTGCCTGGGCTCAATAGAGGGCCTTGATGTCGGCATCGATGAAGTAGTGTTTCAGAATCTGGAGGTAGTCATAGCCCTTGGCTCCCATCACGGCGGCGCCGATCTGGCAGAGGCCCACGCCGTGTCCCCAGCCTGCTCCGTGGAGGGTGAAGGCGGCTGGAATGCCGGTTGCGGGGTCTACGTCGTGGCGCTCTACAGTGAAGGCCGAGCTGTAGAGGTGGCTCTTCGACAGCGAGCGGCGGATCTCGAGCTCCTTGCCGATGACCTTGGTGCACTTGGTGCCGACAAAGCGCAGGCGCACGAGGCGGCCGGATGTGCCGCGTTCCACGGGCTGGAGGTCGACGATGTTGCCGAAATCGATGCCGGAACGGTCGCGCACCAGCTCCGAAATCTGCTCCTGGGTGTAGTGCACGTCCCAGCGGTAGAAGTCGGTTGTCTCCTGGTCGTAGTTATTGAGCACCTGGCTGAGGATCTCGGCGTCGGCGGTGTTGCAGAATGCATCGGGGCGTGAGTTGATCCACTCAGATGCGTTCTGCTCGTTGCGAAGGTCGGGGAAGTTGTTCTCGTCCACACCGTCGCGGCGAGCGCCGAGATAGTGGTAGTGCTTGGGCTCCCAGCAGTTCTCAAACTCCTCGAACACGCCGCCGCAGCACTTGGAGAAGCGTGCGTCGCAGAGCTTGCCGTCGTAGATGAGCACCTGGCCGCGTGTGGCGTTGATGGCCTCGGCAACCTTGGCTGTGGACTGGCGGGTCACGCCCTGGTAGCGCTGGCAGTGGTCGTCGGCGCACACGTCGAAGTTGACGTGGTCCTCGCGGTCATACCACTTGATGCGCTCGGTGTCGGTTTCGGTCGATGCGCAGTACTTCTCGCCGGAGTCAACAATCTGCTTGTTCTTGTCGATCTGGGCAAGGAGCCATGAACGTGAAATCACGGCATGGGCCTTGAGCAGCTCAAGCGAGGCATGGGCGCTCATCTCGGACGAAATGACAGAGAGCAGATAGTCCTCCACGGGGAGGATGTTGACGATGGTGAGCTGGCCGTGCTCCACGATGAAGCGGGCCGAACCGGCAAAACGCTGGTCCTCCTTGCGCTCCCAGTGGAAGTTCACACCGATAACCACGTCCTTGATCTCGAAGATGGCATCTGCGGCGGCAGGCTCGAAAAGGAGCTCGCCGTCGAACTCCTGACCGGCCCATGCTATGCGACCTTCGGGGGTTACGGAGATGGTCTGCGGGCCCTGTACGGCAGTGCCGGCCACGTTGAAGTCGCCCAGGAGGACGATGTTGATGACCGGAGCGGAGAGGATGCCGACTGATACTTTAGGTTCCATATATTTATGTGTGGAAGTAAGTAAAGACTGATGGGTAGGGATTATACGTTCTCGGCGATTGCGTCGATTTCGGCCTTCGAGAGACAGAGCTCGTCGAGGATGGTCTTGATGAGGTCGGCGTCAACCTTGTTGTAGTCCTTCTCCAGCGGGGTGATGAACACGCCGCCCATGTCGACCGATGCGGGCGACAGGAGCATGCAGCCTTCACCCTCGGTGCCGTAGAACGACGGACGGTGGCGCTTGCGGGGGATGACAACCAGACGCTCTCCGGCGGGAGTGGAGTAGCACAGGATGTTCATCATGGGCTCCTTCTCGCCTTCGGGCACGGGAATGGCCTTGTAGAGACGGTCAAAGAGACGAGCGCCGGCCTTGTGGTCGGTGGCGTCAATGACGAACATCTTGAGGGGCAGAGTGTCAACCAGGGCGAGAGTGGCATCGCCGTCGGTGGCGATGGTCTTGAGCTCGGCGGCCTCGAGGCTCTCCGAAATGGTGAGGAAGTCAGAGTTGCCGGCCTGGAAGTGCATGTGGTCAGGGGCGGAAGCTCCGCACTTGGGACCGTTGTAGAACACGGTGTAGTCCTCGAGGTCCTTAGCCAGGTCCATCATGTCCTCGATGCGGCCTGCGATGAGCTGGTCAACGTGGTTCTGGTCGGGGATGGTGAGGTGGCGCGGGAAGATGGGGAAGGGATTGATGAGGATGATGTATTTGCCATCCTTGTACTCGATGCCTTCCTGCACAGCGGGGCGGTTGGCGCCGCAGAGGAAGCACTTGCGCTCCTTGAGGCTCTTGGCGTCGACCTTGGCCGAAGATGAAACGATGCGTGCGGGGTTGAACTGCACTTTGATGTGCATGCCGTCAACGTCGAGGTCCTTGACCTTGACGCCGTTAAGCGCCTCAAAGTTGCCGGCGGCCTGAGGCCACACGGCAAGCTGGTCTTTGAGGAACTTTTCTATCTGGGCGGATGAAACAGCCATCAAAATTTACTTTTCGGCGTTCATGGCGCAGCGTGCCTGGAGCTCCCAGGTGCGGATGCGGTCCTTGTAGAGGTTGTTGTTGTTCATCTTGACGATGTCGAGAGCGGCGTCGGAGTTGTCCTCCCAGCGGCGGCACAGGTAAACCACGTCATAAACGCGGCCGATCTGGTAGTGGCGCGAGAAGGCGAGACCGAGAGCGTAGTCCTCACCGTAAGAGGTGTTGGGCACGTGGATGTCGCGGAGCATGGGGGTGTAGAAGGCACGGGGAGCGCCGAGGCCGTTGATGCGGAGGGCGTTGTTGCGGCCGTTCTCGGGGGTCCACTCCTTGTGGTCGATCACGCCTGGGGGAATGGGGTTCTTGTCGATGTCTGTGAGCTCGTAGGTGCCTACAACCATGGCGCACTTCTGCTCGTAGAAGGCCTTGACCATCTTCGAGAGGGTGTTCTCGTCAGAGTAAACGTCGTCGGAGTCGAGCTGAACGGCGAACTTGCCGCACTTGGGGTGCTGCACGCCGGCATTCCAGCAGCCGCCGATGCCGAGGTCGTCGCGTTCGGGAACGATGTGCACCAGACG
>JAXJRL010000132.1:0-4361 GCA_036310635.1 Muribaculaceae bacterium | reverse complement strand
CTCGAACCCGCACAGCCGCAATGGCCAAGGGATTTTAAGTCCCTCGTGTCTACCATTCCACCATTCGGGCAACGAATGTGGCTCTTTTGCGCGCAAAGGTAAGGTTTTTTCTCCAATCCGCAAAATTTTGTGCGTGTGCCAAGAAAATGTTATCTTTGCCTGAAAACTCGCGCCGGCCGGTTGACCGGCGCCAAACGCACCCCACAGCAATGTCCAAGACCCAGAAGCTTCCCAACACCAACGCCGCCCGCCTGCTGAGCAAGGCGAAGATACCGTATTCGCTTCATCCATACGAGGTTGACCCCGAGCATCTGGAGGCCACGCATGTGGCGGAATCGCTCGGTGAGGACATAAACCGTGTGTTCAAGACCATAGTGATGGAGGGCGAGCGCACGGGGCATTTTGTGTGCGTGGTGCCGGGCAACAGCGAGATAGACCTGAAAAAGGCGGCAAAGGCGGCGGGAGACAAAAAATGCGACCTGCTGCCGCTCAAGGAGCTGACGCCGCTGACGGGCTACATTCGCGGCGGCTGTTCGCCGGTGGGCATGAAGAAGGCATTTCCGACCTTTTTCCACTCCACGGCGCTGGATTTTGACACCATTTTCGTGAGCGCCGGTATGCGAGGCCTGCAGCTTGAGGTGAATCCGCAGGCGCTGATTGACTACTGCCGCGGCTCGGTGGCTGACATCACCGCCGAGTCAAACGATTAAACATTGCACTGACTATGAATACTTTCGGCCAGATATTCCGACTCACATCCTTCGGCGAGAGCCACGGCGCGGCAATAGGCGGTGTGGTTGACGGCATGCCTGCGGGAATCGATATAGACATGGACATGGTGCGCGCTGAGCTTGCACGCCGCCGCCCGGGATCGTCGCCGCTGGTGACACAGCGCCGCGAGCCTGACGAGGTGGAGGTGCTCTCGGGCATGTTCGAGGGCAAGACAACTGGCACGCCCATCGGGTTCATGGTGCGCAACACCAACCAGAACTCGGCGCACTACGACAATCTGCGCCACACTTTCCGCCCCTCGCACGCCGACTTTGCCTACCAGGCCAAATACGGCATACGCGACCATCGCGGGGGCGGCCGTGCATCTGCCCGCGAGACGATAGCGCGAGTGTTTGCCGGCGCCCTTGCCAAGCAGGTGCTGAGCCGCGTGGGAATCAGCGTGGAGGCTTATGCGTCGCGGATAGGCGGCGTGGAATGCGACGCTCCCGGCACCATAACCGCGGCTATGGAGAAGGCCATAACGGATGCACGCGCCGCACGCAACTCGGTGGGCGGCGTGGTGACGTGCCGCATCACAGGGTGTCCGGCAGGTCTGGGCGACCCGGTTTTCGGCAAGCTGCAGGCGCGTCTGGCGGCGGCGATGATGACCATTCCGGCTGCCAAGGGCTTTGAATACGGCGACGGTTTCAGCATGGCCGACATGCGGGGCACAGAGGCGCTCGACTCCTGGCAGCCCGCGGCCGACGACCCCCGCGGCATGCGCACGGCCACGAACCACAGCGGCGGAATTCAGGGCGGAATAAGCAACGGCGAGGAAATAAGGCTGCGGGTGGCGTTCAAACCGGTGGCCACGGTGATGCAACCGGTGGAAACCGTCGACGACGAGGGAAATGAGGTATCGCTTCAGGTGAACGGCCGCCACGACCCGTGCGTGGTGCCCCGCGCGGTGCCGATTGTGGAGGCCATGGCAGCAATGGTGATACTCGACGCCTATCTGCTGAACCGCACCTGCCGCATTGACTAATCACACATTTGGCTGTGAATCCGTACTATAAAGAATACGCGCAATTTCTGGCCGAGGTTTTTCCCGGCGTCAAGGTGCAGAAGGTGTCGGTGGATGCCGGCATACCCTGTCCCAACCGCGACGGCACGATAGGCCGCGGGGGCTGCATATACTGCAACAACAGGGCTTTCACGCCCTCGTATCTCACTCCGGGAAGCCCGGTTGCGGACATCGCAGGGCAGCTTGACGCGGGCATTCGCTTCTTTGCCCGGAAATATCCGCAGATGCGGTATCTGGCTTATTTCCAGGCCAACACGTCGACTAACGCCCCACTCCACCGCCTGCAGCCCATGCTTGAGGCGGCTTGCAGCCATGCGGGAGTGGCGGGGCTGGTGATAGCCACGCGTCCGGACTGCCTGCCGGAGGACACGCTGGGATATCTGGCAGAGATAAATGCGGAGCGGATGCCGGTGATAGTGGAATTCGGGGCGGAAACGTCGCACGACGACACGCTGCGCGCCATAAACCGCGGCCACACCTGGGCCACGCTTGTCAATGCCGTGACACGTGCCCACGGATGCGGGCTGCGAACGGGTGTGCACTTGATCAACGGACTGCCCGGTGAGAGCGAGGACGACATGCTCGCCACTGTGGACCGTCTCAATGCGCTGCCTGTGGACACGGTGAAGTTCCACCAGCTGCAGGTGGTGCGCGGCACCGCGCTTGCCGCACAGATAGAATCGGGACAGCTGGCTGACCCGACATACACGCTGGAGGCGTACATTGCGCTGTGTGTCAAGCTGGTGCACCGTCTGCGTCGGAACATTGCCATTGACAGGTTTGTGTCATCGTCGCCGGCCGACCTGCTAATCGCTCCGCGCTGGAATGTGAAGAACTACCAGTTCACGGCCATGCTGCACCGCGCCCTTGCCGAAGCGCACGAAACAGGGAACGGGGGCGCAACGCGTTGAATGGCTGCACCCCCGGTTCCTGGAGATATATTAGTAAGATAAGCGGGTTGGTCTGTGAATCAGGCCGCAACGCCCGCAGGCGGTCATACGAATTTGTTGACCATGTTGCGTATCTCGTCGAAGGTCAGTCGGCCTTCGTTGCGCCACACCTCCTGGCCGTCGCGGAAGAGGACGAATGTGGGGTATCCCTTCACGTTGTACTTGTCGCGAAGCATGGTGTCGAAGTCGCCGTCAATCTGGAAGAAATGGGCTTTGCCGCTCATTTCGCCTGCAGCGGCGCCCTCGACGGGCATCTCCTCGCGGCTGCTTTTGTCGTTCTTGCTGTAGAACATCAGCATGGTGGGACGGTCAGAATTGACGGCCTCATTTATGAGATTTTCCAAGTGTATCATAGTGAGTATTAACGATATAGGTTTATGCCCAGCGGCAGTCGGCGCTTAGACTGACGAAGCCGCCGGGCTGAATTTTACATGTTCTGCTCGATGACAGCCTTGAGGGTGTCACCCTGCTGCAGGCCGGCTGTGCGCCAAACGGGCTGACCGGCTTTGAAGAGGATCAGGGTGGGGACGGACTGCACGCGGTACTGTGCCGCAAGCGCCTGGTTCTTGTCTATGTCCACTTTCACCACGTTGGCTTTGTCGCCAACTTCGTTCTTAAGTTGCTCAAGGATAGGGCCCTGCATTTTGCAAGGGCCGCACCAAGTGGCAAAAAAGTCGACGAGAGTGGGTTTGCTGTCATTGATGAGCTTCTCAAAATCGTTCATAATATATTGTGCTTTATGTTAGTTATGTAATCGTTTTCTGACGTTAATGATGTGCTTTTGCAGGGCCACAACACGGGCGTCTACCCATTAAACGCCTGCGGGCAACAATTGTTGAGTGCGCGGGGCCATATTTTCTTCGTGCGCTTGCATAACACGCCAAAAACCCGTAACTTTGCACATGCAAACGCCCGGGATTGCAGAGATTCCGACAGGCGCGCACTGGTTCGGTAGCTCAGCTGAATAGAGCAGCAGCCTTCTAAGCTGCGGGTCCTGGGTTTGAGTCCCAGCCGAATCACTTTACAGAGAGCCAACTTGCTGATGCAGGTTGGCTTTGCTGTTATCCGGGGGGCGGGCTCAGAGTTTTTGGCCGAGGAGGGTGGCGGCGTGGCGGGCTGCAGCAGTGTGGCGGTGACGGAGCATGAGTCTGTAGGCCAGCCACGGCAGGTAAATGCCCATCAGCAGCGACATTGCCGTGTGTATGTACCATGGGAGGGATATGTAATGGCTGAGAATTTGCTGGGCGAAAACGTTGAAATACCACGAAAGGAGGAAAATCATGTAATTGGCGCCGACGAGATGGTTGAAAATGCGGACGTTGTGCCTGACAAGTATTTTGGTGAGCGATATGGTAGCGACCACGGCAACCAGTGTGCTGACGGTTTGGGCAAACGGATTTTCGGCAAACATGAAAAGGGCCACAAATATGGCTGTGGACAGAATCAGGAACCAACACGACGTCCATGGCACAATGCGGTCAATGCGGTCCATGAAATGACCATAGACTATGCCGCAGACAAAATAGATGGCAAAGCGCATGGTTTCGCCCAATGAGAAGAAAGCAATGCCCGGGCCCCGCCTAAGCAAGAGGACTGCGATGGTGAGCAACACGGTG
>JAXJRL010000131.1:0-20638 GCA_036310635.1 Muribaculaceae bacterium | reverse complement strand
GAGCCCCGGAGGGGCGATGTCATGGTAGCAACCCTCACACAAACCCCTCTTCTTTCAGAAACGCCATAAACGTCTCCGAAAACGGCTCATTGTTGCATTTCGGATACCGCACATCCGTAAACACCTGCGCCAGCGTCTCCTTGCCATTCTCCTCCACAAACGCCTTACTGTCAGCGCGAGCCTCCTTCTCAGCATACAGCCGGTCGATATCCTCCGCCGAATAGTCCTTGTAACGGTCCACATGCATCACGGCATCCACCGGCAGGCGTCCCACATCCTCGCCCTCTTCACCGGGCCAGCCCACGCTCACCGTCAGCAGCGGCACCACCCGTCGAGGCAGCTCCAGAGTCTCGGCTATCTGGCGCGCATTGTACGTAGTCGTCCCCAGATAGCACGTTCCCAGTCCGTGCATCTCCGCTATCGTGCAGAACTGCTGCGCGAAAACCGTGGCATCAAACACCGCCGACATCAGCGACTGCAGATTCTCAAACCCCGGCTCAGCTCCCCGCTGTCGGCACCATTTCTCAAACCGGTTGAAGTCCGCGCAGAATGTCAACAGCATCGGAGCCTGCGTGGCCGGCTGGCAGAAATGACTCGGCGCAAGCGCCGCCCTCACTTCCGGATCCTCCGTCACCACCACCGAGTACAGCTGCATGTTTCCCGTAGTCGGAGCATGCATAGCCTCCTCAAGCATGGCTTTAACGTCTGCCATCTTCACTTCTTTGTCACTGTATTTTCTGTAGCTGCGGCGTTCGCCGAATTTATAATTTTCCATGGATTGTGTCTTATTGTTTGCGTCCCAAATTTAACAATTTTATCCCGCACGGCAAACTTTTCCGTCCACTTTTCTCCGGGTCTTACACCCTTTCTCAAACCCGCCCGGCCTAACACCCTGACCGAAAAACATTTCCATCTCATCCCCTTCGCCTCATAAGCCGCCACAAACTCATCACGTGCAACGATCTTTGCACACCCAGAATTTTCATTTTGGAAAACTTCGGCAACTTGCTAAAACACCTTCATCCCTGTTATTCAGCAATCTAATTCCGAGTTTTGGAAAACTTTTCTCTGTTGAAAAATATTTCAGCGTTTTTGTTTGGCAGTCTCACAAAAAAGTCCAAACTTTGCAGTCGGAATTCCGGCCCCCTGATTTCAGCCCGCAGGGCCATCATTTTCACGGCCGGTCACCTTTATTATACATCCCTGCCCTTTGTGGTTTGCTGACACTGCCCGAAAATCCTATTTTTGGCCCATTAAACCACGTTTTATAATCTTCTTAGCAATCAATCCTCTTACTCCGGTGGAAAACAAAACCTACTCTTACGACGAAGCCTACGAGGCTTCCAAAAAGTACTTCGACGGCGACGAACTCGCCGCACGCGTCTGGGTGAGCAAGTATGCGCTCAAGGACTCCCAGGGCCACATGTTCGAAAAAACCCCCGACGATATGCACCGCCGTATCGCCTCCGAAATATGCCGCATGGAGCGCAAATACCCCAACCCCATGTCCGAGGACCGGGTATTCGAACTCCTCCGCGACTTCCGCTACATCGTCCCTCAGGGCAGCCCCATGAGCGGCATCGGCAACAACCTTCAGGTCGCCTCGCTCTCAAACTGCTTCGTCATCGGCCTTGACGGTCACCCCGACTCCTACGGCGGCGTAATCCGCATCGACGAGGAGCAGGTCCAGCTCATGAAGCGCCGCGGCGGCGTTGGCCACGACCTCAGCCACATCCGCCCCAAGGGCACCCCCGTCAAGAACTCCGCCCTCACCTCCACCGGACTCGTTCCTTTCATGGAGCGCTACTCCAACTCCACCCGCGAAGTGGCACAGGACGGCCGTCGCGGTGCCCTCATGCTCACCGTCTCCATCAAGCACCCCGACAGCGAGTCGTTCATCGACGCCAAGATGGAGCAGGGCAAGGTCACCGGCGCCAACGTCTCTGTCCGCATCGACGACGAGTTCATGCGCTGCGCCACCGAAGGTCGCCCCTACACCCAGTCCTTCCCCATCAACAGCGCCAACCCCATGGTCACCAAGGAGGTGAACGCCAAAGATCTCTGGGCCAAGATCATCCACAACGCCTGGAAGTCCGCCGAGCCCGGCGTCCTCTTCTGGGACACCATCACCCGCGAGAGCGTGCCCGACTGCTACGCCGACCTCGGCTTCGAAACCATCTCCACAAACCCCTGCGGCGAAATCCCCCTCTGCCCATACGACTCCTGCCGCCTCCTCGCCGTAAACCTCTACTCCTACGTCAAGAACCCCTTCACCGACAAGGCTTACTTCGACTTCGACCAGTTCTCCGAGCACATCGGCGCCGCCCAGCGCATCATGGACGACATCATCGACCTCGAAATGGAGAAGATTGACCTCATCCTCCAGAAAATCGACGAAGACCCCGAAACCGAAGAGGTCAAGACCACCGAGCGCAACCTCTGGAACAAAATCAAGGCCAAAACCCTCAAGGGCCGTCGCACCGGCGTAGGCACTACCGCCGAGGGCGACATGCTCGCCGCAATGGGCCTCCGCTACGGCACTCCCGAGGGTACCGACTTCAGCGAAAAGGTGCACCGCGCCCTCGCCCTCGCCGCCTACCGCTCGTCCGTCAACCTCGCCAAAGAGCGCGGTGCCTTCGAAGTCTTCGACGCTGAACGCGAGAAGAACAACCCCTATATCAACCGTCTCCGCGAGGCCGACCCCGAGCTCTACGACGAAATGGTCAAGCACGGCCGTCGCAACATCGCCTGCCTCACCATCGCTCCCACCGGCTCCACTTCGCTCCTCACCCGCACCACCTCCGGCATCGAACCCGTATTCCTCCCCGTCTACAAGCGCCGCCGCAAGGTCAACCCCAACGACGTTGAAGTTCGCGTTGACCTCGTCGACGAAAACGGCGACTCTTTCGAGGAGTACATCGTATACCATCCCAAGTTCATCGAGTGGATGAAAATCAACGGCATAGAAGTCCGCGACAACTACACCGACGAGGAACTTGCCGAACTCGTGGCCCGCTCACCCTACCACAAGGCCACTTCCAACGACATCGACTGGCTCGAAAAAGTCAAGATGCAGGGACGCGTCCAGAAGTGGGTCGACCACTCCATCTCCGTCACCATCAACCTCCCCGCCAACGTCTCCGAGGAGCTCGTCAACCAGCTCTATGTCGAGGCATGGAAGTCCGGCTGCAAAGGCTGCACCGTCTACCGCGACGGCTCCCGCACCGGCGTCCTCGTCGCCCTCGAGAAAAAGGAGAAAGCCGAAGCCAAGCCCGAAGCCATCCCCACTCCCCACCCCATCAAGCGCCCCACCGAGCTCGAAGCCGACGTTGTCCGCTTCCAGAACAACAAGGAGAAGTGGATCGCATTCGTTGGCCTCGTCGACGGACGCCCCTACGAAATCTTCACCGGCCTCGCCGACGACGAAGACGGCATCTTCTGCCCCAAGTCCGTCACCAAAGGCAAGATTGTCAAGGCCATAGACCCCGAAGGCAACAAGCGCTACGACTTTGAGTTCATCAACAAGCGCGGCTACCGCACGGTCATCCCCGGCCTCAGCGACAAGTTCAACCCCGAGTACTGGAACTACGCCAAACTCATCTCCGGCGTCCTCCGCTACGGCATGCCCATCGACCAGGTTCTCAAACTCGTCAGCGGCCTCGAACTCGACAGCCAGTCCATCAACACCTGGAAAATGGGCGTCGAGCGTGCCCTCAAAAAGTACCTCCCCAACGGCACCCAGGCCAGCGGCCAGCGCTGCCCCAACTGCGGAGCCGAAACCCTCGTCTACCAGGAAGGCTGCCTGATCTGCACCACCTGCGGCACCTCCAAGTGCGGCTAACCCCCACCTGCCACACCCACCACCCCCCCCAAGGCCCAGAAGCCCCAGCAGGCTCAGAAGCCCACCCCGGCACTATCAATCACCCCCTATATACCCCCAAGGCGGTGCGTCCCAAAGGTCGCACCGCCTTTCCTATCCCCACCGGCCCCGTTGGCCCGGGAGGCCCGGAGGGCTCAGCCGCCCCAACAACCCCCGCCTCCCCCGCAAAAAACAATCCCCATTGTCCATTTTATTTGCCATTTCTGGAATTTCCACCCCTCTTTTTATTCTATATCTCGCCAAAATTGACTACCTTTGGCACTATATTTTCCCAAAATCCCAGAATAATCATGTTCATTACCGAATGTATTTCCACTTTTGGACGCTACTGCCAGTTCATGGGACGCGTTTTCGCAATCCCCGAACGCTGGCGCGTCCTCTGGAAGCGCTTCATAGGCGAGATCGTCAAGCTCGGCATTGACTCCATCCCCCTCGTCATCGTCATCTCACTCTTCATCGGTGCCGTTATCGCCATCCAGATGCAGCTCAACATCAGCTCGCCACTCATCCCCGCCTACAGCGTTGGCCTCGCCACCCGCGACATCGTCCTCCTCGAGTTCTCCAACTCCATCCTCTGCCTCATCCTCGCCGGCAAAGTCGGCTCGAACATAGCATCCGAAATCGGCACCATGCGAGTCACCGAACAGATCGACGCCCTCGAAATCATGGGCGTCAACTCCGCCTCATACCTCGTGATGCCCAAAATCTTCGCCATGGTCGTGTTCATGCCCGTCCTCGTCATCATCTGCATGTTCACATCCCTCATCGGCGGATACCTCGTGGCTCTCTTCACCGACATCATCACCGTCAGCCGATACGTCTACGGCCTCCAGGCCCTCTTCCAGGAGTGGTACGTCTGGTACGCCCTCATCAAGTCGCTCGTCTTCGCCTACATCATAGCCTCTGTCTCATCCTTCTACGGCTACTATGTCCGCGGCGGCGCCCTCGAAGTCGGCAAAGCCAGCACCGACGGCGTTGTCTGGAGCAGCATCCTAATCCTTCTCTTCGACGTTATTCTCACCAAGCTCCTTCTCCAATGATACAGGTTATTGACATCACCAAATCGTTCGACTCCAAAACTGTCCTGCACGGAGTTTCCGCAACATTCGAAACCGGCAAGACCAACCTCATCATTGGCCAGTCCGGTTCAGGCAAGACTGTCCTCATGAAGTCGCTCGTTGGACTAATCACCCCCGAAAGCGGCTCTATCCTTTTCGACGGCCGCGACATCCTCAAGATGAACCGACAGGAGAAAAAGGAGCTCCACACCGAAATCGGAATGCTATTCCAGGGCTCCGCACTCTTCGACTCCGAAACCGTCCTCGGCAACGTCATGTTCCCCCTCGTCATGTTCTCTGACATGTCTCAGGCCGAAATCCGCGACCGAGCACTCTTCTGCATCGAACGCGTCAACCTCAAAGGCGCCGAAAACAAGTTCCCCTCCGAAATCTCCGGAGGCATGCAGAAACGTGCCGCTATCGCCCGTGCCATCGCCCTCAACCCCAAATACCTCTTCTGCGACGAGCCTAACTCCGGCCTCGACCCCCGCACTTCCATCCTCATCGACGAGCTCCTCAGCGACATCACCCATGAGTACAACATCACCACGGTCATCAACACACACGACATGAACTCCGTGCTCGGCATCGGCGAAAACATCATCTTCATCAACAAGGGTTATCGCGAGTGGGTCGGAAACAAGGACAAAATCTGGGCCACTACCAACGAGGCCCTCAACGACTTCGTATTCGCCACCGACCTCTTCCAGGAGGTCAAGGACTATGTCCTCAAGCACGGCCACCACGCCGTCGGAGCCGCACGCCGCGACCACGCATCGTCTAAGTAAACCTCTCAACCATGCGTTTCTGCGACATCCCGGGCCACGCCCAAGTCAAGGACCACCTCCGCTCTCTCGTCGACAACGGCAAACTCGCCCACGCCATCCTGCTCCAGGGCCCCGAAGGCTCCGCCAAGTTCGCCCTCGCACGCGCCCTCGCCCAGTACATCCACTGCTCCGACCGCCACAACGGCGACTCCTGCGGACAGTGCCCCTCGTGCCGTCAGATGCAGGCCTTCAACCACATCGACACCATCTTCTCATTCCCCGTCGTCAAGCGTAAATCCGGCGGCGTAACCGTCTCAAACGACTACATCCGCGAGTTCACATCATTCATAACCCAGAGCCCCTGGATGGACGCCGACCTCTGGCTCTCTGCCCTCGACAACCCCAACACCGCCCCGCAGATTTTCGTCGACGAAGGCGCCGAACTCATGCGCCGCCTCAGCTTCACTGCCCACATGTCCAGGCACAAAGTCGTGCTCATGTGGCTCCCCGAGCGCATGAAGGAGGACACCGCCAACAAGATGCTCAAACTCGTCGAAGAACCCTTCCCCGACACGGTCTTCATAATGACCAGCGACAAACCGGCCGAAATCCTCCCCACCATCTACTCCCGAGTCCAGCGCGTCAACATTCCCCGATATTCCAACGCCGAAGTCGCCGACTTCCTCACCGCAAATGGCGTCACCGACCCTCAGGCCGCCGCCGACGCCGCTCGCCTCGCACAGGGCAACCTCATCCGCGCCCTCAATCTCGCAAGCGTTGGCGGCGAAAACGCCCAGTATTTCGACTGGTTCGTACAGCTCATGCGCCTCGCTTACCAGCGCGACATTGCCCGTCTCAAACAGTGGAGCCTCACCGTCGCCGCCGAAAAACGCGAACGCCAGGGCCGTTTCCTCGACTACTGCTCACGCTTCCTCCGCGAGAATTTCGTCTACAACCTCAAAGACCCCGCCCTCGTCCTCATGACCGACAAGGAGCACGGCTTCTCCTCCAAATTCGCACGTTTCATCACCGAGAAAAACGTCCTCCACCTCGTCTCGGTCTTCGACAATGCGCGCATCGACATCGCTGCAAACGCCAACTCCAAGATCGTCCTCCTCGACCTCAGCGTTTCCGTCATCCTCCTCCTCAAGCAGTAGCGCTGCCCGCGTCGGCCCGGCCGCCTTCCCAAACCTTTGTCTCTATCCTTTCAGCCTCATGAGCCACACTCTGCCCGATTCGCCCAAATTCCTCAAATCCGTTGCCCGTTTCCTTTACGAAAGCGGCTCCGACCTCTCCGACTGGTGCATCGTTTTCCCAAACAAACGTGCCGCCATCTTCTTCCGATACTACCTCCGAGGCCTTGCCGACCAGCCCATCATCTTCCCCGAAACAATGACTGTCGGAGCCTTCCTATCCCGCCTCAACGACGACGGGCCCGAGGAAGCCGACAACGTCGAACTCATGTTCATCCTCTACCGGGCCTACCGACAGGTCATGTCCAACCATGGCCTCGAACCCCGCGAGTTTGACCGATTCGCTTTCTGGGGCGACATGATGCTCGCCGACTTCAACGACATCGACTCCGCCCTCGCCGACCCCGAAAAGGTCTACGTCAACCTCGAGCGACTCAAGGAAATCGCCGCCAACTACCTCAGCGACGAGCAGCTCGACGTGATCCGCGAAATCTGGGGCGACGAAACCGTGGCTCAGCTCTCCGCCGATGCCGAAGAGTCGTTCTGGAAACACATCCCGGCCGACAAAACCGGCTCCATGTCTGGCCGTTTCGTCCGCCTTTGGCAGCTCCTCGGCGACATCTACACCCGGTTCGTCTCTCTCCTCCGCGATCGCCGCCTGGTCTACCCCGGCCTCATGCAGCGACAGGTCATGGAGTCCATCCGCCGGAAAGGCGCCGACGAATTCCCCTTCGCCCATGTCGCCTTCGTCGGTTTCAGCCAGACGTCCAACGCCGTCATCAAAATCATGGACCGATTCGAACGCCTCGCCATGGCCTCTTTCTTCTGGGACCTCATCCCCGCCGACAATTCTTTCGCCGGCGACTCCGGCCGCACAGTCGCCGCTCTCGCCCGCCGATTCCCAATGCCCGAAGGTTTCTCCGCCGACTCCTCTGAAATGCCCTCCGTCGACATCATCTCTGTCCCCTCCAACTTCCTCCAGGCCAAAGTCGCAGGCAAGGTCATCGGCCGTCTCGCCGAGCGTGGCGCCCTCCACACTTCCATCCCTGACAACTCTGTCATCGTCCTCCCGGACGCCAACATGCTGCCCCCGGTCCTCCATTCGCTATCCGACTCTCTCGGCGACATCAACATCACCATGGGCCTCCAGTATCGCCAGACGCCCTTCGCCACTCTCCTCCGCACGCTCGTCTCGATGCACATCCGCAGCCGCATAATCTGCAACCAGACTTCATATTTCTTCGAAGACGTCAACGCACTCGTCAGCAACCCCCAGCTCCAGTCGCTCATGCCCCGCGACTGCGCTGCCATGCGCGGCTACCTCCGCCGCTTCAAGGCCTACAACTATTCGTCCGCCGACCTCAGCTCCGTCGCCGGAGCCGAGCAGCTCGCACCCTTCTTTGCCGACATCGACAACAGCTCCGACCCCGCCCTGATCCGCGCCTATCTCTACTGCATCTTCAACACCCTCGAAGACGCCGAAAACGCACTCATCGAACGCCGCCGCGCCGAGCTCCTCGCTGTCGGTAAAAACCCATCGGCCATCCCATCGGCCAACAAGTCCATCGAGGGCATGGTGCTCAACGCCTACCGCGAAGCCACCGACCACATTTTCGACTGTCTCAACCGCTACGGCGTCACAGAGCTCGGCGAGGGCCATGTCCTCGGCATGATCGAGAAACTCCTGCTCGCCAACATGCTCCACATGTCCGGAACTCCCCTTTCCGGCCTCCAGGTAATGGGCATCCTCGAAACCCGCGCTCTCGATTTCGACAACGTCGTCATCCTCTCCATGAACGAACGCATCATGCCGCAGCGCACCTACCAGCGCACCTTCATCCCCCAGCAGCTCCGCCGCGCCTACGGTCTCCCCACATCCGACGATGCCGAGCGCGAGTACGCCTACTATTTCTACCGCCTACTATCCCGTTCCAAACGCGTCACTTGCATCTACGATGGCCGCATCACCGGCCTTAAGTCAGCCGGCCCCTCACGCTATCTCCTTCAGCTCCAGAACCTGGCGCCGGCCCAAAAGGTCCGTTCGTTCTCCATCTCCATGTCCACAATCACAGCACCGGAACGCACCATCTCCATCCGCAAGTCGCCCGACGTCCTGAAGCGTCTCGCCCTCTTCAAGGACCCCGACAGCGGATTCAATTTCTCGGCATCCGCGCTCAAAAAATTCCGCAAGTGCCCGCTCCGGTTCTATCTCGATTCTGTCTGCCGCCTGAACTCCGACAACGACCCTACCGAGTACATCGACCCCGCCACCTACGGCACAGTCCTCCACGCTGTCCTCCAGGATATCTTCCAGGAAATAACAGCCGGACCGAGCGACACCAAATCCTGGTCCGCCGAGGTCCATCCCGGCGACCTGCTCCAGATTGTCGGCAATCGCGAAGGCCTCCTTGAACGCATTCGCGCCAAAATCGACCTCAAGTGGCACAACGGCCGCTTTGAGCACCGCCTCGACTCTATGCCCGGCGAGTCGCTCATCGTCGCCGACCTCATGTACGACTATATCTCCGAAGTCCTCCGCTTCGAAACTCGTCGCGCACGCCAGATTCCCTTCGCCTTCATCGGCGCAGAGTACGTCATCAGTTCGTCCGGCAAGAAAAAGAACTCTCCTCAGTGGAAAGCCTCACCCTCCCACACCGTAAACGTCCGCCTCGACATCGACCGCCTCGACGCCACCGATTCCGGCCTCCGCTTCGTCGACTACAAGTCTGGCGGCGACTCAAACATCGTCTCATCCATCGAGGGGCTCTTCAGCGAAGCCTACAACGACAGCAACGATGCCGCCTTCCAGCTTCTCTTCTATTCCATGCTCTATTGCGACCTCAAGAAACACAAAGGCGATATCATCCCCGAGCTCTATCGCATCCCCGCCATCCTCGTTGATGACGGCACTGAGAAGGCAAGCCACTATATCCCCGATTCCGACTACGCATCTTCGGTAGCCGAGCTGAAAAAATTCGGCTACACAGGCCTGTATCTCAACAAGCGCCGTCTCGTATGGAAAGGACGGCCCCAAGGCGAAGATGACCGGTGGATGCTCGACTTCCGCTCTTATGTCGCCGAAACCATCGACACCATCTTCGACCCATCCATCCCCTTCAACCAGTGCCAGGACCCCGCCAACTGTGAGCACTGCGGCTATCTCAATCTCTGCCGACGCCAGCCGCCAAAAAGATCTTACTGACCACATCAGCGCCCATGGGAACTTACGTCCACATCCCCTTCTGCCACAGCAAGTGCGCCTACTGCGATTTCTATTCCATGCCGCACCTCGCCAATGCCGACAGGCTCATCGCCGCCATCGGCAACGAGTGCCGCATGCGCAGCGCCGAAATTGGCCCCGCTGCATCTTCTTCAATATATATAGGTGGTGGCACCCCGTCCATTCTTTCCCCCGCTCAGTTCCGCACCCTCGTCTCTTTCCTGCCTAAGCCCCACCCTTCCGCCGAATTCACAGTCGAGGCAAACCCCGAGGACATCTCTTCCCAACTTGTCAGCACCTGGCTCCACTGCGGCGTCAACCGCGTAAGCATGGGCGTCCAGTCATTGGTCGATTCCGAACTCGCCGAAGTCGGCCGTCGCCACTCCGCCGCCCAAGCCATAGCCGCCTACCGCTCCTTGCGCCAAGCCGGCGTCACCAACATCAGCCTCGACCTCATCTACGGCCTCCCCGGCCAGTCCCTCAACTCCTGGAAGCACAGCGTCGACACCATGATGGACCTCCGTCCCGACCATCTCTCCGCCTATCTCCTCAGTTTCGAGCCTGGCACACGCCTCTACGCCCGCCTTCTCGCCGGAAAGGTCACCGAAGCCGATGAAGACCTCATCTGCGCCATGTATGAATACCTCTGCACAGCCGCGGCAGCTCATGGCTACGAACACTACGAAATTTCCAATTTCTCACTCCCTGGCAAACGGGCCGCACACAATTCCTCCTACTGGAATTTCAGCCCTTACATCGGCCTCGGCCCGTCTGCACACAGCTTTGATGGCCACACGCGCCGCATCAATCCATCATCCCTCACCGATTATCTCCAAGCCATCGAGTCAGGCCAAACAGCCTTCTCCGTCGAGGAAGAGTCCGACCTCGACCGCCTCAACGACCGCATAATGGTAGGCCTCCGCACCTCCGACGGCCTCGACCTCTCAGCCATGGACCCCGCCGAAGTCGATGCCATCCGCCTCCGCGCCCGTGCAGTCCCCCCGAGCCATCTCGTCTGGACCCCGACCAGCCTCCGCATCCCCGAATCAAGCTTCCTCATCAGCGACAGCATTATCCGCACTCTCCTGAAAGACTGACCCGCAGGCAATTCCCAATTCCTAATTCCCTATCAGTCATGATGGTACGGCTCCCCGCGCAGTATCGTGAAAGCCCGGTACAGCTGCTCCGCAAAAAATAGCCGAGCCATCTCGTGCGTCAGCGTCATCTGCGACAGCGCTATCTTACCGTTCGCCCTGTCATACACCTCCTTGCTGAACCCATAAGGCCCGCCTATCACAAAAACAATGTTACGCTGTTGCCTCACCATCAGCTGGTCAAGCCATTCCGCAAACTTCCTCGACGTCATCTCCTTCCCCCTTTCGTCCATCAGTATCAGCATGTCCCCCGGCTGCAACTGCCCCAGAATCTGCTGACCCTCAAGCTGCTTCTGCCGCTCGGGGTCGCTGTTCTTACCCGTTTTCACATCTGCAACCACCCTGTACTCAAACGGCGCATAGTGCCCTATCCGCCCCGTGTAGCGCTCTATCGCCTCCGAAAGCAGACGATCCGCAGTTTTACCTATAGCTGTAAAGATGATTTTCATCGGAATTTTTTGTAATTTTGCACAAAGTTAATCAATTCACACCACAATGGAAACTACCGACCAGCTTATTGACGATCTGCTCACTCTCTCCTTTGCCGAAGACATCGGCGACGGTGACCACACCACACTTTCTACCATCCCCGCCGACGCTGTTGGACGACAGCAGCTTATCGTAAAAGAAGCCGGCATCCTTGCCGGTGTCGAAATGGCTCGCCGTGTCTTCAACAAGTTCGACCCGTCCCTCCGGATGGAAGTCTTCATCAAGGACGGAACACCCGTCAAACCCGGCGACATCGCCTTCATCGTCGAAGGTCCCGTACGCTCACTCCTCCAGACCGAGCGACTCATGCTCAACATCATGCAGCGCATGAGCGGCATCGCCACCACCACACACCGCTACCAGCAGCAGCTCGAAGGAACAGGCGCACGCGTCCTCGACACACGCAAAACCACCCCCGGAATGCGAATCATGGAGAAAGAAGCAGTCCACATCGGCGGAGGCACAAACCACCGCATCGGCCTCTTCGACATGATCCTCATCAAAGACAACCACGTCGACTTCGCCGGAAGCATCACCAAAGCCGTCGCTTCTGCCAAAGAATACTGCCGCCGCAACGGCAAAAACCTCCGCATCGAACAGGAAGTGCGCAACACCGCCGAAATCGACGAAGCACTCGCCGCAGGCGTCGACCGCATCATGCTCGACAACTTCACACCCGAACGCACACGCGAAGCCGTCAAACACATCCGCGCCGTCAACCCCGCCATCGAAATCGAATCATCCGGAGGCATCACCTTCGACACTCTCCGCCAGTACGGCGAGTGCGGCGTCGACTTCATCTCAGTAGGAGCCCTCACCCACTCCGTAAAAGGCCTCGACCTAAGCTTCAAAGCCATCAAATAACCCACAAAGGTAACCTCCATACCACCCCTCCTGGCCCAGCAGCCCCAGTCTCCACGGCAACCCCGGTTGGCCCATCACCAACCCAATCAAGTTGACCTGGCCGACAGGGCCTGCTGGGCCTAACATTCTCTCCCGGTCCCCATAATGACCGTAGGGCTCGGCAACCCCAAGTCCGTCGGAGGCGTCTGGGCCGGCAGCGACAGCAATCCGAGTATAACGGCATTGCCTGCAACGCCAATTCACTCTACTGCCGAAACGCCTACCGGACTTACCTCAAAAACGCGTCAGCCACTCCACCACACTTCCACCATCCCCAAGAGCTGAAGCCGGAACCTTAACACAGCCATGAGCCCCGGAGTGGCGATGCCATGTCACCAACCCACCCCCGCATCAACAATATCTAAATCATCCTGCCAATAAATCGTCAATTTCAATTTTTTCCCAATTTCCCTTGACGATTAAATTTTTATGTGTTAATTTTGCAAAAATACTAACCCACTCATCCACTTCCCCTCCCCATTTCCACATCTTCACTTATTACCGCCCATCCACCGTCTCTCCCCGACCCCGATCCGCTTCCCCTCAGCACCCTCTTCCACGCTTTCATACTATCATACTGCTTTTAAACTATTTATAAGTACCAAACTCTCATGGTGAACAGAGTTGCAGTCCTCCTTATTGCTGCCGCGACAGCTGCTGTGGCCAACGCCAGGGTCCTTTCTCCCGACGAGGCCCTCTCTCGCGCGCTTTCATCCCCTTCAGGCACCAGGATGAAGATGCCGCGCGCCGACATGAAACTTTCCTTGATGCGATCAATCGACGGCGAGCCCGCACTATACGTCTTTACCGGACCCGACGGCAACGGTTTCATGATGCTCTCCGCCGAGTCTAACACCCAGGCAACACTCGGCTACGACGGCACAAGCCCCTTCAACCCCGACGACCTCCCGCCCGGCCTCGCATGGTGGATAGACCACTACATCGAGGAAATCGGCAAAGTCCGACAGGAAGCCATCATCCGCCCGCAGGAAATCGTCGCCCGCGAAGACCGCGTCAACATCCCGCCGCGCCTTACCACCGCCTGGAGCCAGGACTCCCCCTACAACATCACCTGCCCCAAAATCGACGGCGTACCGGCCCTCACCGGCTGCGTCGCCACCGCAATGGCTCAGGTCATGAAATACCACCGGACCCCGGCCGAATACGCCACCGGCAACACGGTCTTCACATCCAACGGCTCCCTAATCGGCTTCGACTTCTCCAAAGTCAAGTTCGACTGGGACAACATGCTCGACACTTACAAGGACGGCAACTATACCCCCGCTCAGGCCGATGCCGTGGCACGCCTCATGGAGGCATGCGGAATGGCCGTCCACATGCAGTACACCCCCGAAGGCAGCGGCGCTTCCACAGCTCTCGTCGCCACAGCCCTCCCCAAGTACTTCGGCTACGACGGCACAGTCCACGCCGAGTTCCAGGCCTACTACGGCGCCGAGGAGTGGGAGAGTCTCCTCTACACTCAGATCCGCGACTACGGCCCAGTGCAGTTCGCCGGTCAGAGCGACTTTGTCGGCCACTCTTTCGTCTGCGACGGCTACAACACCACCGGCCACTTCCACTTCAACTGGGGCTGGAACGGCCTCTGCGACGGCTACTTCGCCCTCAATTGCCTCGAGCCCACAGCCCCTGGTGTCGAGGACGTTACCTCCGGCTACAACCTCAACAACTACATCATTGCCAACGTCCGTCCCGCCACAGCCGGCAGTCAGTCCACCTATCCCCAGATCGGCCTCCTCGGTGACTTCACCACCGAGGTCGCATCCACACGCGCAGGCCAGCAGATCGAAATCAAAGCCTACTACTGCAACCGCGGCAACTGCACCATCAAGGGCTACCGCGGCGTCAAATTCACGCCCATGAACGGTGGCGACCCCACCTTCGTCACCGCCGGCGTCCTCTACAATCTCGACGTAGGCGTCTACTACACAGCTAACTATGTCAAAATGCCCGTCCTCCCCGACGGCGAATACCTAATGACACCCGTCTGGTGCGGCGAGGACGACCTCTGGCGCCCCGCCCTGCAGCCAATTTCAGCAATCAAAGCCATCAAAGCCACCTACTCTTCCTCCGGAATAAGCCTCGCGCCTATGGCCGCAACTTCCGCATCCGTCGACGGCCTAACTGCCATGAGCGAGGTATACTCCGGCCTCGAGGCCAAATTCGTAGGCCAGTTCGTCAACAACAGCACCGGCGAATACCGCGGAGCCATGCGTCCAATGCTCTGCACCTCCGACGGTTCTTCCCTCACTCCCGTCGCCGCCGGCACCTCCATCGTCGCCGACGTCATGCCCGGTATGCCCGAGGACTTTGTCTATGTCAGCACATTCACACGGCAGGACGGCTCCCCAGTCGCCCCGGGCGACTACAAACTCGTTTTCATCAACGAAAACGGCATGATGGCAAGCCAGCCTTACGAACTCACCGTCTACGACAATCCCGGCAAGGGCTCCGTCGAGGTCATCGATTTTTCTCTCATGAGCAATGCCGACGACATCACCAAACTCCGCATGCAATCATACATCCGATGCACCGACAACATATTCCAGGGCCGCCTCGACGCATACATCTTCGAAGATGGTCACGACCTCTCTGTCGGACACATGCAGAGCACTTTCACCTCCATCGCAAAGGGCCAGGAGGCAAACGTCAAGTACAGCTACGACATAACACCCCTCAAGAACCGCCAGCGATACTCTGTCCTCGTCCGGCATAACGACCAGTGGATCAGCGACCCTGTCGTCTTCACTCTCTCCACCACTTCCGTCGCCGATCTCCAGGCTCACCGCAGCGTCGTCTCCTCGTCGCTCTTCAACCTCGCCGGCATCCCCGTCACCGCCCCCGCTCTCGCCCCCGGCGTCTACATCCTCCGCACCGTCTACTCCGACGGCACGGTCCAGTCCGAGAAGCGCGTAATCCGCTGACCCTCCGGCAAGTCCGGAAATCGCCCGCCCCGTCTGAAAACCGCAGCCCGGCCGCGGCGCCAACCCCGGCAGCCCTCACCCCCGGCCCCGAAAAGCAAAAACCCCTGCCTTGGCTCTTGACTTGCCTCGGCAGGGGTTTGTTAGGTTATCTTGGTTGCGGGTCGAATCTCTTCGGTCGCGGTTTCCGGTTTTTGAAGTGCTTTTATACTTCTTTGACTTCGCCGGCCCTAAAAGGTTTAATCCGCACCATCATTTTTTTCGCAATTATTTTTCGCCTCTGTAGTCAGCCTTCTGAAGCGTCTGCTGCGACGTGTAGAACTCCGGCTTCAGCATCTCCGCTATCGTTGCCTTCGGATTGTGCTTCAGATACTGCTGGACCACGTCATAGCCCACATAGCGTATCGTCCGCCCCGGTGCCTTCGGGCTGATCGGGGTGGAGTAGGGGAGCAGCGAGAACAGCCGGTCGCTCAGCTCCGGGTCCTTCGAGTACAGCATCTTCTCCAGCACCAGCTTGTTCCATATCAGGCTCTTGTTCGCCTCTATGTCTTTCAGCTGCGGTTCCGTGAATCCCAGAGCCTTGTACAGCCTGGCCTCCGGCACTACACGCATCTTCGCCTCCGCAAGCACTCCCTCGTATATCATCCTGCTCAGCACCATGTCGTTGCCTTCCCCGGGGTTGTAAGGATAGTTTATTGCCAGCAGTGCCTCCGTCAGGTCATAAGCCATCATGTCCGGACGCTTCAGCGCCCGCCGGTACATTGGCCAGTCCTCGTATGCCGGACTGTTAACACCCAGGTAGTGGTTCAGCGCTATCATCGCCACACTGTCCGCGAATACCACCGATTCCGGCCGGCCCCACGCCACCGCCGCATACGTGTATTTCGGCAGCTCCAAGCCTTCAGCCTTAAGCTTCGCCAACACGGTCCCCATCTGGCTCTCCAGCGCGCTCAGGTCTGTAAAAGCACTGTCAGTCATCGGACTGAATATCTCCACCGGCATCGACGTCGACCATATCCCTAACGTGGTGTCGTTCAGCGTGTCCATCTCCAGCACGCGCATCAGCGCCGTCAGCGGCCCGTTCAGGCTGTCGCGCACATGCCTTCGCGCCGCGCTGTCCAGCTCCTTGTAGCTGCTCACGGCACGGTCCAGGCGGGCTATCTCTATCGGCTGCGCCTCCTCGCCCTTATCCTTGTTGCACGATGCTGCTCCTCCGGCCAGTAGCAACATCCCTGCCACGGCCGCCGCCGCTCTCAGAGCGGTTTTGCCTGTTTCTTTGCAAACCATTTCTTTCGGTATTTATGAACCGCAAATTTACAATTTTATTTTCTATTTGACCGCATTCCATTCTCGCTCTTATCTTCCCGAATGGCATTTTCTGCAAATTTTTTGGTCCATATTTCCTACTTGAGCAAAAATTATCCCTTTTCCCGTCGCCCACCCACAAATATTTTTGTACTTTTGCATCCAATAGCGCTTCCCGTTGTTATAATGTTTTAATGCGTTTGAATCTTATGACCGCCCTCGCGGCATATTTCGTTCTGCTCATTATAGCCATTTTATCAACCATCCCACCCATCGCTATTTCTGTCATGAATGCCCTGTTCTCTCGTCTGCGCCCCTTTTGGGCCATCATCTGCGCTTGCGCCCTTGCCGTAGCCATCACCCCCGATGCCGCTGCCGCTTCACGGCGTGCGCCCAAACGAGCCTTCACCCTCGTCCTCGACGCCGGACACGGCGGCAAAGATGCCGGTTGCGTAGGCAGGCTCACAAACGAGAAATCCATCACTCTCGATGTCGCACGCCGTGTCGCCGACATCGTCCGACGCGAGTGCCCCAAGGTCAATGTCCTCCTCACTCGCGACGATGACCGATACCTCACCCTCCAGCGCCGAGCCGACATCGCCAACGACGCCGGTGGCGACCTGTTCGTCTCCATCCACGTCAATTCGGTCGACGCCAGAAGCCGCGGCCGCGAGTCCGTTAAAGGCACCTCCGTCTACGCCCTCGGCGCCGAGAAGTCCCAGAACACTCTCTCCGTCGCCATGCGCGAAAACGCCGTCATCGAGCTCGAGGACGACTACACCGAGTCTTACCGCGGTTTCGACCCCCACTCATCCGAGTCCTACATCATCTTCGAGCTCACCAACAACCTCCACCTCTCTCAGAGCCTCGATTTCGCCGCCCTCGCGCAGCGCGACCTCGTCAGCCACGCCAACCGCGCCGACAAAGGCGTCCGCCAGGCCGGCTTCTGGGTCCTCTGGGCCACCTCCATGCCCTCGGTCCTCATCGAGCTCGACTTCATCTGCAACCCACGCCAGGAAGAGTTCCTCAACTCCGAAAACGGCCGTAACCTTTGCGCCGAGGCCATCGCCAAGGCTTTCAAAGAATATTACAAATCTCAGCAGAAGGCCCTCGCCCGACACTGACCTCTTTAAAACGCTTATAAACAACCCACCCATAATCTCATGAAAAAAATCTTCCGCAAAGAATTCCTAATCGGCGCCATCGCCCTCTTGGCGCTCGCTATCCTCTTCTTTGGAATCGATTTCCTCAAAGGCGTTAACCTCTTCCACGCCTCCAACTATTATTATGCCAATTACTCCAACGTGACTGGCCTCGCTATCTCCGCTCCCGTCAACCTCAACGGCTTCAAGGTCGGCCAGGTCCGCGAGATGACTTACGACTACGAACACCCCGGCACCGTCAAGGTCGAGCTCTCCCTCAATTCCGAGCTCAAGATCCCTAAGGGCTCCAAGGCTGTCCTCGCCACCGATATGCTCGGCACCTCCACCATCGAGCTCCACCTCGCCGACAACTCCTCCTTCTACGAGATCGGCTCGCAGATCGAGTCCGAAAACGCCAAGGGCCTCATGGAGGGTCTCACATCCGACGTCATGCCCGCCGCCACTAACATCTTCGCCAAGGTCGACTCTCTCCTCACCACCACCAACGCCCTCCTCGCCGACCCCGCAGTCATGGTCGCCATCAAGCGCCTCGACGTAATCACCGCCGACCTTGCCGCAACCACCGCACAGCTCCGTCGCACCATGGCAACAATGCCCGCCATCGCCTCCGACGTCAAGGGCATCACCACCAGCTTCTCTACCACCTCCGACAACCTCGCACAGCTCTCCGGCACCCTCAACCGCATGCCCCTCGACTCGCTCGCTGCCGACCTCGCCGCCACCACGGCCAACCTCCGTCTCCTCTCCGAGCAGCTCAACGAGCCCAACTCCACCCTCGGCAAGATGATGCACGACCCCGCGCTCTACAACAACCTCAACGCCACAATCTCTTCCCTCGACTCCCTCTTCGTCGACATCAAGAAGAACCCCAAACGCTACATCTCCATCAAACTCCTCTGATTCCACCATCCGGAATCACATCCCCCTACCATACACCGAGGCCGGCCCCCAACCATGGGGAGCCGGCCTCGCTTATACTTCGCCTCATAGACACGGTTCCCCGACAAATGTTAATGCAGGGGAACCGCCGCTTACCGCTTCGCGCCGTTAGGAGTCGGATCAGTCACCTCCACCGGACGCCCCGTCATGGCACCCAGTGTCGATTCCAGATTGCTCACAGCCTCCGCACGCGCACGCTTCACATACCCCTTCGCGTATATCTGCTTCACAAAGTTGTCGCGAACCATCGCCTTCAGCTTGTTCTCCTCGGCGGTCGTAAAACCCTGTTTGCTGAATATCCGGTCGTTCCACGAGTCGATCACCACATACGAGTTCGGCTCCGTCGACTCCTTCACATCCACCTTCTCAGCCGGCAGCGTCACTCTCACCGTGTCGCCCGTCTTGTCAACGTCCATACTGTCCAGCTCGAACGATATCGTGCCCCTCAGCGTCGCGCGGGCCACCAAATGCCTCGTCCCCACATACCCCTTCACCGGAACATCCTCGTAAATCTCAGTCGTGCACAGCTCCGCCAGCTCCTTTATGTCGCTGATCTTCGCCGAAGTCATCTTCACATTGTCAACCTCCGGCGACGTCTGCCATTTCCATACCGCAATGCCGGCAACCGCCAGCACCACCAGTGCCATTATCCATTTTATTGCCTTCATCTTTCCTTGAATTTTACGTTAACACTGTATCCGTCAGTCGCCACTAATTTCTCTATTACCTTCGCGGCCTTCTGCTCACCCTTCGCCTTCAGCGCCTCGCGGAATGTCGCATCCTGCTCCACCTCCCTCTTCAGCGCCGCATTCATCTTCTCCTTCAGCCGGGCCCGCTCGTCGGGATTGATGCTGCTGCGCAAACCCGTCACTCGGTAGTGCTCCTCACGTATGCCCATGTCGCGCCCGCGGAACTCCGTCTGCACCGGCGGCAAAGTGATCGTGATAGTCTTCTCATCCTCGTCCACCACCACATCATCCGCATCCAAGTCCGACAAGTCAATGAAAGCCTGCAGATAAGTGTCATACGAGTACGCAGCCTTCCTGTCGCCAATCTTGATCGCCGAAATCAGCGCCGAAGCCGTCTGCTTCATACCGTCAGCCTCATCCAGCTTCAAGTCATCCACAGAAGCCATCTTCGAGATAGTCATCTGCCCCACAACCAACTTGTTGAGCGACCGAATCTCCGACACATAAACATGCCGCTCCGGCACCTCATCGCCGCCACGACACCCACTGACCACGGCAGCCGAAAGACCAAGCCCCAGCCACCCGAGCCCACAAACAAAATAATAAAAAACCTGTTTCATGCTAATTAATAAACAATCAGTTTCCTGCTAAGTAATAAAAAACCTATTTCATGAAAATAATAAAAAACCTGCTTCATGCTAATTAATAAAAAACCTGTTTCATGCTAATTAATAAACAATCAGTTTCATGCTAAATAATAAAAAACCTGTTTCATGCTAATTAATAAACAACCAGCTTCCTGCTAAGTAATAAACAATCAGTTTCATGCTAAATAATAAAAAACCTGCTTCATGCTAATTACAATTACTATTAAGAAAACCCGCCACCATTAAAAACGGTTCACCCCCCACATTTATTACCCTCCCATCCCCAGCCCAT
>JAXJRL010000130.1:0-6760 GCA_036310635.1 Muribaculaceae bacterium | reverse complement strand
GGTAGAGGGCCGACATGGAGCCGAGAGCTCCGCATCCAACGATGAGGACGGATGCGGAGCAGATGGCGGCCTGTCCGCTGACTCCTATTTCGGGCAGGGCTATGTTGCGGGCGTAGCGGTCAGGCTGGTTGTTTTCTGGGGTCATTGTTGAGTTCTTTTGGGTTTTATTTGTCGAAGACGGCGTCCCAGTCTTTCCAGACGGGTTCGTAGCCGTGGGCGCGGATGGCGGCGCAGACGGCCTCGGGGGTGCGCTGGTCGGTGACCTCGAACTGCTCGAGGGCTTCGGGCGAGGTGGCATAGCCGCCGGGTTCGGTCTGCGAGCCGGCGCTCATTGAGGTGACGGCCAGCTGCATCATGTTGTCGCGGAACTCGGGTCTTTCGCGCGTGGAGTAGGAAATGTCTATCTCGTGGTCGAAGATGCGGAAGGCGAAGGTGAGACGTGCCAACTCGCGGTCGGTCATCACCACCTTGGGCTGGAAACCGCTTTCGGAGGGGCACATGCGGGGAAAATTGACAGAGTAGCGTGTGCGCCAGTAGTGCTTCTGGAGGTAGCGGAGGTGTCGTGCGAGCATGGTGAGGTCCACGCGCCAGTCGTCGAGGCCGATGAGCACGCCCATACCTATCTTGTGTACGCCGGCGCGGCCCATGCGGTCGAAGCCGTTGAGGCGCCATTCGTAGATAGACTTCATGCCGCGGGGATGGTAGAGCTTGTAATTTTCGCGGTGGTATGTCTCCTGGAAGCAGACCACGCCGTTGAGGCCTTCCTCCACCAGGCGACGGTACTGTGCGGTGCGCATGGGCTGCACCTCGATGGTGAGATTATGGAAATAGGGGCGGCAGGTGCGGAGCACTGAGGCCAGGTACTCGGTGCCGCACAGCGAGGGGAACTCGCCGCTGACAATGAGCAGGTTCTCGAAGGGGCCCATGCGGCGGATGGCGCGGCACTCGTTCTCCACCTGGTCCATGGTGAGGATGGTGCGCTCAAAGGGATTGGCGTGGTTGAATCCGCAGTACACGCAGGCGTTGGCGCAGGCGTTTGACACGTACATTGGGATGTAGAGCGAGATGGTGTTGCCGAACTTCTCGCGGGTGAAGCGCTGCGAGAGTGCGGCCATGTCCTCGAGGTATGCGTCGGCGGCGGGCGATATGAGGACCATGAACTCCTCCGGGGTGAGGCTGCGCTGGTTGGCCTGGGCCACGGCCAGGACGCGCTCCACGTCGGCGGCGGTGGTGGCATCGATGGCGCGTGCGGTCTCGTCCCAGTCGTACTGGCCGATCACGTCGGCAAAGCCGGTGTGGTCCTCGGGGTCGGGGGTGAAGGAGGTTTTTTTATTGTTTAGTTCTGACATTTTTCGTTTACGTTTTGGGATATACGCATTGCGCAGAAGTTGGGACCGCACATGGTGCAGAAACGGTCGTCGGCCTCGTGGGTGCCTACACGCGAAGCCAGGTAGTAGTCGCGGGCGCGAGCCGGGTCGAGCGACAGGTTGAACTGGTCCTTCCATCTGAACTCGAATCGGGCCTTGGAGAGGGCGTTGTCGCGCACGTCGGCTCCGGGGTAGCCCTTGGCCAGGTCGGCGGCATGGGCGGCAATCTTGTATGTGATCACGCCCACGCGCACGTCTTCCTTGTCGGGGAGCGAGAGGTGCTCCTTGGGGGTGACGTAGCAGAGCATGGCTGTGCCGAGCGTGGCTATCTGCGCGCCGCCGATGGCTGATGTGATGTGGTCGTAGCCGGGGGCGATGTCGGTGGTGAGCGGGCCGAGTGTGTAGAAGGGAGCGGCATGGCAGCGGTCAATCTGTCGCTCCATGTTCTCGCGAATCTTGTGCATGGGCACGTGTCCGGGGCCCTCGATCATCACCTGCACATCGTGCTCCCAGGCGCGCTGGCAGAGCTCGCCGAGGACGTCGAGCTCGAGGAACTGCGCCTCGTCGTTGGCGTCGAAGGTGGAGCCGGGGCGCATGCCGTCGCCGAGCGAAATGGCCACGTCGTATTTGTTGAGGATTTCGCAGATTTCGTCGAAGTGCTCGTAGAGGAAGCTTTCGCAGTCATGGGTCACGGCCCATTCCACCATGATGGAGCCGCCGCGCGACACGCAGCCCGTTAGGCGCTTGGCGATGAGCGGGGCGTGGGCGCGGAGGGCGCCGGCGTGGATGGTGAAATAGTCTACGCCCTGTTCGGCCTGCTCGATGAGGGTGTCGCGGTAAATCTCCCAGGTGAGGTCCTTGACGCGTCCGTTCACCTTCTCGAGGGCCTGGTAGATGGGCACGGTGCCGACGGGGACCGGGCAGTTGCGGACTATCCATTCGCGGGTTTCGTGGATGTTGTCGCCGGTGGATAGGTCCATGAGTGTGTCGCCGCCCCAGTAGCAGCTCCATACAGCCTTGGCCACTTCCTCCTCGATGCCGGAGGAGAGAGCCGAGTTGCCGATGTTGGTGTTGATCTTGACGGCGAAGGCGCTGCCGATGATCATGGGCTCGGCTTCGGGGTGGTTGATATTGGCGGGAATGATGGCGCGGCCGGCGGCTATCTCCTGGCGCACGAACTCGGGGGTGATGTAGCTCTTGATGCCGCGCTGGGCATTGTCGAGGTTCTCGCGGATGGACACGTACTCCATCTCGGGGGTGATGATTCCCTGACGGGCGTAGGCCATCTGGGTCACGCGGCGGCCTTCGGCGGCAACGCGCGGACGGTGGGCGGTGGCGAAGCGGATGGAGTCGAGGCTCTTGTCGGCCAGGCGCATGCGTCCGTATGAGCTTGAGATGCCGTCGAGCAGCACGGTGTCGTCACGGTCGGTCACCCACTGCTCGCGCAGGCGGGGCAGGCCGTGGTTCACGTCGTGGCTGACGGCGGGGTCGGTGTATGGGCCGCTGGTGTCGTACACGGTGACGGGGTCGTTGGGGTACTCCACGCGCTTGCCGTCCTCGATGCGGACAGTGGGATACTGCTTGATGCGGCGCATGCCCACGCGGATGAAGGGGTGGATCTGGCCGTTGACGTAGATTTTCTCGCTGTTGGGGTATGAGGATACGTCGAAGTTCTCGATGTTCATGGTTTGGAATGTTTGGGGGGATTATTTGTTGAGGAAAGCTGTGAGCGGGCTTGAAGCCTGGGCGTGCTTGAACACGGAGCCGGGGCCGGCGAGACGGGCCACGCGGCCGGCTTCAACGGCGAGACGGAAGGCTTTGGCCATCTCCACAGGGTTGCCGGCAACGGCGATGGCGGTGTTGACCAGTACGGCGTCGGCACCCATTTCCATGGCGTCGGCGGCGTGCGAGGGCACACCGAGACCGGCGTCGACCACCACGGGCACGTTTGACTGCTCGATGATGATTTCAAGCAGGGCGCGTGTGAGCAGGCCCTTGTTTGTGCCGATGGGGGCGCCGAGGGGCATCACGGCTGCCGCGCCCACTTCTTCGAGGCGCTTGCACAGCACGGGGTCGGCCTGGATGTAGGGCAGTACGGTGAAGCCGTCTTTGGCGAGCAGCTCGGTGGCCTTGAGTGTCTCGATTGGGTCGGGCATCAGGTATTTGGGGTCGGGATGGATCTCGAGCTTGATGAAGTTGGTGTTGAAAATCTCGCGGCTCATCTGGGCGGCGAGCACGGCCTCGCGGGCATCGCGCACGCCCGAGGTGTTGGGCAGGAGCTGCACGTGGTCGCGGTTGATGTGTGTCATCATTTCGTCCGAGGCCTCGTTGAGCATGTTCACACGCTTCATGGCCACGGTTACCATCTGCGAGCCGGATGCCTTGACGGCTTCGAGCATGATGTCGGGTGAGGCGAATTTGCCGGTGCCGACGAAGAGGCGCGACGTGAACTGTCGGTCGCCGATGGTCAGGATGTCTTTGTTGGGTTCCATTTCGGTATATGTGTTTAAATTGTTAATTCATGCGGGATAGTTCAGCCTGGTGCAGGCGGCTCAGCAGGAGCGCGGCGGCTGCGGACGGCGAGGGAGCGTCGGCGATGATGCCGCTTACGGCTATGCCGTCGGCGCCGGTTTCGAGCACGCGTGCGCAGTCGTCGGCGGTGATTCCTCCGATGGCCACAACGGGCTGCGGCATAGCGTTACGGCGCAGGTGGCTAATGATTTCGGCTATGCCTTCCGGACCGAGGATGGGTGCCAGGTTGGCCTTGGTGCCGGTGAAGCGCCATGGTCCGATGCCGAAATAGTCCACGGGGAGGCCTATGGCGGCCTTGGCGTGGTCCATGTTGTTGATGGTCAGGCCTATGATCTTGTCGGGGCCGAGTATTTTCCTTGCTTCGGGCACCGGCATGTCGGTCTGGCCGAGGTGCACGCCGCTCACTCCGGGGATGGCCGCGAGGTCAACGTGGTCGTCCACAATGAGGGTGGCGCGGGCGGTGGTGCAGTCAGGGATGACCATGCCGAGCGCGCACTCCACGTCGGCCTTGGGCGCGCCTTTCATGCGCACCTGTATCCACTTGCATCCGCCGCGGAGGGCCTGTCGTGCCTGGGCCACTGTCCCGGCCACGGTGGGGCTGTTTGTTATGAATTGGAGCATAGCGAGTTGCGGGCTTTTAGTGTTTCGTTGATGCGGTTGGCGAACAGCGTCGGGTCGTCCGGCCAGCAGTAGCCGAGCATGGCCGCGCCGGCGAATCCGGCACGGTGGAGTTCGTGGAAACGGTCCGGTGTCACCCCTCCGAGTGCCACCACGTTGCTGTCCTTCAGCGCCTGTATGAGTGACGCATCGGTGAGCTTAAATGCCGCGTTGTATCCGCTCTTGGAGATGGAGTTGAAGATAGGCGACAGGGTTGAATAGTCGAATTTGTCAGCTTTGGTAGCCAGTTCTGACAGCGAGTGGCAGGACCGGGACAGCGTTCCGGCGAAATCCTCGGGAGGGTAGGGGTTGCGCGAGTTGAGATGTATTCCCACCGGGAAACGGTCGGTCAGTTCGAAGTGGGAGTGCAGGGTGATGCGCGGCAGCAGATCGGCGGGGAGCGACTCAAGGATGGCCCGGATGTCGGTCTCGGACAGTGCCGGATGGCGAAGATGCACACGGTCGGCCGCCCCCGATTCCAGGAGCTGCGCTATGCGCCGGGCCTCGTTGCTGACGGGCTCTTCGGGGGTGAAAACTATGACAGTGAAATCAGCCGCCATAGGAAGCTTTGATCACCACCACATCGTCGCCGTCCTTGAGCTGGAAGTCGGGCCAGTTGGGACGACGGATCACGGTGTCGTTTACGGCGATTGCACCTCCGCCTGCGGCGATGCCGAATTCCTCGGCCAGCCCGGGGAGTGTGGTGCTGTCGGGACGTTCTGTCTGTTCTCCGTTGATTTTAAGTTTCATAGCTTTTAAGTGGTTATAGGGAGTTTGTTGTTTTCCACATGTGGTTCACAGGGCCGTGGCCATGGCCTATGACGTACTGCGCGCCGTCGGCAATGGCCCGGGCCAGATAAGCGTGTGCGCGTCTTACGGCCTCGTCAAGTCCGAATCCAAGGGCAAGGTGCGAGGCTATTGCGCTTGACAGCGTGCATCCGGTGCCGTGGGTGTTGGGTGTGTCGATGCGTGGCGAGGTGACGGAGACTGCCGGTACGGATGCGCGCACTATCGAGTCGGTACATTCATCGCCGCCCAGGTGTCCGCCCTTGATCAGCACTGCGCCGCAGCCCGATGTGGCTATCAGCCTGTGCGCCATTGCTTGGAAGTCATGGTCGGCATTGTCGGCCCCGGTGAGGGTGCGCAACTCGGGAATGTTGGGCGTGACTATTTCAGCCAGGGGGAAGAGAGCCTGTACCATTGCCTGGGGCACGCCCTCGTGCGAGAGCGCATCGCCGCTCGTGGCCACAAGCACCGGGTCAACTACAATGTGTCGCAACTCGTACCGTCGCAGAATGTCGGCAACGAGGCGCACCGTCTCGGCATCGGGCAGCATGCCTATTTTCACCGCATCAGGGCGCACGTCATCGAGAACGGCGTGGAGCTGCCCGCTGACCATCTCAGGCGAGGTGGCCACAAAGCTGCGCACGCCATGAGTGTTCTGCGCCGTGATGGCGGTGATGGCCGACATGGCATATACGCCAAGGGCAGTGGCCGTCTTGATGTCGGCCTGTATGCCGGCGCCGCCCACAGAGTCGCTGCCGGCTATGGTAAGCATCGTAGGATATGTCTTGCCTGATGTGCTCATAATCAATGGTGTATAAAAATGAAACTGGCCAAACCACGCACGGAAGCGGGCTGGGCCGGGCACACAGGGGAAGCTGGAATGTAAATCGGGTGGTCGGCTTGTCTGTTGCATCATCGGGATGCCTGATTGGGCCGAACCTGGCAAAACGCTGATGACAGTGGTTCTCTCCCCGGACGGCATTATCCGTCGGCAGGTTCAAAGGGTATCATCTCAGCCGGACCGAGGCCCAGCACCCCTGAGTGCGCGCGTTGCGATTCACCCGCAAAGTTAATAAAACCCTCCCAACATTCCAAAAAAATCTAATCCTTAGACAAATTATCAAAAATGATAGGTTGCTTTAAAGGCGACGGCACTAGATGAATCTGCCAACTCATCCGCCGAGCAACCTATCAATCATGGTGGCAGCCTTTCTTCTGTTGACAAAGTTAATACTTTCCCACCAGATAAACAAGCAACGAGCGCGAGGACGGTCTGACCCTCATCCAAGATTCCGAAAAATGGCTCAAGCAGAGAATGCGGTGCATGAATTTTTGAGAAAGTGTTAAATTTGCGGAATGAAAACCGCAGATGCATTCTGGATGTTCCTGCCCGAGGGGCTTGAGGAACTGTTTGAGAT
>JAXJRL010000129.1:0-37163 GCA_036310635.1 Muribaculaceae bacterium | reverse complement strand
TCCCGATTTTTTTCAAAAAAAATTGCGCCCGTCGCTCCGCCAGCTTTCCCTCAGACGCCCATGAATCGCACCTTATCCGCTGATAATGAGTTGCATATTGCGCATCGTGCTCCGCCACGTCTTTCCGCAACTTTTATTCGCTTTTTTCCACTCTTTTTCGCTCGGCACCTCGACGCCGCAAACGCCCCTCGTTGTGTTTAACCTATATTAACACTGCTGTTCCGTCTGTTTACACAAAAGAAGAGCCCCCGCAGTGTTTCTGCGAGGGCTCCTCTATGCTTTGTCTTATCGGTATTGATGTCCGATTATTCGGCCTTGCCGGCGCTGCCGAGCACGTTCACAATCTTGTGCTTGTACAGCTTCTCCATGTTGTCGCGGGCCGGACCCAGGTACTTGCGGGGGTCGAACTCGGCGGGCTTCTCGGCGAACACGCGGCGAACAGCGGCGGTCATGGCCAGACGGCTGTCTGAGTCGATGTTGATCTTGCACACTGCGCTCTTGGCGGCCTTGCGGAGCTGCTCCTCGGGGATGCCGATGGCGTCGGGAAGCTTGCCACCGAACATGTTGATGGTGTCAACCTCTTCCTGAGGAACTGACGAAGAACCGTGAAGCACGATGGGGAAGCCGGGGAGCTTCTCCATAACGGCGTCGAGAACGTCGAATGCCAGGGGCGGCGGAACCAGCTTGCCCTCGGCGTTGCGGGTGCACTGGGCCGGGGTGAACTTGTATGCGCCGTGGCTGGTGCCGATCGAGATGGCAAGCGAGTCGCAACCGGTGCGGGTGGCGAAGTCGATAACCTCTTCGGGGTCGGTGTAGGTGTGGTGGTCTGACGATACCTCGTCTTCAACGCCGGCCAGAACGCCGAGCTCGCCCTCTACGGTTACATCGTACTGGTGAGCGTAGTCAACAACCTTCTTGGTCAGGGCCACATTCTCCTCGTAGGGGAGGTGCGAGCCGTCGATCATCACTGAAGAGAAGCCCAGGTCGATGCAGCTCTTGCAGAGCTCGAAGCTGTCGCCGTGGTCAAGGTGAAGAACGATCTGGGGCTTTTCCCAGCCGAGCTCCTTGGCGTATTCAACAGCGCCCTGTGCCATGTAGCGAAGCAGTGTGGCGTTGGCATAGTTGCGAGCGCCCTTCGATACCTGAAGGATCACAGGTGATTTCTCTTCTGAAGCGGCCTTGATGATAGCCTGGAGCTGCTCCATGTTGTTGAAGTTGAAAGCGGGGATGGCATAGCCGCCCTTGATAGCCTTGGCGAACATCTCGCGGGTGTTCACGAGGCCTAATTCTTTGTAACTTACCATTGGATTAATTGTGTTATATAGTTGTGTCTCTTTGTTTTCTTACAGAAGCGAAGAATGCGGGTAGTACGGCGTTTCCGGCAACTGCACCTATTGGGGCCTCTATCGGGCGCCTCTTGCGTCCTCTCGTTTTGAATTTTGGCCAGCGGTTCCGGACCGTAAAGACAGTCCCGCCTCTTTCGCGCCACAAAGTTACGAATTTTTCCACAATTTCCACCCCAGCCACATTAAAATAATATAATACGGCTCCTTATCGTCCCATAAATGCCTTGCTCCGGCTCATGCCCGCTCAATGCGGCGCTCCACAGCGGCCTGCAACCTGCCCGCAGCCGGCCCCAGCAGGTGCTTCCACACCGCTATCCGCACCTGGTCAAGCACCGTGGCCGCCATATAAACCCCAAGCATGAACCCGATTATCCGCCACATATAGTCAATTCCCGAATACCTCTGGAATATGGTCGATGCCTGCTCCTTGAAAATATCAACAAACACCGGATTTCCGCAACCGCAGTGAAAGAGGTATACAGCGAAACTCGAGGCTGAAAACCAGTTTATTACCTTGCTCGCCGTAGCACCGAATGGCTTGATTTCGGCGAACATCAGCAGCAACGCTGCCGGACCAATTACCAGGAACGGGCTATAATATCCGGTAAACAAAGCTGATGCTGGGCGTATGCCGTAATACACACTTAATGAATGCAATATGCCGTTTGTCAGCACACATCCGATGAATATGCCGAAACATGTAAGTTTGCTTGGTCTAAGGTCTGATCTCCGGAGTGCCGCTGCCAGCAAATATAGCGCAATGAAGGACGTCATTGAATATCCGTTTATGAAAAAACCCGCTGATGAGGTTGCCCCCCATATCACTTCATAACCATAGAACACCGCCAGCACGCATACCAACTTTTTCATCGAAGCGCTGTCGATAAATGCATTCAGTATCGGTGAGATAATGTAAAGTCCTATATACGAGGCTGTAAACCATCCGCCGCCACCGCATATGCCCAGGAGCCCCAGCCACATCCTGTGGTCGTGCAGGTTGGAGCCTGTCGCTACGCAATACGAAATGTAGATGGCCATAAAGAACATCACCATCCAAATCAGGTTCAGAAACCCCTTGATGTTCGCCCTGATGCCGAACCAACCCGAAATCAGCACAAACAGATTTACGGCACCGAAACACAGATGCTCGAAAAACATGCATTGCATGCCGGTGGCAGTGAACACGTTGTCCGGCTCGGGCCAGCCGTTGGAGAAGAAGTTCACATGCAGTCCCAGGATCATCAGCATGGAGATGACCCTGAGAAGCTCTATGTTCGACAGGCGTGTCTTTTTTGTCATGGCTCGTTATCTTTCGTTATGCCAGCTCGCACAGCAGCGTCGCCGAGGTGGCGCCGGTCACGCGAACGCGGATGGTTTCGCCGCGACGGTAGTCGCCCCGCGGAAACACACACATCTTGTTCTGCGACGTGCGGCCCACCCACTGGTCGGTGCTGCGCTTCGAGACTCCCTCCACCAGCACCTCGAACTCCTTGCCCACGTCGCGGCGGTTCGACTCGGCCGACAGCTCGTTCTGCAGCGCTATCATGCGGTTGAGACGCTCAATCTTCACATCCTCAGGCACATTGTCGGGCATCACTTTCGATGCCAGTGTGCCGGGACGCTCGCTGTATTTGAACATGAACGCGCTGTCAAACCCCACCTCGCGCATCAGGCTCAGCGTCTCCTCGAAGTCCGCCTCGCTCTCATTGTGGAAGCCGGTGAACATGTCGGTGGTGATGGAGCAGTCGGGCATGGCGCGGCGTATGGCGGCGATGCGGTCCAGGTACCACTCACGCGTGTACTTGCGGTTCATGGCCTTGAGCACTGAGTTTGAGCCGCTTTGCACCGGCAGGTGTATGTGCTTGCATATGTTGGGGCGCGATGCCATCATGGCTATCGTCTCGTCGGTCATGTCCTTGGGGTGCGACGTGGTGTAGCGCACACGCATGTCGGGGAAAGCGTCGGCCACGGCGCCGAGCAGAGCCGTGAAGTCGGTGGTGGCGCCGCCCTCGTCGGTGTAGCGGTACGAGTTCACATTCTGGCCCAGCAGCGTCACCTCCTTGAAGCCGCGGCTGTGCAGGTCGGCCACCTCGCGCAGTATGCTGTCCAGTGGCCGTGAGCGCTCGCGGCCGCGGGTGTAGGGCACAATGCAGTACGAGCAGAAATTGTTGCATCCGCGCATTATCGACACAAATCCGCTCAGCGTGTTGCCGCCTATGCGCGAGGGCGTTATCTCGCGGTAGGTCTCCGTGGTGCTCAGTTCCACATTGATGGCCTTCTCGCCGGCCTCGGCAGCACCGAACAGCGCCGGCAGGTCCAGATAGCTGTCCGGACCGGCCACTATGTCCACGCCGTGTTCGTCAATCAGCACACGCTGCATGCGCTCGGCCATGCAGCCGATCACGCCCACTATCAGTCGGCGCCCCGCATGCTTGCGGCGCAGCGAGGCCAGATACTGCAGGCGCGCCACTATCTTCTGCTCGGCGTTGTCGCGTATCGAGCACGTGTTCAGCAGTATGGCGTCGGCCTGGCTGATGTCGTCGGTCATCCGGTAGCCCGCCATCTCCATTACGGCGGCCACCACCTCGCTGTCGGCCACATTCATCTGGCAGCCGTAGGTCTCTATGTAAAGCTGCGGCGCGCCATCGTTGGCGCCTGTGCCGCTTTTGTTGGTCTTTTCGTCGGTCATTTTAGCTGTTTTTGCCCAATAAATTTGGGATATTGGGCGGTTATGCCTAATTTTGCGCAAAATTACGAAAAAACCGTTTGTCGCACAAGGGCTAATCCCTGCTGACTTTACCATCAACTTTAAATCAAGCTATGTCATTTAATCGAATTACTGCCGAAGAAGCGGCACAAATGATTAACCACAACGACACTCTTGGCCTCTCCGGATTCACTGCCCCCGGCACCCCCAAGGCTGTCACCGAAGCCGTTGCCATGCGTGCCGTCAAGGAGCACGAGGCAGGCCGCGAGTTCAAGATCAACCTCTTCTCCGGTGCCTCCACCAACCGCCACGTGGACACTATCCTCTCTGACAACCAGGCCCTTAACTTCCGCGCTCCCTACCAGAACCTCCCCGCCCTCCGCAAGCACATCAACTGCCACGAGGTTCACTACAGCGACCGTCACCTCTCAGAGATGGCACAGGAAGTGCGCTACGGCTTCTACGGCCCTGTCGACTATGCTATCATCGAGGCTGCCGACATCACTCCCGACGGCGAAATCCTCCTCGGCTGCGGCGTCGGCAACGTGCCCACATTCGCACACCTCGCCAAGAAAATTTTCATCGAAATCAACCACAAGCTCCCCAAGAGCCTCTACGGCATGCACGATGTGGTCCTCCTCCAGGATCCCCCCTACCGCCGCGAGATACCCATCTTCCACGCCAACGACCGCATCGGCTCGCCCGTCCTCAAGGTGGACCCCAACAAGATTGTCGGCATCATCGACACCGACGAATACGATGGCGTAAAGGCATTTACCGCCGTCGACGAGACCTCCACCAAAATCGGTAACAACGTGGTCAAGTTCCTCCTCGGCGAATATCGCGCAGGCCGTCTCCCCAAGGAGTTCCTGCCCCTGCAGTCAGGTGTGGGCAACGTGGCCAACGCCGTGCTCTACGGCCTCGCCGAGGCTGACGAGCTCCCCCGCTTCGCCATGTACACCGAGGTGATCCAGGACGCCGTCCTCGAGCTCATGAAGCGCGACAAATGCTACTTCGCATCAACCTGCTCCATGACCTTCTCCGACGCCACCGAGGAAGAGCTCTTCTCCAACCTCGACTTCTTCCACGACAAGATTCTCATGCGCCCCGCTGAGATTTCAAACAACCCCGAAGTGATCCGCCGACTCGGCGTAATCGCCATGAACACAGCCCTCGAGGCCGACATCTTCGGCGCCGTAAACTCCACACACGTGCTCGGCACCAAGATGATGAACGGCGTCGGCGGCTCAGGCGACTTCACCCGCAACGGCTACATCTCCATCTTCTCCTGCCCCTCTGTCTCCAAGGGCGGAACCATCTCAAACATCGTGCCCATGGTGGCCCACGCCGACCACTCCGAGCACTCTGTCGACATCCTCGTCACTGACCAGGGCATCGCCGATCTGCGCATGACCGATCCCGTGCAGCGCGCCGAAATCATCATCGAGAACTGCGCTCACCCCGACTACCGTCCCCTCCTCCGCGACTATCTCCGTCTCGGCAAGGGCGGCCAGACCCCGCACTCGCTCAAGGCTGCCTTCGAGTTCCACACCGCATTCACCGAAACCGGCGACATGCGCAACGCTGACTTCTCAAAGTACTGCTAAGCAGACCGTTCAGGACCCTCATCCCGGCCCTGACACCATAACCGTCCCCCGCACACCGAGAGCGGCTGTCCCCACCACAGAGTGGCCATCAGCCGCTCTCGCTTTTGTCCCCTTCACTCCCCTCGTTATCACTTCCCGATCATGGCCAAAAACATTGATATGACAGGCGGCGGCTCCCTTAGCCGCAAAATAATCCTCTTCGCGCTCCCGCTCATGGCGAGCGGCGTGGTCCAGCAGTCGTTCAACTCGGTCGACGTGGCCGTGGTAGGCCGCTTCGTGGGCCATCACGCACTCGCCGCCGTGGGCGCCAACGGCCCGGTCATCGGCCTGATCGTCAATCTCTTCATCGGCGTTTCGGTGGGCGCCAACGTGGTCATTGCCACCTGCCTCGGACAGCGCAACGAACGCGACACCGCACGCGCCGTCTCCACCTCCATGCTCATCGCCGCCATCGGCGGTATAATCCTCACCTGCATCGGCCTCCTCGTGGCAGGCCCAATGCTCCGCGCCCTCGACACCCCCGACGCCATCGTCGACGATGCCGCCAGCTACCTCCGCATCTTCTCCCTCGGATTCATGCCCATGCTCCTCTACAACTTCGGCTCAGCCGTGCTCCGGAGCATAGGCGACACCCGGCGCCCCTTCTACTGGCTCGTTGCAGGCGGCCTGGTCAACGTGGTCCTCAACCTCCTCTTCGTCATCGTCCTCAAAATGGGCGTACACGGAGTGGCTACGGCCACCGTAATCTCCAACATAGTCAGCTCTTCGGGCATAATATCAGTGCTCATCCGCGAGCACGGCCCCATCCGTCTCGACCTGCGCCACCTCCGCGTCTGGGGCACGCAGTTCAAGAAAATCATGCAGATAGGCGTGCCCGCCGGCGTGCAGGGCATGGTTTTCGCCCTCTCCAACGTGTTCATCCAGTCGGCCATCAACGGGTTCGGCACCGAAGCCATTGCCGGCAGCGCCGCCGCCATCAACTTCGAGATCTACAGCTACTTTATCCTCACCGCCTTCGTCCAGGCATGCGTGGCCTTCATGAGCCAGAACTATGGCGCCGGCCTCTATTCGCGCTGCCGCAAGGTCTACCGCCGGTGCATGCTCATGGGCGCCGTGGGCTGCGGTTCCGTCAACCTACTCATCTATTTCTTCCACACCTACTGCATCGAGATCTTCACCACTGACCCACAGGCCATTGCCTTCGCCACCGAGCGTATCTCCACGGTACTGATATGGCAGTGGATAGCCACGTCCTACGAGGTGTCAGGCGCCGCCCTCCGTTCTCTCGGCTACTCGCTCACCCCCACCGTGTTCACCATCCTCGGCACCTGCGTGGTCCGCGTCGGCTGGGTCTGGGCCGCCCATTTCACCTCTTTCGCCGAGCTCCTGCGCGTCTATCCCATCACATGGATGCTCACCGGCGTAGCCGTGGTCATCGCCTGGCTCTGGGTAGCCCGCCGACGCCTCAACCGCCCCGACCACGTCCTTCCTCCCACACCCCAGCCCGCCTGACCCTATCATGAAACCACGGTTTGCGGCGATTACACCCCGTAATCTCCGCAAATTTGCGGAGATTATTTGCCCTTTTCACCGCAAATCACTATATTTGCCGCATGAAAAGAACTCATCCTCAGGGCGCATACATTTGGCAAAGTGCTGATTGGCCTCATTTTACCTGGAATTCGGAGGCTCTGCTTGAGCCTCTTGCACGCCTATGCCATGTCCATGGCTTGCTTAATGGCCGCATGGACATGCTCGGATTCAATGCCAGGTCGCAAACCTCGCTGTCTGCTATGTCTGACGAACTCGTTCAGTCGTCTGACATCGAGGGCCTTATGCTTAATCCTCAGTCCGTGCGCAGCAGCATTGCCCGACGCCTCGGCATTGACGATGAGGGCCTTGCGGCAACCGACCATTATGTGGAGGGTCTTGTTAATGTGATGTTGAGCGCTATCCGCAACTGCAATCAGCCTCTTATCGCCGAATGTTTGTTTGGATGGCATGCCGCCTTGTTTCCCAACGGACGCAGCGGTATGCACAGGATAACCGTGGCCGGATGGCGACAGGGCGTCGAGCCCATGCAGGTGGTCTCCGGAGCCATGGGCCATGAGCGCGTGCATTATCAGGCGCCCCCTTCTGCTCAGGTTCCATCCGAGATGGAATCCTTCCTGAATTGGTGCAACGCTGCCTCCCTTTCGCCATTTCTCATGGCGGCTGTGGCGCATTTCTGGTTCGTAAGTGTGCATCCTTTCGACGATGGCAATGGTCGCATCAGTCGCACCATAGCCGATATGTTCCTTGCCCGTCTTGACAGTTCGGGTATGCGCTATTATAGCGTGTCGGCTGAGATAAACCGCAATAAGAAAGATTATTACGAGATTCTTGAGCTTACGCAGCGCGGCGGAATGGACATCACCGGTTGGCTGTTGTGGTTCTTTGGCTGTGTGGAACGTGCCATCGCACGTGCTTTGGCAACGGTGGACCGCACTGTGAAGAAGGCCGCCTTCTGGGACCGATTTTCGGATGTGGCGGTCAATGAGCGCCAGCGCAAGGTGCTCAACCGTCTGTGGGATGGTTTCGACGGCAATCTCACCTCGTCGAAGTGGGCCAAAATGTGCCACTGCTCGCAGGATACGGCCCTGCGCGACATTAATCAGCTCCTCGACACCGGCATGCTTTGCCGTGCGCCATCCTCGGGCCGTAGCACCCATTATCTTCTGCCGGAGTGACATGATAGCGGCTATGGCTACAATCCATAGCCGTGGCCCGGTTTCCCATTCTATTGGTCGTAACTTTGCATCGTAACAATAATTCTAACGATAAGTAAGTGGCCAAATTTAATTTATGCGATATGTGCAGTTGTTTTTGAGTCAATTTGGCTGCGGAGTGAAGGAGCATAGCGAGCTATGTGACTGAACGACAATGCCAAAGTGCCCAAAAAGAACAAGCATAGCACATAAAAGATAATACCCTTACTTATATCGGTTAAATTTGAACACTTATTTACAAACCATTATGACCACAAATTCTCTTTTTCCCGTTTTCGTGTGGTACGTCATCGCGCTGTCGATGTCAGTACTTATTGTAGTAAGACTTGCCCACGCCCTGATCCACTCGCACCGCCACGGCTCGCACATCATAGAGGTGGGCCGCGAGAGCGAAGAGTTCTGGGTGCCGGGCGACCGTCTTCCCTCTGACATTGAGGATGCTAACGAGGAGGACTGATGAGCGTCCAGGTTTCAGAAATTTGTGCCCGGGCACGCACTCGTGCCACGGAGCAGATAGGCCTCTTCCTCTCCGACTATGCTTCGACTCTGCTCGCCAGCGGCGCCACATGCCTCCGTCTTGAGAAGAATGTGGGCCGAATGGCCGAGGTTTGGGGCGTGCGGGTGGCAATGACCATAATGCCACACCATATTCATTTCTCTGTCACTGACCATCAAGGCCTTACCGACACTTTCGTGGCTCAGACACAACATTCGGCCGCCAGCTTCGACGCCATAACCCGCCTGAGCGCCCTCAGCTGGAAGGTGGCCGACAATCGCCTGACTCTCAGCCAGGCGCGTAGTCGGTTTGCCGAGGCGATGAAGGCTCGGACTGCCAACCGATGGTGGGTGCTCTTTGCCGCTTCATGCGCCAATGCCTCCTTCTGCCGCCTGTTCGGCGGCGACTTCCATGCCATGGCCGTGGTATTCGGCGCCACTGCCGCCGGCTTCTACCTCAAGCAGTTACTGGTACGTGCGCGTGCCGATATCCGCCTGGTTTTCATTGTCTGCTCCTTCGTTTCGGCGGTGCTTGCCGCCGCCGGCTACATCTTTTCGCTCGGCGGCACACCTGAAGTGGCCATGGCCACCAGCGTGCTCTATCTGGTGCCCGGCATCCCCCTCCTCAACTCCTTCAGCGACATGGTCGACGGCCACTATATCTGCTTCTTCTGCCGCCTGCTCGACGCCCTCATCCTCACCTGCTGCCTCTCTCTGGGACTGTGTCTGGCCATGAAGGTGATGAACATCTCCATGTTCTGAGCAGCCCGCCTCCCTCTCATAACCCAATTCATATCTAAAAATCAGCTCATGTTCTCAGAATTTTTTCAGGATGCATTGTTCGCCGCGATAGCCGCTATCGGTTTTTCCGCAATCAGCAACCCCCCGCGCCGGGCCTATCTCTACTGCGCCGCCATCGCCGCCATCGGCCATTCCGTGCGCTTCGGCCTTATGAATCCGCAGGTTATGGGCATGTCCATCATCCCGGCTTCGGCCATAGCAGCCTTTGTCGTCGGCCTGATGGCGGTCCTCCTGTCCTCGTCGGCGCATGTCCCGGCCGAAACCTTTCTCTTCCCTTCGCTTCTGCCCATGATTCCCGGCATTTATGCCTACAAGGCCTTCGGCGGCCTGGCCATGTGCCTAATTCACAGCGATGAAGCCTCGTTCAACCATTGGTCCTACCTCTTTGCGCACAATGGCCTCACCTGCATGTTCGTGATCTGCGGCATGGTGATAGGCGCCACGCTCCCCATCTTCCTGATGCAGCGCATCTCATTCCGCGCAACTCGCTAATATTCCGTTTTTTTCGTATCTTTGTACACAATTCGTCACTTATGGAACTACGCCAACTCCGTTACTTCGTCACCATTGCCGACACCCTCAGCTTCTCTGAGGCGGCCAAATCGCTGTGTGTAACCCAGAGCACGCTCTCGCAGCAGCTCAAACAGCTCGAGCAGGAGTTTGACTGCCAGCTGTTTGAACGCAACAGCCACGGTGTGGCGCTTACCGAAGCCGGCCACGAGCTCCTGGCCTTCGCACGCAACGCCATCAACTCTGCCGACCTATGCGCGCAGCGCATGCAGGATCTGCGCAATGTACTGGTCGGCAGCCTCAACATCGGAGTCACCTACTCGTTCAGCCCCATGCTCACGGAGTCCATCTTCGCCTTCATGAAGCAGTACCCCGGAGTGAAGCTCCACGTGTTCTACGAGCCAATGGCCGAGCTGATGGAAATGCTGCGCCAGCGCCGCGTCGACTTTGTCCTCGCCTTCAAGCCCAACAAACCGATGGACGGAATTGTGTCGCACACGCTCTTCCAGAACTATCTCGCCGCCATTGTCAACAGCTCGCATCCCATTGCCCGACAGCCCAAAGTGACCCTCGATCAGCTCGCGGCCCACGCACTGGCCCTCCCCTCTTGCGGCCTGCAGGCGCGCAACGCCCTGGAGCAGATTCTCGAGCGCTATCCCCACGACCTCAACATACGCCTGGAGCTCAACGACCCCAACATCCTCCTCGACATGGTGCGCAGCAGCAACCTGGTGTCGGTCCTCGCCGAAGCCTCGATCCATGGGCAGCAGGGCGTTAAAGCAGTCCCCATCGACGTGCCCGGCAACGAGATGAACGGCTGCGTCCACACTCTTGCCAATTCTTACCACAAAAACTCTATGCAGGCATTCATCAAGCTCCTGAGCGAGTCGCTGGCCGTACGCGAGCGCGCCACGGCATGGCTGCTCGGCGGCACCAACTGACGGTGGCGCCGCATCCGGGGGAATGTGTTGATAGTGAGGGGAATAACGTGTGTTTTATGATTGACCCGAATCAATCGCTTAATCAATCATATAATCCTGATTAATACCAGGTTACGCCGTTCGACATTGACGAGCGCTTGTCGTACTTCAGGTCCGACAGCATCGACGACTTCACCGCTATGCTGAAATTGTAACTTTTGTAGGGGCCTACGGGCACAAACGACGCGCGCATCGAGAAGCAGTGCAGGTCGCGCTGTATGTTGCAGTTCATGTAGGCCAGCTTGTGAGTGTCGAAGTTGTACGATGCCGTGAAATTGAACGACCAGTTCTTGGTGGGGCGTATGTTGCCTGAGAAGCTGAGATTCTGGGTGATACGCCCGTTGTACTCCATCTTCTCTTTGTTGAAGTCGCCGTAGCCGTAGCCAATCGAGTAGTTCACCGACAGGCTCCATGGCACCTCCCACCGCATATAGCCGTCCTCGTCCAGGTTCAGACCGCTGTCGCTGTCGTCCTCCTCGGCGTCGCTCTGGTCTTGGCCGTATTCGGCGCCGCTGCGGGTGTCGTTGCTGTTGTTCTGGTTTTGGTTGCCGCCCTTGCCGTTGTCCTTCTTCTTGCGCTTGAAGGTGTTGTTGTTGAAGGTGTAGGAGAACGATGTGCCGGTCGACGAAAGACGGGCCAGACCCTTGCCGCACTTCCAGCGCGGCACGTTCACGCGCACAGGGTTGCCGTATTCGTTGAGCCTGTAGGTGTACACGTCCCAAACGGCCGACAGGTTCAGGTTGAATCCCTTGGTGAGGCGCAGCAGAATCGATGTGTTGATGTTTGACCAGTTCAGCGAGTCGGCGGCGAAGTTGTAGCTCTGGCCTATGGTGAAGTTCTCGATGAGCGACACTTTGCGCTCGCCTATCGAGTCGTTGTCGTCCTTCAGCTTCATCTCCAGGTTGTTGGCAAGCTGAACGCTGACCGAGCCCGTGCGCCCGCGGTTGGGCACGCCGTAGAGGGCGTTCGGGAACATGGAGTAGACATGCTCCTGCGGCACGCCGTTGGCGTCAGGGCGCATGTAGCTGCCGTAGTAGCCGAAGAACGAGCTGCCGAAGTCAGGCGACGCGTTGAACGATATCGACGGCGTCATCACGTGGCGGATCATCTTCACCTTGTCGCCGAATATCTTCAGCGGCTTCCAGAAACCGTAGATCTTGGTGTCGAGCGACAGCGATGCGTTGAAGTCGAACACGTTGTAGAGGCTGTACGATGTGTCGCACACCTCAACGGCGGCGTTCGGGTCCCACTGTCGGCGCACTTTCTGAGTGTACATGCGGTCGGTCAAGTTGACCGACGGCGTCAGGTTCAGATATTTGAATATGTTGAACGTGGCCGAGATGGGTATGTTGTGGCGCATGGCGTTGCGCCAGTCTTTGATCAGGCTCTTCTTGAAGAACTGGTCCTGCTTGGCAGTCAGCGAGTTCTGCAGCTGGCCGGTGTACGACAGCTTGATTTTCTCATACCAGCGTTCGGCGCCCACGGCTCGCTTGCGCTTGAACGGCGCTATCTGGCTCAGCGTGATGTTCACGTTCGGGAAGCTCACGCTCAGCGTGGAGTCCTGCGTGCGCTGCGACAGGTTGAACGATGTGGACAGCGACCACTTGCTGTTCGGAAAGCGGTATGACAGGTTGATGCTCGAACTCTTGGTGTTCTCAGTGAACGACGGCGAGTAGTACGAGTTCAGGTCGTTGCGCGTGTAGCCGCTGGTGGTGAAGTTCACGCTCGCGCTCAGGTTCATCGACGGGTTGGCCTTGGAGTCCTGCGAGTGGCTCCACAGCACCTGGAAGTTGGTCTGCTTCGAGTAGTCGGGCATGCCCTTGTCGCCGAGGATGGTCTTCAGGTAGCTCACATTGAAGCTGCCGCTGTACCTGTAGCGCTTGGCGTAGGTCGACTGGGCCGATACTCCCCACGAGCCCTTGGTGTAAATCTCGCCCAGAATGGCCAGGTCTATGTTGTCGTTGATGGCCAGATAGTAACCGCCGTCGCGCAGATAGAAGCCGCGGTTGTAGTCGTCGCCGAAGGTGGGCACTATTATGCCCGATGAGTACGATTCGCTGAACGGAAAGTAGCCGAACGGCAGGGCGATGGGCAGGGGCAGTCCGGCCAGAACCATGTATGTAGGGCCGGCCACAACGTCCTTGCCGGGACGCATCTTGCCTTTGGTGATCTGGAAGTAGAAGTGCGGACAGTCGTGGTCGTCGCAGGTAGTATAACGGCCGTTCTCGAAATAGTATGCATCGTCGGCGCCTTTCTTGGTTATGCCGCCTGTCAGAAATCCCTCGCCTTGTTGCGTTACTACGTTGTAAATCAGACCTTTGCGGCTTTTGAAGTTATAGCGCATGGTGTCGGCCTCGTAGTCGGTGCCGCTCTCGGTGAACACGGGCTTGCCTATCACTTCGTCGGAGGTGTCGCGCTCGCCAACGGCATAAACGGTTGATTTGCCGAGGTCTATCTCTATCTTGGCCGCATCCAGATTGAAGTCGCCGTATTTCACTTCGCCATCGCCGTACATGAATGCCGAGTCGCGGCCAACCAGCACCATCGAGTCCTTCGACGAGAAGTGTACTTCCGCGTCAAGGTCCACTTTCTGCCTCCTCACACGCTTGCGCACGGGCACAGTGTCAGCCACTGGGGCCGTCACGCTGTCAGCTTCCGGCAGGGTGGGGGGCATCAGCGTCTGCGCCGTATCGCTGCTCGGAAGCATTACCTCGCCGGGCATGCTGTCGGCGGCGGTGTCCGCTGTGACGGCTGCAGCGGCATTGCCGGCGCTCAGTTCCTCGGGCTCCGCAAGCATGCAGAATCCCTGGTAACCGAACGGCACCAGCATCAGCAGCAGAATGTATATGATGGTCTTTTTCAAATTCTTAAGGTTTCTGTCCGCGGCCATCTTTCGGGACGGCCTTTGGCGTAGGGACAAAATTCGGTGCAAATTTACTAAATCTCCTACAATATCCCCTCGCCAAGTCCCAATAAAACCCCATCTTTAACATTAATTCTGCAACTTTGTCGGCATCTTCACCGTCTGAAAGTCAGGCTGAACTCCGTGGCACCCAACTGTGCGGCCACCGGCGGGTGGATTTTGGCAAGCGTGAGCCGCCCCTCGGTGATTTGCGGATAGTTGGTGAGCAGCGCCTCGGCAATGCGTGCCGCGGCGTGTTCCAGCAGGGCTGACGGCGTGGCCATCTCGCGGCGCACGGTGTCGATGACGGCCGCATAGTTCAGCGCATGCTCTATTCTGTCCGTGGCCATGGCCTCGGTGGCGTCATAGCCAAGCGTGAGGCTCACCAGGAATTCGTTGCCCACGGTGCGCTCCTCAGCCATCACCCCGTGACGGGCGAATATGCGCAGGTCGCGAATGTTTATCTCTGTCTTTGAAATGTGCATGGTTGTGGTGTAAAAAAGCAGGCCGCCCATTCTGACGGTGTTCGGAAATGGGCGGCCCGTGATGTGTGTGTCTTATCGGCGTGAGCGTCGCTGCGATTTGCCGCGCTGGCGCTGGCCACGCTGAGGCTTCTGGCCGCGGGCGTTCTGCTTGGGCTGCGATGCCTCCGAGAGTGTCTTCAGGTCGCGGGGGCCGTTCTTTTCGTCAACGATCACCAGGTCGAGCTGCTTCTTGTCGAGTGCGGCGCGAGCCACCTGCACCTTCACGGGGTCGCCCAGACGGTAGCGGTTGTTGTGGCGTCGGCCCACCAGGCAGTAGTTCTTCTCGTCGAAGTCGTAGTAGTCGTCGGCAAGGTCGCGCATGGGCACCAGGCCCTCGCACTTGTTGTCGTTGATCTCCACGTACAGGCCCCACTCGGTCACGCCGGTGATCACGCCCTCGTACACCTCGCCCAGGTGGTCGGTCATGTATTCCACCTGCTTGTACTTGATGGACGAGCGCTCGGCGTTGGCGGCCAACTGTTCCATCTCCGACGAGTGCTTGCACTGTTCCTCGAGCTTCTCCACGTTCACGCTGCGGCCGCCGGCCAGGTAGCGCGCCAGCAGACGGTGCACCATCATGTCCGGATAGCGGCGTATCGGCGATGTGAAGTGGGTGTAATAGTCGAAGCCCAGACCGTAGTGGCCTATGTTCTGGGTGGTGTATATGGCTTTGGCCATGGAGCGGATGGCCAGCGTGCTCAGGAAATTCTCCTCGCCCTTGCCCTTCACGTCCACGAGCATCTTGTTGATGGAACGGTTCACCTCCTTGGGCGAGCCTGTGGCGCGAACTTTGTAGCCGAAGTTGCGCGACAGCGATGCCAGGTCGGCCAGCTTGCCGGGATCCGGCATGTCGTGAACGCGGTACACGAATGCTTTCGGCTTCTTGCCGTTCTTGGGCTTGCCAATGGCGGCGGCCACAGTCTTGTTGGCCAGGAGCATGAACTCCTCGATGAGCTTGTTGGCGTCGAGGCTCTGCTTGAAGTATACGTCGATTGGGTGGCCCTTTTCGTCGATTTCGAAGCGCACCTCCATGCGGTCAAAGTCCACCGAGCCGTTCTCGTAGCGCTCCTTGCGCAGCTGCTTGGCCATGCGGTCCAGGGCCAGGATCTCCTCGGCATAGTCGCCCTGGCCGGTCTCTATCACGTTCTGCGCCTCCTCGTAGGTGAAGCGGCGGTTGGAGCGTGTCACTGTGCGCGCTATCTTCGAGTTCAGCACCTTGCCTTCGGCCGTCATCTCGAACACGGTGCTGAATGTGAGCTTGTCCTCGTCAGGGCGCAGCGAGCAGATGCCGTTCGACAGATGCTCCGGGAGCATGGGCACCACGCGGTCCACCAGGTAGACCGATGTGGCGCGGCTCTGGGCCTCGCGGTCGAGCATGGTGTCGGGATGCACATAGTGAGTAACGTCGGCGATGTGCACGCCCACCTCGTAGTTGCCGTTCTTGAGCTTGCGGATCGACAGGGCGTCGTCAAAGTCCTTGGCATCCTTGGGGTCGATGGTAAAGGTGGTCACGGGACGCATGTCCAGTCGCTGCGCCACCACCTCGTCGGTGATGCCGGCATCAATCTTCTGTGCGGCCTTCTCAACGGCTGTCGGGTATTTGTAGGGCAGGCCGAACTCGGCAAGGATGGCGTGCATCTCGGCGTTGTTCTCGCCTGTCTTGCCCAGCACGTCGAGCACTTCGCCGTAGGGCGACTGCTGGTCGTCGGGCCACGATGTGATGCGCACCACGGCCTTGTCGCCGTTCTGTGCGCCCTTGAGCTTGGCTCGCGGTATGATTATGTCCGAGGCCAGGAACTTTGAGTCCGTGCGAAGCACTCCGAACTGCTTGTTGAGCGATATGGTGCCGATGAATGTCTGAGGATTCTCCTCAACTATCTCTGTAACAATGGCTTCGGGCTCCACGCCTTTGCGCCTTGCGGCAATCGACACTTTCACCTTGTCGCCGTTCAGGGCGTGCATGGAGTTGCGCTCGGCCACGAAGATGGCTTCGCCGTCCTGGTCGGTGATCACGCTGTTTTTGCCGTTGGAGCGGCGCACGAAGGTACCGGTGGCCACTACGTTGCGCTGCGGTGCCTTGTATTTGCCCGGCGACACCTCGATGATGTTGCCGTCGAAGGCGAGTTCGGCCAGGTAAAGCGCCACGGCGCGCTGGCGGGCCGGCTGCTCCACGCCGATTGCTGCCGACACCTGCTTGTAGTTGAAAGTCGAGGTGTTGTGCTGCAGTATGTATTGGTCCACATCCTGGCGCAGCTCGCGGGTCTGGCGGGCGCCTGAGGATTGGGACTTGTGTTTTTTGTCAGTCATATTGTTGGTTTGGTTCTGTATGCGGGGCTATATTTTCACAACAAGCAAGGCACCGCATTGGTTTGGGGGAGAAGGGGGTTGTGAGTTATGGGCAAGCCTCGCCGACGGCTGTGGCGAGGCTTGTGTGCTTGGTTCTGACGCGCCCGCTGAGCAGGCGCGACGGTCAGGCGTCGATGTTGGCGTAGTTGGCGTTGGCCTCGATGAAATCGCGGCGCGGTGCCACGTCCTCGCCCATGAGCATGGAGAAGATGCGGTCTGCCTCGGCGGCGTCCTTGATGTTCACCTGCTTGAGCATGCGCTCGCCGGGTGCCATGGTGGTCTCGCGCAGCTCCTGTGCGCTCATCTCGCCAAGACCCTTATAGCGCTGTATGTTGATCTTTTCGCCGTATTTGTCCTTGAACTGCTGCACCTGGCGGTCGTCCCAGCAGTATTCCTCCACTTTGCCCATCTTGCACTTGTACAGAGGCGGGGTGGCAAGGTAGAGGTAGCCGTGCTCGATGACGGGGCGCATGCAGCGGAAGAAGAATGTCATCAGCAGGGTGGCGATGTGGGCGCCGTCGACGTCGGCATCGGTCATGATGATGATCTTGTGGTAGGCCAGACGCGACACGTTGGCGGCCTTGGGGTCGTCCTCGGTGCCGATGGTCACACGCAGTGCGCGGTACAGGTTGGTGATCTCCTCATTGTCCAGAATGCGGTGCTCCATGGCTTTCTCCACATTCAGGATCTTGCCTCGCAGGGGCAGGATGGCCTGATAGCGGCGGTCGCGGGCGTCAACGGCGGTGCCGCCTGCAGAGTCACCCTCGACTATGAATATCTCGCAGTCTTCGGCGGTGCGGCTCGAGCAGTCCGACAGCTTGCCGGGCAGGCCGCCGCCGCTCATCGGGCTCTTGCGCTGCACGTTCTGACGGGCCTTGTAGGCAGCCTGGCGCGCCTGGGCGGCCAGAACCACCTTGCTCACTATGGTCTGTGCCTCACGGGGATGCTCCTCCAGGTAGTTGGTCAGAGTCTCGCTGACGGCGGCGCTCACGGCGGGACCTACCTCGCTGTTGCCCAGCTTGGTCTTGGTCTGGCCCTCGAACTGCGGCTCGAGCACCTTAACCGAGATGACGGCGGTGAGGCCTTCGCGGAAGTCGTCGCCGGTAATCTCAACCTTGGCGTTTTTCAGCAGGTTGTTGGTCTCGGCGTACTTTTTCAGAGTGGTGGTGAGGCCGCGGCGGAAGCCCGACAGGTGTGTGCCGCCCTCTATGGTGTTGATGTTGTTGACGTAGGAGTAGATGTTCTCGTTGAAGGAGCTGTTGTAGGTCAGCGCCACCTCGATGGGCACGCCGTTGCGCTCGGTGCGCAGGTCAATCACGTCGTTGATCAGCGACTCCTTGTTCGAGTCGATGTACTGCACGAACTCGCGCAGGCCCTCGGCCGAGTAGAATCGGTCCTGCTTCGGGTTGCCGGCCTCGTCGATGTGGCGCTTGTCGGTCAGTGTCAGGGTGATGCCGGCGTTGAGGAATGCCAGGTCGCGCAGACGCTTGGCCAGGGTGTCGTAGTCATACACCGAAACGGTGAAGATGGAGTCGTCCGGCAGGAAGGTGATGGTGGTGCCGGTGGTCTCTGTCTCGCCTATCACCTTCAGCTCGGTGGTGGGCTTGCCGCAGGAGTACTCCTGCATGTACACCTTGCCGCCGCGGCGAACCTCGGCGCGCAGGTAGGTGGACAGCGCGTTGACACACGACACACCCACGCCGTGCAGGCCGCCCGACACCTTGTACGAACCCTTGTCGAACTTGCCGCCGGCGTGCAGCACGGTGAGAACCACCTCCAGCGCCGATTTGTGCTCCTTCTGGTGCATGTCCACGGGGATGCCGCGGCCGTTGTCGACCACGGTGATGGAGTTGTTCTCGTTTATGGTCACTTCTATGTGCGAGGCGTAACCGGCAAGGGCTTCGTCGATGGAGTTGTCCACAACCTCGTACACCAGATGGTGGAGGCCTTTCTCTGAGATGTCGCCTATATACATGGCAGGACGCTTGCGAACGGCCTCTAAGCCTTCAAGGACCTGGATGTTACTGGCGCTGTATTGTTCTTCCTGTTCTGACATTTTTTAGTGTGGGAGAGGGTACTTGTTAGTTGAATTTAGCCGGGCTGCGGAGAACGGGGCCCATAGCCTGTTTTGAGTGTACAAAGTTAGTCATTTTTTGCCTTTTTACCAAATTTCATACTCTTCTTCACATTAATTAAAAAGAAAATCAGCTGTCAGCACCTGTCGTCCATAAACGGCGGCACGCCCACAGGCCGCCCCGCGCTGTGCGGAGCATCCTGCGGGCGTGCCGCGTGACGCTGTTCGGTGTCCTATGACGTCAGTCCAGGATCAGCATTGCGTCGCCATAGGCGCCGAAGCGGTAGCCTTCCTTGATGGCCTCCTGGTAGGCGTTCATCACCAGATCATAGCCGCCAAAGGCAGCCACCATCATCAGCATGGTGGAGTAGGGCTGGTGGAAGTTGCTGACAAGGGCGTCGGTGACGGTGAACTCGTAGGGCGGGAAGATGAACTTGTTGGTCCATCCCTGGTACACTTTCATGTGGCCGCCCATGCTCACGGCGCTGGCTATGCCGCGTAGCACCGAGGTGCCGATGGCGCACACCTTGTGGCCCGAGTCCTTCACGGCGTTCACATGGCTCACCAGCTCGGGCGAGGCGTCCATTTCCTCCGAGTCCATGCGGTGCTTGGTCAGGTCCTCCACGTCGATGTCGCGGAAGTTGCCAAGTCCGCTGTGGATGGTGATGTAGTCGGTCTGCACACCCTTGATCTCAAGGCGCTTGAGCAGCTCGCGCGAGAAGTGCATGCCTGCCGCAGGTGCCACCACGGCGCCCTCCTTGCGGGCAAAGATGGTCTGGTAGCGCTGGGCGTCTTCGTCCTCCACGGGGCGCTTGATGTACTCGGGCAGCGGGGTCTTGCCGAGGCGGAACAGCGCCTCCTTGAATTCGTCGTGGGGAGCGTCGTAGAGGAAACGCAGTGTGCGGCCGCGCGAGGTGGTGTTGTCAATTACTTCGGCCACCATCGACTCGTCGTCGCCGAAGTACAGTTTGTTGCCGATGCGGATCTTGCGGGCGGGTTCCACGAGCACGTCCCACAGCTTGTTGTCGGCATTGAGCTCGCGAAGCAGGAACACCTCGATTTTGGCTCCCGTTTTCTCTTTGTTTCCGTCGAGGCGCGCGGGGAACACTGCGGTGTCGTTGAACACCATCAGGTCGCCGTCGTCAAAATAACCGAGTATTTCCTTGAATATCTTGTGCTCTATCTGGCCGGTCTTGCGGTGCAGTACCATCAGACGGCACATGTCGCGCTCTTCGGTGGGATATTGGGCTATGAGTTCGTCAGGCAGGTTGAATTTGAATTGGGAAAGTTTCATAGCGGTCTGTGTTTCAGTTTTGATTTTAAGAGAAATTGGGCCAAGGCGTGGCCTGGAATATATGTTGAGTGAAACAATTGGTTCATTCGTCGGTGTCGGCGCTGTCCGTTGAGGCTTTTTCGGCTCTCGCGGCGCCGTTGTTTTTGGGGCGGTGACGGTTGCCTCGGGGCTGGGGCGGCTGGTAGTCCGCGGGGAACTCCACGGTGCATTCGTCGATGAGTTTTGCCGTTTCAGGCACCGTCAGGCAGTCCTTTTCGGTTATGTCGCCCACGCGGGTACGTCGCAGCGCTGTCAGATGGGCGCCGGTGTTGAGCGCCTGGCCGATGTCGCGGGCCAGTGCGCGGATATATGTTCCCTTGGAGCACACCACTCTCACCACTATGCTGGTGGGCTCGTACTCCATGAGCTCTATTTCGTCTATGACAAGTATCTTGGGCTTTAGCTCCACCTCCTCGCCTCTGCGGGCCATCTCGTACGCCCGCACGCCGTCGATCTTCACGGCCGAGAATGCCGGCGGTATCTGCTCTATGCGCCCCAGGAATCCCTGCAGGGCCTTCTCCACCCCTTCGCGGGTTATGTGGTCGGTGGGGTAGGTGGCGTCAATCTCGCTCTCCAGGTCGAATGTGGGTGTGGTGGCGCCGAGCGCTATGGTGGCGACATACTCCTTGACGCCGGCCTGCAGGCTCTCTATGAGCTTGGTCTTGCGGCCGGTGGTGACAATCATCACACCGGTGGCAAGGGGGTCGAGCGTGCCCGCGTGGCCCACCTTCATTTTCTGTATCTTGGTGCGCCGTGTGATGGAGCCGCGTATGCGCTTCACAACGTCGAACGATGTCCACCCCAGCGGCTTGTCGATGTACAGAATCTCTCCGTCTATAAAGTTCATTGGCAGAGGCTTAGAGTGTTGTGGTCAAAAGGCATACAAGGCCCACTACAAGGCAGTACAGTGCGAACCACACCAGCTTGCCTTTCTTAACCAGCGCTATCATCCATTTGCAGGCGAGGCAGCCAACGATGAATGCCGACAGGAAGCCGACAAGGCAGGGCACGAAGCCGATGCTGCCGTCAATGGCCTCGTGGCCGGTGAGGGCTTTCACCACATCGAGGGCGGCAGCTCCCAGCACGGGGATGATCACCATCAGGAACGAGAACGAAGCCAGCTGGTCGCGCTTGTCGCCGAGCAGGATGCCGGTGGCGATGGTGCTGCCTGAGCGCGAGAGGCCGGGAAGCACTGCCACAGCCTGCGCACAGCCAATCACGAAGGCGTCAAAAAAGCTGATATTGCGGCCTGCCGATGCCGACGATGCCTTGACTCCGGCCATCCACACGGGCTTGGTGCGGAAAAAGTAGGCGAAGGCAAGCAGAGCCGATGTGATGATCAGGCAGGTGCCCACAATGTCCAGACGGCCGCCGAAAAGGTCGTCGACCTGGTCCTTGAACAGCACGCCGACTATGGCAACCGGTATGCATGACAGCAGTATCTTCCACACCAGGGTGGTGTTGGCGTCGCGGCGCAGCGTGAAGAACGACACGCACAGCCCGCGGAACTCGCTCCAGAGCACAACTATGGTGCTCAGAACTGTTGCCACGTGCAGCACTACGTCAAACTGCAGCGCTTCGGCGCCGCTGGTCTCCAGCCCTAAAAGCTGGTGAAAAATCTCGAGGTGGCCCGACGAACTGATGGGCAGGTACTCTGCCAGGCCTTGTATCACGCCCAGAATGAGGGCTTGTAACCAATCCATTGTTTGCTGATTTTCAGAGATGTGTAAATAACAGGGGGGGATGCGCTCTCCGCGCCCCGCCGGGGACTTATTCGGCGTCCTCCTTCTTCGCCTTGGGGCGAACTATGATGGCCACGGCCATGAGCACAAAGCCCAGAAATGCCAGCATGGGGCCCACCACTATGCGGCGCGTGCTGAAAATCTCTGGGTTGAACGAGGCGTCGTCGGAGCCTCCGCCCACCATAAGGGCGAATCCCAGTACTATCAGCAAGGCCGACACGGCCATGCCGATGAAGTTGGCGCGCACCAGAGGCAGGTTGCTGTAGCTCTCGTGCTTCAGGCCGTCATTGCCGGCGGCGTTCGATGTTGTATTCTTTGCCATTGTAAAAATGTTTTTTCCAGTGAGGTGGTAATGGTGACAGGGGCCGTCGTCAGCGGCGGTACAGACTGTCGTAATTTAGTCTCAGATATCGTGTGGCCGCGAACCACGATGCGCCGGCGCAGATGATGGCGCCGAGCACCACCAGGGCGGCATACACACAGCCCGAGGCCGTCCACGACAGCAGCTCGGCTATCTCGGCGTCTGCCTCCATGGCGTAGGCCTGGATAGCCGCCAGCACGGCCGAAGCAAGCAGTCCGGCGATGGCGCCGTTGCTGATGCCGGTGCGCACAAACGGCCGGCGGATGAACGACGGCGTTGCGCCCACAAGCTTCATGGTGCGGAGCACAAACCGGCGGGAGTATATTGACAGGCTCACCGTGTTGTTGATGAGCACAAACGATATCACTAACAGTATGGCGGCCACACAGCCCAGCACCAGGGCGAGTTTGCCGAACGAGCGGTCAACGCTCTGAACCACAGCAGTGTTGGTCTGCACTGATTTTACAGCCGCATCGGCCGACAGGCGGCGCGTCAGCACGTCCACCGAGTCGGCATTGACATATCGCGGATTCAGGTGCAGGTCGAACTCCGCGCTGTAGGGGTTCTCGTCGAGTATGGCGGCCACATCCTCGCCTATGTAGCGCACTTCCTGGGCCAGCACCATGTCGGCCGAAAGGAATTTGTAGTGGCTCACGGCGGGCTCGTCCTTGACGAGTCGCTTGATGCGGTTCAGTTCCAGGTCTGTGGCTCCGTTCTTGGCATAGACGGTCACGGACACATTGCTGCGCACGCTGTCCACCATGCGGTGGGCGGCGTAAGCCGATATTGCCAGTATGCCAAGGATGACGAGCGTCAGGGCCACGCTTACCACCGAGGTGTATTGAAGGCCGAACGTGCTCGCCGGCGCTGTCTTTTTATTTGTCATTCGAGATTTGCGCGTATTGGATACCCGGGTTTTCGGGAGTTTCGCAGCTTGGGCGGCTGCCAAAAGGGCATACCGCCTACGAAGTGCAAAATTACAACATTCATATGCCCGTTGTCAAGGGTTCAGAGGTCGAAATGGCTGAAAAAACGCCTTTTCTCGGCCTATTTAATGTTTTTTAAGTGCGGTGTACACCTGCTTTTGCCGCATAAGTGCCGAGGAGCTACCGGCTCACCGCCAGGTGTGGTGCTTGTTGCGGTCGCGGTGGCTGCGCAGCCAGCGGCACGAATTGCGCACCGGCATGGTCATGGCCAGGAAGGGAACGGTCACGGCCAGTCGGCGGCCGCCCAATGCATTGATGGTCTTGCGCCAGGCCAGGGCGGTGAGCACCAGCACAGCGATGATAATGACCAGCGCCACGATGGCGGGAACCAGGTTGGGCAGTGCCGTCACGCCGGCGGCAATGGCCGACAGCACAGTGATTGTCAGCGCCCAGCAGCCCGCCGACATCATGCGGCGCGAACCGCGGGGCAGCAGGCGGCCGGTGTACTCGTGGCGGCGCCGGCGGCTCTTCATGCCCAGGCGCGTGTTGTCGTAGCATTCCTCCACGCGGCCGCATTCCGACAGCTCGACGGCGGTGTTGCCCCCATGGGCTATTTCGTTTACGAACACATCGTCGTCGCCGTCAAGCAGGTTGAGCGAGCGCGAGAAACCCTTGTTGGCAAAGAACACTTCGCGGGTGTAGGCCAGGTTGAACTCTGTGCCGCGGTAGGGCTTGTCGCGCAGTGCGGCGTCGAGCCAGGTTATGCTGTCGGCGGCATGGTCGAAGGTTCGGGTTCGCTTCCAGCGGCCGTCGTCGGTGGCAGGCACGGAGTAGCCTATCACCACCTCCACTGCCGGGTCTGTGAAGTGTCGCACCATTCTCGACAGCCACAGCGGCGAGCCCACGGCACAGCGGCCGGTGGTGAGCACCAGGATGCGGTTGTGCGCGGCCTTGACGCCCAGGGTGATGGCCAGCTTGCGAGTGCTCAGGTTGCGCGATTCCTCGGGCGTGAATGTCAGGTAGAGATTGCGGTGGTTTATGCGCAGCCGGTCCACCAGGTCGCTGGTGTCGGGCGATGCGCCCTCGTTCACCACTATCACTTCGAAGCCCGGGTCGTATTTCTGTTCAAGCAGCGCCGGCAGGAGCTCTGAGAGCATTTCGGCATCGTCGTTGGCACGGACTATCACCGAGACCGGCTCTGTGCACCCTTCGGCGCAGCCTTCGTTGTCATTGTCTATGGAGAATCCCTCGGCCGACGCGCTTTCGGCCTCGGCATTGTGGCTCTCAATGGCGCGACGCACCCTGCGAAGAGGCGCGAGCCACACTATGCACACCCACAGCGTGCCCAGAAAGGCCACTATGAGCAGAAGCGCGGTTGTCTGTGAAATGTGATAATCGAAAAATATATCTTCCATTATGCTAATAATCAGCAAATTGTGTATATTGTAATAGTTGGCCCCGTATACGGGTGCAAACCTGTTTCCAAACCGCCCGAGTATCCATGCCATGAACGTCTCGGCGGCTTTTTCTGCATTTCGCTTTTAAATTGCAAAGTTACAAAAAATCTCGCCATGCACCAATGCCGGACCACCCAATTGTCAGTAACTTCCGCCGCTATTTTCCTCGGTCTGTTTCAGGATGTGCAGCATCCGTGCTTACTTTGCTCAAAAATCGTCCACGCGTGTTATTTAATTGTAAAATGTTTGTAGAAGTGAATAATAATGCCGACTTTTGCATCGTTATTAATAATGGCAGTGTATCACATTCTGCAGTTCCCAGATAACCCTATATTGCGAATACGCATAATATTCCTACGCAAACGCATGAACTTCAAATTATTGGCTAAGTACACCCTCGCATTCACTTTCATGGCCGCAATGCTTTCGGCCTGTTCCTCACACAAGTCATCACTCGTTTATTTTGAGGATGTAGACCAGCTGACACAGGCAGTCGGCTCCCCCGAAGGTTATTCGATAAAGATTCAGCCGGATGACGAGCTGATGATAACTGTCAACTCTTTCATCCCCTCAGCCTCCGCCCCGTACAACCTTCCGGTGGCTAATATCGGCACAAACGCCTCGCTCGGAACCAAAGACCAGCCTATGGCGCAGACTTACATTGTTGACAATAATGGCGACGTGGCGATGCCCATCCTTGGAAAGGTGCACGTGGAAGGTCTCACCTGCGAGCAGATAGCCGAAAAGGTTACGGAGCTCGTGTCCCGCGATGTGGAGGACCCCTCAGTGATGGTGCGCCTGCTGAACTTCAAAGTCAACGTGGCAGGCGAGGTCAAAACCCCAGGCCCGCAGACAGTGCGCACCGAGCGCTATTCAATCCTTGATGCACTCACCGCTGCCGGCGACCTCACCGAGTTCGGCGAGCGCTCAAATGTGCTCGTTATCCGTGATGAGAACGGCAAACGCACCGCACACCGCCTCAATCTCAACTCCGCCGACGTGCTCTCATCACCATACTTCTACCTCCGTCAGAACGACTATGTGTATGTGGAGCCCAACAAGATCCGCGAAGACAACTCCAAATACAACCAGAACAACGCATTCAAACTCAGCGTGGTGTCGGCTGTGGTTTCCGGCGTCAGCGTCATAGCTTCGCTTGTCATTGCCCTGGCTGTCAAGTGATACGCAGCCTGTCCATCCAACCCTTGAATCTCATTATCCACTCCTATTGACCATCTTTCAGTCATCATGGCCCACAAACAAAATAAATCAGAATTCATTGATATTCAGGCTCTCTTCCGCAACTATCTCCGCCACTGGTGGTGGTTTGCCATCTCTGTTGGCATTTGCGGCATCTGCGCCTATGTTTATGTGAAGACGCATCCCAAAGAATACGTGGTGCGCGCCAATGTGCTCGTCTCGGAGGACGATACGGGCAGTTTCACCGCCATGAGTGGAATGTCCGACCTGTTCGGCTCCTCGGCAAATGTTGAGGACGAGGTGTTCATCATCAACTCCCACTCCGTGCTCCGCGATGTGTCGCGCAAACTCGGCATCAACAAGATCCACATGGTCAAGACGGGCTTCCTCTCGTCCAAACTGGCTTATCCCAAGTTCCCGGTTGACGTGTATGCGGCCCCGGCCATAACCGACACTCTGATGTCCTCGATTGAGTTCAAGGTCGATGTGGCCAAAAACGGCACAGCCGACATTGAGGCAAAAGTTGGCAGAAACACCATTGCCGAAATGGACGATGCCAAGCTCCCGGCAATGCTCGAAACCTCCTACGGCCGTTTCGTGGTGAACACCACCGACTCCTACAAGAAGGGCGAAGAAGTTGAGTCGACTATCTGGCTTAACGGCCACGATGCCACTGCCGAAGATCTTGCAGTCAGTGTCAAGAGCGACAAAGCCTCGCGTAAGTCGAATATGATCGAGCTTTACATCCAGAGTCCAAACTCCCTTTACGGTGTAGACGTGCTCAACAACATTGTGGCCAACTACAACGAGCGCGCCATCAACGACAAGAACCAGCAGGGCGAAAAGACCAAAGCTTTCATCGACGAGCGTCTCGCCCTCATATCGGGCGACCTCAGCGAGGCCGAAAGCAACATACAGCGCTACAAGCAGGACCGCGGCATCGTGGACGTCGGCGCCGAAGCTTCTTACAATATGAATGTGCGCGGAGCTGCCGAATCAGCTTTGGTTCAGGCTCGTACCAACAGCGAGCTCGTAAAAATGGCCCGTGATTTCCTCCGCCAGCCCGAGAACGCTTACGAGCTTATTCCTGGCGCCAACGATATGGGCGCGGCCTCTGGTGCAGTATCTACATACAACTCATTGATAATGAGACGTATGGAGCTTAGTGCAAATGCCCGCGGCAACAACAAGGTTCTCAAAGCCCTTGACAAACAGATCGATGCCATGCGCGCCACCATCAACTCCACGCTCGACCGAGCTTACGAAACATCGCTCGTAGCCGTGCGCGACGCCCAGGCCGAGGCTAACAAGGCCCGTGGCAAGCTCGGCAATGTCCCCGCCCAGGAGCGTGAGTTCCTCGGACTCCAGCGCCAGCAGGCGGTGAAGCAGCAGCTCTACCTGTTCCTGCTCCAGCGCCGCGAGGAAACATCCATGCTCCTTGCCAACGCCATTCCCAAGGGCAGAATCGTCGATGAAGCCTACACTCTCAAGGAGCCCGTGGGAATGGGCAAGTTCCAGGTGCTGGCCATCGCCATCCTCATCGGTCTCTTCATCCCCATCTTCCTCTTGTACATGCAGCGCTTCCTGCGCACCAAGTTCGAAGATGTTGACGAACTCAAGAAACTCACCGACGTGCCGGTTCTCGGCGAAGTGTGTGTGGACAAGTCTGGCGAGTGCCCGGCTGTGCGCCCCAACGACACCTCGTCAACCTCAGAGCTGTTCCGCGCACTGCGCACGCGCCTTGGCTTCATGCTCAAGCCCGAGGACAAGGTCATCGTGGTAACATCCACACGCTCCGGCGAAGGCAAGTCGTATGTATCGCTCAACTTCGCTGTCACCATGGCTCTTCTGGGCAAGAAGGTGCTCCTCATCGGCGGCGACATTCGCAACCCGAGTCTGGCCGACTATCTCGGGCTGCCCAATCGCGCCGGCCTTACCACCTTCCTGGCCAACCCCCAGACACCGCTCAACACTCTGATAACGCCCTTCAACGGCGTGCCAAACCTGTCTGTTATGGTGGCTGGCCCCATACCGCCCAACCCCGCAGAGCTGCTCGCATCGCATGCGGTTGAGGACCTGTTTGAACGCCTCCGTCAGGAGTACGACTTCATCATCGTTGACTCCGCACCCGTGGGTATGGTGAGCGACACTTTCAACCTGGACCGCATCGCCGATGCCACCATGTATGTGTGCCGCGCCAACTACACCACCCGCACCGACGTGCGCTTCTTCAACGATGTCTACGACGACAAGCGCCTCACCAACATGTCGCTCGTTATCAACGGTACCCACTCCGTGGGCCGCTACGGCTACGGCTACGGTGGCACCCACACCCACACCTCCACCAAGTAACACACTTTCAGAAATGCATGTAGGCACGGGAGTGCGCGCGTTTCCGCCGAGGTACACGCCACTCCCGTCATGTTAGCAACTCCGTTACCACAATAAGGCTTTGATTCATCGCGACACACTCATTTTCCGCACCTTCTGCTTCATCTTCTGGCTGGCCAGCTGCATCTCCTTCATTGGCGAGGAGCTGATTCCGCCTCTGGATGCATACGAGCGCTACGCCTACCTGCTGACAGACCCTCTGACAGTAGTACTTGGTCTCGTCTGTATAAAAGGACGCAAGGAGTGGGCTCTCCTCGGTTCGTTGTTGTTGCTTGGTCTTGTAAGCATGATTGTAAATAGAAATTCTTTTCTGGTTACTATCAACGGCTTAAGGGAATTCTTGTCCATGTTGTTCTTTTTCCCCATTGTGCGCCATGTCCTTACTTGCTCACATTCGGAACAATTTCGCGGTTCATTAGTAAAGCAATTGAAAGTTTTTCTATGGCTACAGGCATTTTGCGTCACGGAGCAATTTATTAGGTATGGTGCGAATGACCATGGAGGAGGCACACTCGGATACGGTGGCTCTGGAGATATCTCAATGTCTATAATTTTGTTGTCATTCTATTTCGTGACACGCAATTGGGACAATGAGCATTACCTTCTCAGCATCAAGAAAAACGCATTGTATCTTTTTCTACTTTTCCCTGTATTGTTGAATGAGACAAAAGCCAGTTTTGTCCTGTTGGCGATATATCTGATTTTGCTCTATAAGCCGGATATTCGGTCTGTGGGCAAGATGCTTATGGCTTTCCCTGCTGTTTTGTTGCTTTTTATTGGACTCTTTTTTGCATATATATATGCAACTGGACAAGATGCATCTGAAATTACAACAAAAAGTTATGCCGAGAAGTATCTTGTGGGGCAAGATCCTGAAGATCTGTATGACCAGGCAATGATGATTAGAGATGGTTATGTGGATATTGAAGATATGGATTTCAGTGATCTGCCTCGATTCATGAAAGTCGTATACCTGCCGGTCGCATTGGATGAGGCACGGGGTGGTTTACTATTGGGTGCCGGTTTGGGTCAGTTTAAAGGCCGTACATTCATAGATATTACCCGATTTGCAAAGGATAATTTCTGGATGGTCCGTGGCACGGTGTTTATGCTGATTCATTTAGTAATAGAATTGGGCATTTTGGGATTGATTTGGTTTTTCTTTCAGATTTATTACATTGTGGGATACCGTCATCGATACGGAAGAATGGCGATTCAGGTAAAGCTTTTCATGTTTGCCAGTGCCGCATTGATCCTGGTTTACAACGGTGCTTTTAGATTTGTCACCTATACATTCATTTTCTGCAGCATCGCAGCACTGACCACATTCCCGCCTAAGTCAGAGGCTGAAGAGGAAGTTGATAATGGGCGGAAAAAGATCGGCGAATGATGTTATTTATTTCAATTCAAGCTTTTCCGTTTAAAGATTCCACGAGCTTTCAGACTGTCTGCAAGAAGTGCTGAATAAGCTATTGCCCCTTTGTCATTCATATGGATTGGGTCGGAAAAAACGATTTCTTTCCTATGAATTTACGCACGTTGCGTATATCAATAAAATCAAACGCGGAGTTTCCAAGAATGCCGCTCAGCAAACTCCCATAATCAATGTTGTGCAGGCTTTCCTCATAGTTGGGCGACACAGTGAATACTAGCCGGATATTGTTCTCATCGCATAGTCTTACAAAGTCTCTAAGACATTTAACCTTTATTGAATCGATTTGGTATGGGGTTTGTGAATCCTTGGCAAAGTCCTGCGTCATAGAGTCATATATTGGCTTATATCCGTTTTCCACTGTTTGTTGTGGTTTAATGACATCGCCAATGACCTGTGTGAAGACTGAGTTGTATCTATAGGACGATAGTTTTAGCTTCAATAATTCGGTCTTGTCTATTCTTGCTATTAGATCTTTAACAGCAGCAGCCTTTTTATATGGCCTTAATCGGGCGATTCCATGGGTCAGGTCTTTATTGTCCTTGAGGTCAAAATCCGGAAAGAAGTCATAGACTATGACCTCCGGTTTATATCCACTTTCAAGGATGTTGTTTAGAAAGCAATAGGCCAGCACAATGCCGTTGCCATCTATTCCACAGTTGTAAACTGTCATTCCAAGGCTGTCTTGAAGGTCTGAAGAAACGTAATGATGGTTCGCTCTGGAAGAGCCGAAAATCAGAATGGATTCAGAACATTCATTGTTGATATGATACAGGTTTTGTGTGTCACCGCCCTTGGATTGTGTTAGCAGGTAGTCCATAGTTAAACCGAACGCCCAATCAAGGATGAAAAATGCGGCAACAAAGCCAAGCGTGTATACAATTAATTTCTTGCTCATGGGTGCCGGTATTTTAGAATTTGACATATATGAATTGACTGGAATCAAGCACCCCCATGGTCAATATCATGAAAATCAAAGCCATTAAGGTGACACTGCGTATCAGCATGTTTTTATTGCGCAATAGCGAGAATGTTGGAGCGTATTCCTGAAAAAATTCAGCGAAAATCAGCACTAAGACAGCAAAAGATGTGAATAGAATTTCGGTGTTGTTCATCGGAAGGCTTACGCCGGGTTCAAGTGTCACGATTCTCTTCAGTATATTAAGTCCATCAGTAATTGTGGGCATTCTGAAAATTACAAATGCGGTCACCACAATGGTGAATGTTATAAGCATTTTTAGTGCGCCAATAAAGCGCTCTCCATTGTCTTTGTTAAAGCCAAATAGCCGTTCAATGCATTGTGCAAAGCCGTTGATGGCGCCCCATAGAACAAACGTCATATTGGCACCATGCCATATACCGCTCACTATGAACGTGGCCATAATGTTCCCATAAGTATGCAAACGACCTTTGCGGTTTCCTCCTAGCGCGATGTATACATTCTCCTTTAGCCATCGCGAAAGCGAAATATGCCATCTTCTCCAGAACTCGGTGATGCTTTTGCTTAAGAGTGGTTGCCGGAAATTGTTGATGAGCTTGAATCCAAACAGCCTGCCTATGCCGATGGCGATCAATGAATAACCGGCGAAGTCGCCGTATATCTGCAATGTGAAGAAAATGGACGCTATCAAACATGTTACACCCGAAAAATTGGAGTAGTCGGCAAATACAGGATTAACGAATAGAGCCAGCCTGTCTGCAATAACAGTTTTCAGAACATAACCCCACATCATGATGCGAACCCCCTCGGTTAAGTCAGAGTCGGTGATTGGCTTTTTGTCTTTGATTTGGGGTAGAAGCTCCTCGGCTTTGCTGATAGGACCGGATGAAATTTGCGGGAAGAATCCAACAAACAGCATGAAATATAAAAAGTTATGCTCTGCCTTGAACTTGCCACGGTAAACATCCCAAACGTATGAGAGGCTTTGAAATGTGAAAAAAGATATGCCCAGCGGGATGAATATCAAATCGAGAGTGTCTGAAGCGGTGTGTAATCCAAGACCCAGATATAAGGCAATTTCCTCTGCTGTCCTTAAAACGAATCCGCTGTATTTAAATATTGCCAAAGGTAGCAGCACTATTAAAACACTAATGGTGATAATCAGCTTTTTGTGAATCTTAGAGCTGCCATCTTGGCGTTCTATCCATAGTGCAAAAAGATAGCTCAGAAGTGTGATGCCAAAAAGAAATAAAGCCCCTGCCGGCTGATAGGATATAAAGAACCCGTAGGAGATGGATGTCAGTAATGCTGATGAGATGATGCTTGAATACCTGCTGTTTTGACATAATTTTAGCACTATGATATACATAAATAGTACCAATGGCAAGACTATTAGGAAGTTGAAGGAATTCAGTATCATCGTTTGGGTGATTATTATGTGCAAATATACAAATAAAAATCCGCTTATTCGTCACTATGTGTTCATATAGAAGATGTATACGAAAATGGAGCGTGTTTGGTGAATGATTTTAGAATTAGTATCTTTGTAGAAACATTGAATCGAGCCATATGACAATGGAATATAACCTTGGTGATAAAACAAGCTTTGTGTCGGTGATTGTGCCGGTGTATAAGGTTGAGAAGTATCTGGATGAGTGTGTGCGCTCTATCCTCGCTCAGACATATCGCAACATTGAGGTGATTCTGGTGGACGATGGCTCGCCTGACAGCTGTCCGCAATTGTGTGATGCATGGGTCAAGGCAGATGGGCGTGTGCGTGTGGTCCACAAGCCCAATGGCGGACTCAGTTCGGCCCGCAATGCAGGCATAGACGTGGCCAAGGGCGACTATCTCATGTTCATAGACAGCGATGATATGATCAAGCCCGAGATGGTGGAGGAGATGTTGGCCTCTCTGTTAAGAAATGACGCCGAGGTGTGTTGCTCACGCCTGGTGCCATGGGGTGGTAATCGGGAGTTCCCATGCGTGTTCAGCGAAGAGACTGTGTTGAGCGACGATGATGCCTTGTGCATGTTTCTTGAACGGAAGATTGAAACATCATCATGCACAAAATTGTATAGGAGGAAAGCTGTAGGCGATGTGCGATTTATTGAGGGCCGAATCAATGAGGACTTTCCGTTTCTTTCATCCGTGTTCTCAAAAACCCAGAGAGTTGTATATCTCCCCGAGGGTTATTATCTTTATCGTTATACACCTGGAAGCATCTCGACAACCTTCAGAGAGAGCTATTTTGATTGTCTTAAGAATGTGGCGGATGTGGGTCGAATGATAGCTGACAATGGCCGGATTAGAGAATCGTTTGACATCTGTCGTATGAGGGCTGAGATTGATGCGGCCTTCATGGTGGTACGCCATGGCGCTCATGCCAGATTCAGAGAACAGCTTAAGGGCTGCCGGGGCTATATAAAATCAAATTTGCTTAGAATCTTTAGAAACGGACGAGTAGGACTAAATTACAAGGTCAAGGCTTTGCTTGCTTTCGCGCCATTTAAGCTGCCTATTTAGAGAGAAGATGTTTGTATAGCGTGGCAAGTTGGTTTGTAACATTCTCCGGGTAGTAGTCTTTCACAATTTCCAGCGATTTTTTCCCTTGTTTCTCCAACTCGGACGGATTATTGTAGTAAAACTCAATGGCATCGGCTATGCCGGTGATGTCACCGTCGGGGCAGAGTGTGCCATTGATGCCTGTCTGTACCACGTCAGGGATGCCTCCAACGTTGGTCGCCAAAATGGGAAGACCTTCAGCCATTGCCTCCAGAATGCAGATCGGGAGTCCTTCGGCATGCGATGTCAGCGCCAGTAATGAAGCGGTGGAAAGCCTCTTGTGTTTTTCTTCCGAATCTACCCATCCTACAAATGTAACATTGTCTGAAATGCCAAGCTCTGAACTTAGTTGTTTCAGATTGTCAATTTCCGGACCGTTGCCACAGAGATCCAGATGGACAGAACAGCCTCGGTCTATTGACTTCTTGATGGCTTTGAGCAGAACATCTACGGCTTTGTTTTTGTCAGGAACTCCGATATATACAATCTTGAACTGGCTGGTGCCGATTGATCCCTTCTTCTCGTTTATTTGGTCTGTAACAGGGTTGACAATGTTGTTGACTATGGAGATATTGTCAATCCTTATAATGTCTGTGAATTTTTTCATCCAGGATTTTGACAGCACCAAATTCCAGCTTGCGGAATTTAGGATGTTCCCGAATTTAGTCGGCCCCATTTTGTTGATATCGTTAAATATTCTGCCTGTATGGCAATGGAGCACAGTTTTGAAACCAAGCATTTTAGCCCATGAAAATATGATGCGCTTGCGCATCCATGAACGTCCGGATGCATAGTGGATGTGTGCTATGCGGCGCCCCTTGACGCGCTCCATCGGCATCTGGCACATTGAGGCTATAAGTCGAATCCATCCCGACAATTTGCCTTTGGCCGAGTTTGTGGGAAGATAATGGAATCTTTCAATGCTTTGGCTGTATGATTTCAGTACTGAGGCTATGCCACCATATCCTTCAAGGTCTGGGCCGATGAAGAGTACCTGGTCAAATATGGGGTCGTTGTTCTTGCTCTGTTCGTTGATCATAAAAGTGGCTGGAATGTTGCAAGGACAAATTTACGAAAAATATCCATTCTAAGGCTATAAAACCGAAAACACTGCCGACTTTATAAATAGCTTGAAGCCGGAGCCCCAATCTGTAGGGGCTCCGGCGTGGTCTCTTTTGGGGGCAGGGGGCGTGGTCAGTCTTTCAGGTAGTAGACTATTGTGGAGACCACGCGGACTTTCTTGATGTAGGGGGTGTACTGGTCGCGGTCTTCGATTGAGAACTGGCCCTGCGATGCCGACTTGATCTTGCCGAGTTCGCTCTCGGAGTCTTCGGCGAACTTGTCGGCGGCCTTGCGGGCGTTCTTTGTGGCGTCGGCCACCATTTCGGGCTTGATGTCGTTGAGGGCGGTGTATTCGTAGGCTGTCGGGTAGTTGTAGTCGCCTGCCACTATGGCTATGCCTTCCTTCATGAGCTCGCTCTGGCGCTTGATGAGGCCGCGTACTTTCTCAACCTGCGACGATGTGACCACCACCACCGATGTCACTATGTAGCGATAGGGCGATTTGCCGCTGCTGTATTGGTCGGCCTGGGTGTCGGTAACGGCGGGGGCGTTGATGGAGATTTCAGAATCGCTGATGCCGTTCGACTTGAGGAACTTGGCGATGGCGGCGTTCGATGTCTCTACCTGCGAGTAGATGTCGGTGAGTGTGTTGCCCACGGTCTTGGTTACTATGGGCCATGTCACCTTGTTGGCCATCACCTCGCGTTCGCTCAGGCCGCGCACGGTTACCACGCGGTCGCGGTTGGAGAACTGGTCTATGCCGCTTTTGATGAATGCACCGAGGCAGAAAATGCCCACTGCCACTAACAGCGCGCCTAATACACGGGATGAGAGGATGTCTTTCATAAGGGGGGATGAATTTGAGGGAAAAGATGTGTGTTGTCTGAGTATTGTATACAATCGGGCGCGCTAAATTGTTTTGCCCCCCTGTGCCGGAATCAGTGGAAGCTGTGACACCAGCGGCTGATGCGCGAGCGCACGGCGGCGCGCTCAGTGGCGGTGAGGCCTGCGGCATATACCATCAGGGCCAATGCCGCGCACCAGACGGCAGTGGAGGTGAACAGCAGGACGAGAGGGCTCAGGCCCAGGATGAGTGTCCATGACGTGGGCAGGCATGAGCCGGCGGCGACGAGAAGGATGCGGCCCAGCACGCCGAACAGGTAGCTGCCGAGGCTCACGCCGCAATAGTGATGGGTGAAGAGCACGCGCACGGTCAGCAGCGATATGTTGATGCCTATGAGCACCAACATCATCCAGTAGGACGGGAGGCCGAGGGAGAAGACAAGGTAGATGAGCGGCAGGCACATGAGCCATGTCACGGAGATCACTATTTGGTAGACGGCTATGCGGCCTGTGGCCTGCATCGACACCCACAGGGGGCCGGTGAGCGAGTCGACCATGCAGAAGACCACCATCAGTCTGACGAACGCCACGCCGTTGGGAGGCACCACAGAGAGCCACAGCTGGAGGATGTAGGGAGCGTTGATGATGATGGGCATGCCGATGGCGGCCACCAGGAAGAAGGACACGCGGCTGATGCGCTGGAAAAGCAAGGAGAAGTCGGCACGCTCTCCGGCGGCGAAGATGCGTATGAGCTGGGGGTTGGCGGCTGACTGCACGCTGCGTGTGAATGCTGTGACGGCGAACTTGACCTGGTTGGCTATGCCGAGGGTGGCGTTGAGGGTCACGCCGTAGAACACGTTCAGTATCATGGCCGAGCCTTGCTGGTAGCCGATGTCGGAGATGGACGTTATCACGTTCCATCCGGCAAACTTGCCTATCTCCAGCATGTTGGCCCTGGATGTGCGCAGGCTGAAGCGCAGGGTGGGGAATGTGCGCCGGCAGTACCAGATGTAGGAGCAGTTGACGGCGAGGGCCACGGCGATGAGCAATGCCATGTAGACCAGTAGCTTGGTGCCGGGTGTCAGCGCGAGCATGAGTGCCATGGTGAGCTTGAGGCACACCTCGAAGATGGAGTTGTAGGCATAGAACGACATGCGCTCGTGCGAGATGATCAGTGAGTCGTAGGGCACGCGCATCATTTCGATGAGGGCTATGACGAGGGCCAGCTGGTAAACAATGTGGGCGTCGGGCAGGCGGCCCGCAGGGATAGACAGCGTGGTGTTCATGAACCAGATGCCTCCTGTCTCGGCCAGGATGAGGAACGCGGCGGCGAGGACGACTATGCACCCGCAGCTTGCGGCGAAGACCTGGCGCATGCCGCCGAATCGGCCTGTGGCCAGTTCCACGCTCATGAAGCGCTGCATGGCTGTTGAGAGCGCCGAGGTGAAGAAGCTCATCATCAGGGCGAGGCCGGCAACCACTGAGTAGATGCCGAAGTCGGTGACGCCGAGCTGCTGGAGCACCACACGACTGGTGAAGAGGCTCACGCCCATGGAAAAGAGCATGCGCACGGCCATGAACATGGTGTTCTTCATTATGAGGGTGGAATCAGCCATACCGGATGCAAAGGTACGAAACCGCGGTTGAAGAAGCAAAAATATTTGTGGCGGCCTGTGCGCAGAGTGTCGCCCCGGGGCGAGGAATGGCGGAATATGGCGTGGAATGCCAAAAATTTAGTATATTTGATGTGGTTTGATTAAGATTCTTTGAGTATCAAACCATTAAGAATAACTTGCATGAGAATGGGCAATGGATAAGAAATTGCTAACTTGTTTTGTTACACTATATTCC
>JAXJRL010000128.1:0-17640 GCA_036310635.1 Muribaculaceae bacterium | reverse complement strand
CGAGGGCCTTTCTGCGCCGCCTCCGCGGCCTGCCCCTCAAAAGCGAGTGCAAAGGTACGCCCTTTTCCGTTACCCACCAAATATTTTAATGGATTTTTGCACAAAAATGCCGAAACAGCCCGTAATTTAACATCCGTTCACTAAATCGGGCCTCCAAAAGCCCCTTTTCAGCACCTCGGCCGCCCTTCAGACGTCCTTGTTGCGCAGCGCAACGACATAATCATTGATGCGCTTCATATTTCCGGGAATATCAATGGACTGCGGGCAGTGGCTCAGGCACTCTCCGCAGCCTATGCAGCGCGAAGCCTGACGCAGACGGGGCACAGAGCGGTCATATCCCACAAGGAACGCTCGTCGGGCCTGGGCATATCGGGGATTGTTGCGGTCGCGCGGGGCATTGTCTTCATTGATGCATTTATTATAATGAGCGAATACAGCCGGAATGTCGAGACCGTAGGGACAGGGCATACAGTACTTGCATGCCGTGCAGGGCACCTGCTCATTGAGCACTATCTCCATTGCCACCTGCTGCAGGAACTCATCTTCCTCGGGAGTGATGGGTTCAAGCGAGGAGAAAGTGCGCACATTCTCCTTCAGATGGTCCATATAAGTCATTCCGGAGAGCACAGTGAGTATGCCTGGCTGCGTTCCGGCATAGCGGAAAGCCCAGGAGGCCGGTGTATCGTCGGGACGCATGGTGCGCATCTTGGCCTGGACCGTGGCAGGCACATTGGCAAGACGGCCGCCGAGGAGCGGCTCCATGACAACTGCCGGGATGTTGCGTTTGGCGAGCTCGCCATAGAGGTACTCCGAGTTGGTGTTGCGCTCATTGATTTCCTTGGAGTGCTTCCAGTCTACATAATTGTGCTGAATCTGCACAAAGTCCCAATGCACACGTCCGGCGTCCATCTCGGACAGCAGGTAGTCGAACACAGCTATGTCGCCATGATAAGAAAAGCCCAGGTTGCGAATGCGGCCGGCATCCTTCTGCCCTTTGAGATACTCGAGCATGCCGTTGTTCTCAAAGCGCGCGCGATAAGTGTCCATGGCTTCGAGCTCCTTGCTTGTGCCGCCGATGGCATGGAGCAGGAGATAGTCCACATAGTCGGTTTTCAGGTTCTTCAGAGAGCGCTCGAACATTGCCACAGACTCATCGTGGGGCCAAGTCTCCTCGCTGAAGTTTGACAACTTGGTGGCCAGATAGTACGATTTGCGCGGATGACGGCTCAGAGCGATGCCCATGGCCGACTCCGAACGTCCTTTGCAGTAGACAGGCGATGTGTCGAAATAGTTCACACCGTGTTCGAGGGCATAGTCCACCTGGCGGTTCACCTCCTCCTGATCGATTGAGTCGACCGTCTCATCGTTGGGATCGGGAATAACGGGCAGACGCATGCATCCATAGCCGAGAACAGACACTTTGTCGCCCGAATTGTGGTTGGTGCGCAAAGTCATGGGGCCGTCCTTCTTCTTGGACGCCGATCCAGCAGCCTCCCCGTCCTCCTTTTTCAGACAAGAAGGAGCGAGAGCCAGACCGGCGCCAAGGCCGACAAATTTCAGAAAATCGCGTCGTATCATGATATATGCATTATTTACATTATTAGAGAGAAGAATCAGATGGTTCGGTGAGTCTCAAGACCCTCGACATGGATGGCCGACGACGTGCCCTTGATGCTGTCGACAGTACCAACCGGACAGTGGAACTCACAGGCTCCGCAGCCGATGCAAGCTGCATCGTCGACAACAGGAATAAGCCTTCCGGAGTCAGACTCCACCATCGTTATAGCTTCGGACGGACAGTGAGAGGCGCAGCTGCCGCAGTCCACGCCCTGTGTGGCAGATATGCAGCTGTCAAGATTGACAACCGCGCCGCCAACCTTCGTTGATGACTTCAGCGCCTCGTCAAGGGGATGGAAGACCCCCGCCGGACACACCTCGGAGCACACTGTGCACTGCGGGGCGCAATAGCCGTCGGTGAAGTCCATGACAGGCTGCATGAACGAATCCAGATCAGACGAAGCCCGCAGAACGCCGTTGGGACAATTCTGCACACACAGCTGACAGCCCACACAGTGCTGGGCGACATGCGTGTGGCCCTGGGCTCCTGGTGGCACCACCTTCACAGCTCGCTTTACCGGCCGCTTGGGATGCACCGCAGTCAGGCCGCCGTCCAGCTTGCCCGTGGCAGCCGAAGCCACCAATGCACCGCTCGCCAAGCCCACTACCGACAGGAAATGCCTGCGGCCGCCATCGGCTGTCGAGAAAGACTTGGCGTCGATTTCACCGTCATGACTCACCTTATAGGCCGGCAACTCCTTCTTGCGCAACTTGAACGAAATGGCATGCTGGCGGCAAGCAGTAAGACAGTCCATGCAGTCCACGCAGCGCGACATGTCGATGGTGTGAGTTTTCGAATCAATGCACGATGCTTTGCAGTGACGCTCGCAGGAGCGGCAGCCGTTGCACTTGTCGGTATCGATCACCGGACGAAGCAGAGCGAAACGCGACAGATAGCCAAGCACAGTGCCGACCGGGCAGACCGTGTTGCAGTATCCCCTACCCTCAATCCATGCGAACACGCCGACAACCACGAGAGTGACTGCGGCGATCACAACAATAGACACATTAATATAAAAGCTGATGCGGAAGAACGCATAACTATCGTGCGACTCGGCCCAAGGCGCGAGGACACTGTTGTTGAACCATTCGACAGCCGGGCCGAAAATTGACGTGGCGATTCGGCCGTAGGCGCTGTAGGGTTCTATCAGCGATGCCGTAGTCACTGCCCAGACATCTGCAAGACCGAGCAGCAAAAGCACTACAAACAGACCGAGCAGCACATTGCGGACAACCGAGCGCGCCGGCCGGAAATGGAAACGACCTATGCGGCGTTTGGTCCGCGACGAAAACAAAGCGGCAACACGCGATATGACGTCCTGAAGAATGCCGAGCGGACAGACCACCGAACAGTAAATACGGCCACAAAGCAATGTCACCACCGCTATGGCAAGAACAGTGACAAAAGCCCCCGACAACAATGCCGGCACCAGCTGGAGCCTCGGAAGCCAGCTGAAATATTCAGCCGCTACCCCGGTTACATCAATAAAAAGGAACGTGATGGCAAGGACCGACAACACGGCAAGCGCCGTTCGTACAAATCGTAAAAGCATCGTTGTTAAATCATGGATAAAAAAATGTGACGAAAGATTGATAAACTCCAACCAGCGACACGCCTTAGGCGAATAGCTCATAAAATATTGGCGCATAACCGGGATGAAAGTGGCGCAAATTTAAGCAATCCGTTCAAAACCTGCAAATTTGGACATTAATATCGGCAAATACAATAAAACAAACAGTAATAACGTTAAGAAAAAGACCAACCAGATCCAATTCGGGCCGGACAGCCGGACGCCGAAACGCTATGCACATGACAACCAATCGCAAGACAACAAACATACTCCTCCTCGCCATACTCCTGACAATCACCACCGCCCTACCCTCTCTGGGACAGGACGGCAGCACCGCCTACAACTTCCTCAACGTCAGTGGTTCAAGCCGCATCTATGGACTTGGAGGCGTGAACATATCGCTCGTTGACGACGACCTGATGACCTCCGACCAGAACCCGGCGCTCCTAGGCCAGGAAATGAACAACCAGGTGGGAATCAACTATATGCGCTACATCGGCGGATCCAATTTTGCCGGCGCGCGCTATGCCCACTCCATAGGCTCGCACGGCACATGGAGCGCCGGAATACAGTATTTCGGCTACGGAAGCATGAAAGAGACAGACGAAAGCGGCAACATTCTGGGCGAATTCTCGCCGAAAGATGTGGCCGTGAGCGGTGCTTATTCCTACGACATAACCGACAGGCTCAGAGGCGGTATAGCCCTCAAGTTCCTTTACAGCGGATATGGCGAATACACTGCCCTTGCGCTTGCCACCGACCTGGGTATCAACTACTACAACCCCGAGCGCGATCTGTCGCTGTCGCTGGTCGTGGCCAATCTGGGCGGCCAGGTGAAACGCTTCAACCAGAGCTACGACCGCCTGCCCATAGACGTGCGCATCGGATGGTCGCAGACCTTCGGCAACCTTCCACTGCGCTTTTCCGTCACCGCGTGGAACCTCACCAAATGGCACCTCCCTTACTACGAGACCGGCGACGGCACCGAGACCGGCGACTTTGTGAAGAAAGACAAGTTCATGAGCAACCTGTTCCGCCACCTGGTGTTCGGCGTTGACCTGGTGTCGAACCCCAACTGGTATCTGGGCCTCGGATACAACTACAAGACACGCACCGACATGAGCACCTATTCACGCAGCTTCCTCTCCGGATTCTCACTTGCCGGAGGACTGAAAGTGAAATCGTTCGGTTTCGGACTCGCCTTCGCGCAGCCCCACACCGGCGCCACCACCTTCATGCTCAATGTCAGCATGGACCTTAACAGCCTTATCAACTGACACTCAGCGCGCAACCCGCCTAAACGCAACACCATCCGAGTGCTCTCGGGCCAATTTTTCGGCGAAACAGCTAACGGGTACGCATTTTTTTGCGTAATTTTGTGAAAGGAAAACGCACCATTCAGGCCCTGAAAACCTGAAGCAAAACACACCAAAACAAACCGCACAATGGACGCAACAACAAACCACAAGATAATCATAGCAATCGACGGCTATTCATCGTCAGGCAAAAGCACAATGGCCAAAGCCCTGGCCAAACGACTCGGATACCGCTACATTGACAGCGGAGCCATGTACCGTTCAGTGGCTCTCTACGCCCTGGAGCACGGCATGGTGGGTCCCGGCGGTGTGGATGTGGAGCCCCTCGTTGCCGCTCTTGACAAAATACACATTGATTTCCAGGTGCAGCCCGACGGCACACAGCACACCATGCTGAACGGCCGCGACGTGGAACACCTTATCCGCACGCTCGAAGTGTCGAACGTCGTCTCACAGGTTTCGGCCATTCCTGAAGTGCGCCGCGTGCTGGTGGAGAAACAGCAGGCATTCGGCCGCGACAAAGGGATAGTGATGGACGGCCGCGACATAGGCACCACAGTGTTCCCCCAGGCCGAGCTGAAAATTTTCGTAAACGCCCCCGCCTCCACCCGCGCCATGCGCAGATGGAAAGAGCTCCAGGCCGCCGGCGACAAAGCCACCTACGAGGAAGTGCTTGCCAATGTGGAACAGCGCGACCACATCGACACCACACGCACCGAGAGCCCTCTGCGCCGTGCCGACGACGCCATCGACCTCGACAACTCCGACATGTCGATTGCCCAGCAGGACCGCGAAGTGGACCTGATGGTGGCGGATGCCATAGCCAAACAGCACAAAGCCATATAAATGACCACAAGGCAAACAATCATAGAAATAGACCAGCAGTCAGGATTCTGCTTCGGCGTGGTAACAGCCATTAACAAAGCCGAGGAGGAGCTGGCACACGGCGAACCGCTCTTCTGCATCGGTGACATTGTGCACAACAATGCCGAAGTGGAACGACTTCGTCAGAAAGGCCTCGCCACCATCGAGCACAGCGACCTCCGGCGACTCAAAGGCGCCAAAGTGCTCCTGCGTGCTCACGGCGAGCCGCCAAGCACATATGCCGACGCTCAGGCCAACGGAATACGCATTATCGATGCCACTTGCCCGGTTGTGCTCAAGCTTCAGCAGCGCATCAAAGATGCATACAGCAAGGCTCAAGAAATGGGCGCCGAGCTGCAGATAGTGATCTACGGCAAGCGAGGGCACGCCGAAGTGAACGGACTGGTGGGACAGACCCACGGCACGGCAATAGTGATAGAAAACATGGACGAAATCAGCGCCATTGACCCAAGCCGCCCCGTGTCGCTCTACAGCCAGACCACCAAGAGTCTGGAAGGCTTCCAGGAAATTATCAGCGCCATCAGCGCCCGCATGGAGCCCGGAGTGAAGTTTGATTACGCCGACACCATCTGCCGCCAGGTGGCTAACCGCGTGGAACACCTCAGAGAGTTCGCATCCAAGCACGATGTGGTGCTCTTTGTAGCCGGCGAGAAAAGCAGCAACGGCCGCATCCTCCTCAACCACTGCCTCGAAGTGAACCCCAAATCGTACCTGGTGCCCGGTCCTGACGCACTCGAGGCATCGCAGATAACCGACGCGGAAAGCATAGGAATATGCGGTGCCACCAGCACACCGCGCTGGCTGATGGAGAAAGTGGCCGAACGCGCCGGAGAGTATCTGACTGACAACAACACAGAACAATGAGAGATTTTGTTGCAATCGACGTTGAAACAGCCAACTACTCGCCGTCAAGCATCTGCTCCATCGGCTGTGTCAAAGTGCGTGACGGCGAAGTGGTGGACTCCTTCTACAGCCTGGTACATCCCGAGCCCGACTGGTATGTGCGCCGCTTCACTCAGATCCACGGACTGTCAGACGATGACACATACAACGCTCCGCCCTTCGTCCACGTTATGCTTCAAGTGTACCAGTTTGCCGAAGGACTGCCGTTCGTGGCCCACAATGCCAGCTTCGACTACGGATGCATCTGCGCCGCCAGCGACATATACGGCATGGAGCACCCCGAGCCATTCTACTGCACACTGATGGCGGCACGCAGACAGTTTTCACGCCGCGAGTGTCCCTCCAAGTCGCTTCCCAATCTCTGCGCCTTTCTGGGCATAGACTTCAACGACCACCACAACGCCCTTGCCGACGCCCTGGGATGCGCTCAGGTGGCAATGATGATACTCTGAGACGGCGGCGCAACAAAACATCCCTCACAAAAACACCAAAATGCAATTGTCAGACAAAATACGAAAAACAGCCATATACACTCTTGCAACCCTCGCTTTATCCGCAGTCAGCGCCTGCCGTGGCAATGAGGCGCCCGAGGCCGAAAGCACCCCTGTCACAGAACTTGACACCGTGCTCGTGGCCAAAGGCATGAAGGATGCCGAACAGGTGGGCTACTACCGTGCCGGCTCACCTGAGCGCGAGAATGCCCTCATCAGCCTGCGTGCCGCCGAACAGCGGCTGCGCAACGCCGGGATGTACAAAAGTGCGGACTCCTACCTGGCCGGTGCAAAACTGGTGCTGGACAGCCTGGGCGTGAAATAACGCCAATCAACACAAAGGCTCCGCGGTTTCTCAATGATCCACGGAGCCTTTGTGTGAATAGCCGTATAGCGTTTAATCGCTGAGTGTGAGCAGGTAACGCTCAGCCTCCAAAGCCGCGCGGCTGCCAGAACCGGCTGCGATGACGGCCTGTTGGAACACAGGATCAGCCACATCGCCGGCTGCGAACACGCCGGGGACATTTGTGGCCTGGGAGTTGGCCTTGGTCTTGATGAAACCGCCCTCGTCTGTCTCGACAAATGCGCGGAAAGGCTCACTGTTGGGCTTGTGGCCTATAGCCAGGAAGAAACCGTCGATATTGATGTCGAACTTCTGCTCGTTGGCCGTACCAACATGCTCCACCAGATGGGCGCCCTCAAGCACCTCGTCGCCGAACAGGCCGAGAGTGTTGCTGTTGAAAAGAACTGTGATTTTTGGATTCTGGAGCACACGCTGCTGCATCACCTTCGAGGCGCGCAGATGGTCCTTGCGTACAATCATATACACCTTCTTGGCAAGACCCGACAGGTACATGGCCTCCTCGCAGGCAGTGTCACCGCCACCCACAACGGCCACGGTACGGTTGCGGTAGAAGAAACCATCACATACGGCACAGGCCGAAACACCCATACCCATATATTTCTGTTCATCGGGCAGGCCCAGATAACGTGCCGCGGCGCCAGTGCAGATAATAACGCTGTCTGCCTCGTACTCGGTATCGCTGGTCATCACCTTGAGCGGCTGGCCGGAAAAGTCAACGGTGCTGACAATGCCCGACTGAATGTCGGTGCCGAAGCGCACAGCCTGCTCGCGCAGATCGGCCATCATCTGGTTGCCATCCACGCCCTTGGGATAACCGGGAAAATTCTCCACTTCGGAAGTGGTGGTGAGCTGGCCTCCGGGCTGCGGGCCCTCAATGAGGACAGGCTGCAGATTTGCACGAGAGGCATAAATGGCCGCTGTGTAGCCGGCGGGGCCTGCGCCTATAATCAAACATTTGGTTTTCATATCGTTATGCAGTTGTTAAGTTATTGACTACGAATACGTGCAATGTCATCTCAAATCGTTCACCGTCACCTTGCCGGCATTCTTGGCCGAGAATGTAAAGAATGATTTTGGAAGCGCCTTGCCGTGGCTGATGCGTTTGATGCTTACCGTGACAGGCGAATCCGACTGCATGGTCAGCGCTATGCTCGAAGGCTGCATTGACTTGCGGCTGACTGTCACCACCGCACTCTTTACGGCCGCAGCCTTGCTCTTGGCCGTCAGTTTTATGCGATACTGCGCGGCCGTGGATGACACCATCGTAGAAGTGAAGTGACTCTTATAGCCCGTGAGCACCACGAATGGATTAGTCTCCATCAGTTCGTCCATGGTTGGCTCGGTGATGCTCACTTCCTTGGCTGAACGTTGCAGAGTCCACTGTGTCAGGCCATCGTACCATACCGCCAAATCGCCAGACGAGAACGTAAACAGACGCTTGCACACCGTCATCGTTCCGGAAGCCGTGCGGCCGTTGGCCTTCACATCGAATGTAACAGTTGTGGAAGCCGGCTTAGACAGCGAGGCGGCCACCTTAGCCAAAACAGCATCAGCATTGGGCGCGGCCGCTAAAGCGCTGAACAACGCGCTCACAGCCGCAAATATCAGAGTAAGAAAGGATCTTTTCATCATGATGATAACAACTTTTGGATTGGTTATGTTTCAGCACTCAGCGCTGCGACAGAATCTGCTCAAGCGAAATGCTGTCAACAAGCACCGGGCGCGGCTTGCTGTTGACTCCTGCGCCGACAATTCCCGCAGCCTCCATCTGGTCCATGATCTTGCCTGCGCGGTTATAACCGATTTGGAAACGGCGCTGAAGCGAAGAAGTGGAAGCCGTAGACTGGGAGATGATGAAACGCGCCGCCTCGTCGAAAAGCGGGTCGCGATCCATACCGCCGCCGGCGATACCGCCTTCAAAACCCGACTCGTTCTGACCCTGCACAGCCAGAAGCGGATCGGGCAACAGGTAAGGCTCGCCATAGCCGGCCTGTGAGTCGATATAGTCCACAATGCGCTCCACCTCGTCAGTGCTGATGAACGCGCACTGCACACGCTCCATGCTGCCGCCGGCACTGTAAAGCATGTCGCCGCGGCCAATCAGCTGGTTGGCGCCAGGCTGGTCAAGGATTGTACGGGAGTCCACCATCTGAAGCACGCGGAAAGCGATGCGCGCAGGGCAGTTGGCCTTGATAAGGCCGGTCAGCACATTGGTGGACGGACGCTGGGTGGCGATGATCATGTGGATGCCCACGGCACGGGCCTTCTGGGTAATACGTGTCACAGGTCCCTCTATGTCCTTGCCGGCGGTCAGAATCAGGTCCGAGAACTCATCGATAATCACCACAATGTAGGGCATGTAGTGATGATTGTGCTCCGGATTAAGGCGGCGCTGGGCGAACTTGGCATTGTAGTCCTCCACATTGCGCACACCGGCATCTTTGAGCAGAGCATAACGATTGTCCATCTCCACACAGAGCGAGTTCATCACCGAAAGCACCTTACCGGTGTCCGTAATGATGGCGTCATCGTCATCATCGGGCAGCTTGGCCAGATAGTGGTTGGCAATCTTGGAGTATAGGCTGAACTCAACCATCTTAGGGTCGATGAGCACAAATTTCAGTTCAGACGGATGCTTCTTATAGAGGAGCGATGCGATAATGGCATTCAGGCCTACCGACTTGCCCTGACCGGTGGCACCGGCCACAAGGGCATGCGGCATCGAGGCCAGGTCGGCCACAAACACCTCATTCTGGATAGTGGCACCGAGGGCCACCGGCAGATTCATCTTGGTGTTCTGGAACTTCTGGGAAGCCAGCACCGAACGCATCGAAACAGTCTGTGGGTCATTGTTAGGCACCTCGATTCCCACCGTACCCTTGCCCGGGATAGGAGCGATGATACGTATCCCCTTGGCTGACAACGACATGGCAATGTCGGGCTCCAGACGCTTGATCTGAGCGATGCGGATACCTTCAGAGGGAACCACCTCATAGAGCGTCACCGTGGGGCCTACAGTGGCCTTGATTGACGCAATGCTTATCTTGTAATCAGCCAGCGTCTTGACAATTCGGTCCTTGTTCTTCTGCTGCTCTTCAATATCGACCGTCTGCTTTACCTGACGCTCGTCCAGGAGGTCAAGAGTGGGCATCTTGTAGCGCGACAGCTCGGCACGGTGGTCGAACAGCTCGCTTTCGGCAGGATTTGCCACAGCCTTGCGCGCACTCTCGTCAGTGTCCATCTTGGGTACAGAGATTTCAAAACCGGGCTCGGCATTGGGAGCGGATTCGTCCTTAAGAGGGACAGACGGTTTTCGTTCCGCAGGCTTCACGGCGGGCATAGTGGCCTCCTCATCGTCATCGATGGCAAATCCCGAAAGCTGTTCTTGTTTTGGCACCACAGCCGGCACACTGTCAAGATCACGGACAGGAACATGCACCACAGCCGTACTCATGGGGGCCGGCGATTCCACATCCACGGCCGGCTCTCGGGCATCAGTGGCGGCGGGACGCTCCATGCGCACAGGTGCAGTATGTATCTTGGGGATGCGACGTCGGCATCCCTGCCAGGCATTGCACAGCGGGTAATAAAACGCACAGACAACAGCCGCCACAAGCAGCAGACTGACAGCCACAGCGCCCACGAAGCCTGCGTTGTCAAACAGGAACTTGTTGACATAGTGGCCGTGTGTGCCACCCCAGAACACCTCGCTGTCAGCGGCATAAGTCACCAGACCCGTCACAACCGACACCGTCACCGCAAGCAGCAAGGATTTGAATGTCAGCGCCCAGAACGCGAATTTGCGTTTGGCACACAGGCAAGCGCCAACCAGCATGAGGTACACGGCAATGACAAAGGCACCCACGCCGAGCATGTCGGCAAACAGAACGTGACTAAGCCACACGCCGAACGACGAGCCCACATTCTCGGTGGGCATCTTGGCCGCGTTAGCCGTCATTTCGGCCACCGTCATATTTAGAGCCTTGCTTTGGTCGGCCGCTGCATGGCGCATGTGCGAAACTATCACAATCAGCATCACGCCGCCTACAACCAGCGCCAGAATACCCAGGAACATCTGCACACGGCGGTCAATTGAGAATGACCACGAGCGTTCTGCCTTCAGCTTTCTCGTCTTACGTCTGGGTTGTGCATCCGCCTGCTGAGACTGCTGGCGCTCCGATGCGTGACGTTGTTCCCTACCCTGCTCCTCATGCGCGGGAGCCGACGACTGACGCTGCGGCTCCGCATTGCGGCGCGCCGGGCGGGGAGTGGTCTCCACTTCGGAGTAACGCTCCTCGACCGGCTCAAAGTCCTCCGTGGGACGTGGGTCGGGATTATCATGTCGGCGAACGCGGCGGTGAGCCGTCTGGCGACCACGTTCAAAGCCGTTCATATTCAGATCAAAATCGTCCATAGATTAAAAGAAAGGTTTTTAGGATTAAACCATGGTTCACAGTCCGAGCACACCGCAGTCATCGGCGGGATTGGTGAGAGCATTGAGTCCGGCAATCCTGGCCATGGGGTCATCTGCCTTGAAAACATAGTTGCCAGCCACAAGAATCTGCGCGCCACATTCGGCAAGCTGACGGCCAGTGTCACCATTCACACCACCGTCAATCTCAATAACAGCTTTCGAACCCGATTCGGCGATGAGAGCCCGGAGTTCGCGGGTTTTCTTGAGCGTGTTGGCGATGAACTTCTGTCCAGCGAAACCGGGATTGACACTCATCAGGAGCACCATGTCGAGATCGCCGATAATGTCGGACAACAGCGCCACCGGCGTAGCCGGATTCAGAGTAACAGAGGCCTTCATTCCGGCCTGTTTGATTGCCTGAACAGTGCGGTGCAGGTGTACACAGGCTTCATAATGCACATTCATGATTGCCGCGCCGGTGTCGCGAACACGGCTAACATAGTTCTGTGGCTCCACAATCATCAGGTGTACATCGAGCGGCTTCTTGGCCCTGCGCGCGATAGCGTCGATAACGGGGAAGCCAAACGATATGTTGGGCACAAACACACCGTCCATAACATCGAGATGGAGCATGCCGGCCTGCGAGCTGTTGAGCATTTCCACAACTCGGTCCAGATTGCCGAAATCAGCAGAAAGAAGTGATGGCGATACTATCATTGGTTTATCTTGTTGTCAGGGTTAAGAATTAAGTAATTGAATCATTTATTGTTGCCGGCAGGCTTATTTGTCGGGCGGATGAACTTGTAGACAATGTAGCCCACGCAAATTAGAAGCAGGCCCATGCCGGCATAGCTCAGATAGGTGTTGTAGTACTCCACCTTCTCGAACAGCATGGCCAGAGGCACAGTCTTGCCGAGCCACCAACCGAGTATGCCCAGGATGGCATTCCAGAGCAATGCTCCGAGAAATGTGAAGGTAGTGAACTTGACAATGTTCATTCTGGAGAGACCAGCGGGGATGGATATCAGCTGACGCACAGCCGGAATGAGACGGCCTATGAAAGTCGACACCGAGCCGTGCTCGTCAAAGTAGCGCTCGGCCTTGTCAACCTTGGCGCGGTCAATCAGACAGGCATGGCCGAAACGGGAGTCGGCAAAGGCATAGACCAGCGGCCGACCTATCCAAACGGAAAGATAGTAATTTATCAATGCGCCGACCATCGCGCCCAGAGTGGCCACAATCACCACCATCACAGCATTCATGTCGCCGCGTGTAACGGCCAGATAGGCAGCCGGAGGCACCACCACTTCCGACGGGAAGGGGATGAACGAACTTTCAACCACCATGAATAGGAACACGAACCAGTAGTTGGCATTTTCGACGAACCACCTGAAGAACTCGGCGGCATTGAATATGGAGAGAGGATCAAAATTTTCAAACATTGATACAGAAGCGGTTATAATTAAAACAACAGACTGAGGCCCGCTCCGGGATGACCCCCGAGACGGCCGGTCCAAAATACCAGAGGGCAAAACTGCCCGTAACTGCAAAGTTAGCAAAATTTAGTCATCCATGCGCGAATTTGGCCGTCCAAAATTAGCTCATTCCGGCAAATTTCTCAACAGTGCCTTTGCATCCCCTGATTGCACCGGATGCCGTAAAAAAAACGCCTCAGGCAGCAGTGTGGAACAACAAAGCGTCCGAGACGGATAACCGTCTCGGACGCGAGTCTTATGTTGCTATGTATGTATCAGATATTACTTGCTCTCCTCAAGGGTGCAGATGCTTACGCGGTTCCAAGACTCCTCAGAGAACATGTTGCCGATGCCTTCGCCCTTGGCGTCGATGCGGTCAGCGGCGATCTTGTAGCGCTTGATGAGCTCAGCCTTAACAGCCTCTGCACGAGCGTTGGCAAGACGTACATTCACTTCGAGGGGACCGTCGGGAGAAGCGTAGCCGCGAACCTGAACCTTAGCGTTCTTGTGGTTCTTGAGGTAAGCTGCGATCATCTCCACGTTGGGCTGCTGGTCAGCGGTGATCTTGGAAGAACCGATGCGGAAGAAGACGTAGCGGACAGAGTTGAGGTTGTTGTTCACTTCCTTGACAACTTCCTTCGGGCGGTTCAGGCAAGCGGCGAGCTCGTTAGAGAGGCCGTTAGCCTTGGCTTCCCAAGCGTTGGCGTTGGCTACAGACTGGTCGAGAGCGGCGCGGAGGTCGTTGATCTGACCGTTGAGGGCGTCGATTTCAGCCTGGTTGTAGGGCTGTACGCAAGCGAACTTGTGGCCACCGAAGTGGTAGGTGAGGCCGAGCTGCAGGTTGAAAGTAGCGTTGTTTGCGTCGTAAGCGGCATTGCTCTGCTCAACGTCGTTGCCGGTCATGTTCCAAACGATAGAGGGCTTGAGGGCGAGAGTAACGTTGTTGCTTACGTTGTAGTTGAAGTTCAGGCCGACCTTTGTGCCGAAGTCGTTGGTGTCGCCTGCGCCGTTCATGTAGTTGTGGATCCAGCCAGCGCCGGCAACTACTTCAAGACCGAAGGGACGAACCTCGCAGTTGTAACCGCCGAAGAGGTTGCAGAGGTCCACTGCGCCATAGACCCCCACGTAAGAGTTGTCGAAAGCTGTGCCGCTGCGGTGGCCAACCTCCCAACGAGAGGTGTTCACGCCGAACTGGCCTTCAGCACCTACTCCGAAAGCAGGTGTGATCTGCTTGGTTACGTGCAGGCCTACGAGACCGCGGGCTGAACGTACGAAAGCGTGTCCATGAAGAGGAGTGGTAACGCCTCCGTCAAGGCCTACCGACCAATTGTCGAAAAATTTGGGCTGCTCAATACCCTGAGCAGAAGCTGTCATTGCACCAAGTGCAAGGGCTGCAAAAAGAATTGACTTTTTCATATAATAGTTGATAACTGTTATAAAATACCGTGCAAAGTTAATATTGTGATTCCTAATAACAAACTTATTTTAATTAAATTAATATAAAAAAGCAGCAGATTTAGTTACAATTTGATAATAGAGTTTAATCACTATATTGTATATCAGCGCATTACATTAATTCAAAATTTTTAAGTCAGAATCAAATAATTTTAAGAACCACCCGCGGTTTTGATGCCTCGGTTATCAATAAAACCATTTTTCACGGGAATTGTTTTGAATTTCCGCATCAATTTTTGTGAATGAGTGCACCCGTTTCCGGCATGGACAGGACATTTCCATAGTGCCGGACCCACAACAAAGCTCACGGGCAGGAATTACCCGTGAGTGTGGCGGTGAGTCAGCAGCCTGACCGCCTCGCCGGCAAGCAGTATCGGCATGGTGCCAATGATTATCATGACCCATTCACGCAATGGAAGAGCGCTGACACCGAAAAACACTCCGCAGCAGTTCACAATCAGCAGCTGACCGATGAAAATCACGGCCACAATGAACAGGAACTCGCCGCATCCGCCCAGATGGAACGCCGAACGGCCGGTGGCATAGGCGCGGGCATTGAACATGTTCCAGAATTGCATGAAGACGAACACGGAGAAGAAAATAGACATCTCGCGCGTGCTCAAACCATCGGCAGGCCCCATTGACAGTCGGCCAATCTGGCTGAGGCTGGTAAGATCTACATGCAACAAATAATAATAGAAGCCCAGCAGCACGCCGAACATCACCAGACCCATCACCAGAATGTTCGACCACATGGCACGGGTGATGATGAATGCATTCCTCGGCCTCGGCTTCTGGTCCATCACCTTCTCCGACGGCGGCAGCGAAGCAAGCGCCATGGCTGCAAAAGTGTCCATTATGAGATTCACCCACAACATTTGGGTGACCGTGAGCGGCGACTCCAGGCCCATAAACGCGCCGCACAGCACCAGCAGCGACGCTATGACATTGACCGTGGTCTGGAACAGGATGAAACGCTGAATGTTCAGGTAAAGCGAACGTCCCCACATCACAGCGCGCACAATTGATGCAAAGGAATTGTCGATGATAGTGATGTCTGACGCCTCCTTGGCCACCGACGTGCCGTCGCCCATCGACAGGCCCACCTGTGCTGCCTTCAGCGCAGGCGCGTCGTTGGTGCCGTCGCCGGTGACTGCCACTACTTGGCCTCCGCGCTGGAGCGACTCCACCAGGCGCTTTTTGTCCATGGGACGTGCGCGCGCTATTATCTTGATGTCGGCAGAGCGAGCGTCTATCTCCTCGTCGGTGAGGGCGGCGAAATCGCTGCCGGTGATGATGTTGTTATCGCCGTCAGCCTTGTCGTCCCAAAGTCCTATCTGACGACCGATCTCACGGGCCGTGCCGGGAGTGTCCCCGGTGACAATCTTGACATTCACTCCGGCGTCGCGCACCTTGCTCACGGCCGCGGGCACGTCTGCGCGCACCGGATCGGATATTCCTACAATGCCCAGGAATACAAGATTTGAGACCTCGAGCACGCCGTCTCTGATAGGAGAACACTGCGCAGCCACATCGGCATAAGCAAAGCCGAGAGTGCGCATGGCCTGACCCTGGTACACTAGTAACTGGGCGTCAATCTCGGCGCGAGTCACACCGGGAGAGACATGGCACATGCCGTAGACAATCTCAGGAGCGCCCTTGACGAACAGACGGCGCGAGCCGTCGCTGTTCTCTACAAGTGTGGCCATATACTTGCGCTCAGTGCTGAAAGGCACCTCATCGACAATATGCACGTTCCCGCGCAGACGGTTCGCATCCACACCGCGGTCATAGAGCCATAGGAGAAGAGCTCCTTCTGTGGGATTGCCTATGACAGAGGGCACATCGCCCTCAGTGTCCAGATTGGCAGTGGAATTGAGCGCCATGGCGTCATAGATAGCGGCATCGTCAGGCTCGCCGAAGAAACGAGTATCGGCCACCTGCATCTTGTTCTGCGTGAGCGTGCCGGTCTTATCGGTGCAAATCACAGTGATGGCGCCCATGGTTTCGCAGGCATGCAGTTTTCGCACCAGGTTGTTGGTTTTTAGCATGCGGCGCATGGAATAGGCCAACGACAGAGTGACAGCCATCGGCAGACCCTCAGGCACAGCCACAACCACCAGCGTCACAGCTATCATCACTGTCTGCAACAGGTTGGTGATGAGCGTTATCCAGTCGAACGGGCAGGTGGCAAAATACATGATGGTGCGACCAACCACAATCAGGATGCCCACGCCGTATGAAATTTTGGCTATCAGCCTGCCCAGTTTGTCAAGCTGGATGCTCAACGGAGTCTTAACGCCGTCGTCAATCTGAGCGGCTTCGAAAACCATGCCGTTTTCCGTGGCGTCGCCAACGGCAGTGACACGCATCACAGCGTGGCCCTCCATCACCTTGGTGCCACGGAGCACCATGTTGCTTGGGAAAGTGGCGTCAGGGTCAAAATCGGCCTTGTTAGTCGTTTTCCTGCAGAGTGGCTCACCTGTGAGTGTGGACTCGTCGACGCACAGCGATACCGCCTCCAGCAGCTCGCCATCGGCAGGCACCTCCTGGCCGGTGTTGAGCACCACGATGTCGCCAACGACGACATCTTTGCGCGGCACCAGAGTGGAGCCTCCGTTGCGAACCACCTCCACAGGATCGTCGTCATTGATCTTGTTCAGAATGGCAAACTCCTTTTCGGCACGGTTCTCAAAAATGAAGGACAGTCCCGTGGCAAGGATGATTGCCACGAATATGCCGACAGGCTCAAAGAACACTGTTGCTCCGAGCCCGAGCGAATATTCATAGAAGGAGATGCCCATGGAGAGCACTCCCGCGATGAGCAGGACTATGATGAGGGGGTCGCGAAATTTTTCAAGAAATTTGCGCCATGCGGATATTTTCTTTGGGGGTGTGAGGATGTTTGCACCATGGGCTGCCCTACTTTCGGCAACCTGTTCATTGGAAAGCCCGGCGTAACCGCCCGGGCATGCTGAGTCTGACATTATGACTGAATTATTCGTGTTTTTAGTAGATGACAAAAATTAATTTTTGTCAGTTATACGATTGATTTTTAATTAGTTATTACTTGTAAAAGTCCCTGAAAATTAGTAACTTTAAAGAAAAGTTTGACCGCTTTTTCCATGAAAGTTACGACAACTCTCAGG
>JAXJRL010000127.1:0-38886 GCA_036310635.1 Muribaculaceae bacterium | reverse complement strand
TGGAGGTGGATCCCCGCTTTTTCCGTCCCGCCGACGTTGAGCAGCTTCTCGGCGACCCGTCGAAGGCCCGCGAGCAGCTGGGCTGGAATCCCCGAAAGACATCGTTCCAGGAGCTGGTGCGCATCATGGTTCAGTCGGACATGAAGCTCATCGTAGCCGAATGATTGCTAATTAAATTCCTACATCACAACCACTTGTAATGGAAAGTCTAAATAAAGACTCTAAGATATACGTAGCCGGACACCGCGGCCTCGTAGGCTCGGCTATCTGGCGCAACCTGGAGAAACGCGGTTACACAAACCTTGTGGGCAAGTCGCATGCCGAGCTTGACCTGCTCGATCCCGTGGCCGTCCGCCAGTTTTTTGACCGCGAGCAGCCTGAGGCCGTCATTCTCGCTGCCGCTCACGTGGGCGGAATCATGGCCAACCTGGTCAACCGTGCCGACTTCATCTATCAGAATCTGCAGATTCAGCAGAATGTGATCGGCGAGGCATGGCGCCATGGAGTGAAGAAACTCGTCTTTCTGGGCAGCACATGCATCTATCCCAAGAATGCCCCCCAGCCCATACGCGAGGACGCCCTGCTCACTTCGCCGCTGGAGTACACCAACGAGCCTTATGCCATAGCCAAGATTGCCGGTCTGAAGATGTGCGAGAGCCTCAACTTGCAGTACGGAACTGACTATATCGCTGTAATGCCCACCAATCTCTATGGCCCCGGCGACAATTTTCACCTGGAGCACTCGCATGTGCTTCCTGGCATGCTGCGCAAGATGCATCTCGCCAAGATGCTCAATCGTGGCGACATGGATGGCGTGAGGGCCGATTTGCGCCGTCTGCCGGTGGAGGGCTGTGATGCCGACCGCATGTCCGACGCAGAGATAGCAACTTTGCTCGCCAAGTATGGTATTACGGCAGAGGCCCTGCATCTTTGGGGCTCAGGCAAGCCTCTGCGCGAGTTCTTGTGGAGCGAAGACATGGCCGACGCCACCGTGCACGTGATGCTCAATGTGGGTTTTGATCAATTGAAGGGCGACAGCACCGAGGTTCGCAACTGCCACATCAACATAGGCACCGGCAAGGAGCTTACCATAGCGCAGCTTGCTGAGATGGTTAAGGAAACCGTTGGCTTTGAGGGCCGTATAGAATGGAATGCCGAGAAACCCGACGGCACCATGCGCAAACTCTGCGACGTTAGCAAAATCCATTCCCTTGGCTGGCATCACACAGTGGAGCTTGCCGACGGTGTGAAAATGCTGTATGACTGGTACTTGAACGCCGAACGTCCCGCTTCGAGATGAATTCGTTCCTCCTGCTCCTTTTCCCCGCACTGTTTGTGCTTGAACTTGGCTATTATTTCATAGCCAGGCGCACGGGCATAGGCGCAGAGGTGTGCGAACGTTCGTCGCACACGCGGTTCACTCCCACGGGCGGCGGCATCATTTTCGCCCTCGCAGTTTTGATATGGGGCGTTTTCGCCCAAATACACGGCACACTGCCGCCGGCTTGGTGGTGGATGTTGGGCGGAACGGCGGTGTTGGCTTCGGTGTCGCTTGCCGACGACATTCACCCCATGCCCCCCACCCCGCGTCTGCTCCTGCAGATTGTGGTTGTGGCGCTGGTTTACAAGCAGTTCTGCTATCCTGAAGCCATAGACATATATATATTGCTGCTGTTCTGCGGCGTGGGTTGCATCAATGCCTTCAACTTCATTGACGGCATTGCCGGAATGCTCACACTCATGAGTCTGGTGGTGGTAGGGACGCTCATCTATGCCTTGCACGAAGCCAATTTTGATGGCGATGAGGTATATATTGCCCTGTGCTGCGTGCTCTTTGTGTCGCTACTGGTGTTTGCATGTTTCAATCTTCCCGACAAAATATTTGCGGGTGATGCCGGAGCCATGACACTCGGCTTCGTTGTGGGTTACATTCTGCTCAATCTGATACTGCACACACGCGACGCCTCTTACTCCATCCTCATCCTTGTACTTGTGTTCGACACCGGAATGACTACACTCCAGCGACTTTTCGCCGGGCACAACATCCTCCTGCCCCATCGTCAGAGCATATACGAGGTGCTGACATCGAGCTGGAAGCTGCCACACCTCACAGTTTCCATCATCTATGCGCTGCTCCAGCTTCTCATCAGCGTGCTCTACTTCTCACTGCCCGAGTCCCAGCGCTGGACATACTTCATTATGGTACTTGCGCTCCTGATCGTGTCGTACTTCGAGATCAGAAGGTCGCCGAGGTCAAACGAGTGACCGGAGCGAAGAATGATAAAACAGCATCCGTCTGTCTTCACTGACAGGCGGATGCTGTTTTATAGGTACCGCCTGTCTGATTCAGGCATTTCTTTAACAACGATCCTATCCAAGTGTACGAAGAATGTTGACACAAAAAAAAAGCTGCGTCATGGGGATGATGCAGCTTTGTAAGGATGTATGCGATGAATTTGTTATCAGAAGAAATAGGCCAGACGAATGTGCCACTGGCGCGACTGTGCGCTGTAATTGTCAAGCAGTTTGGTCTTGAGCGCGTAGGTCATGCCCCATGAGTAGCCGCCGGTGATCTGCCATTTCTTTTTCAGCTCCACGCCGCCGCCGACAGTGAGGCTGAGGTCGCCGCCGGAGTATTTGAAGGCTTTGCACTTGCCGTGTGCCACCTGGATGTTGAACTCAGGGCCGCCATAGATTAGAGGGGCGATAATATCCTCGAGCCCGTTGAGACGTGTCCACTTGAAGCGCAGGTGAAAGGGAATGGTGAGCGAATGGAGAGTTACATTCTCATTGCCATAACCGAGTGAGGACCACACTTTCTTCTGGCCAAGGTTCACCTTGGCGCCCTGCATGTTATACATCAGTCCCAGGTCGATGCCGAATCCGATGCCGGGGAACATGAGTTCGCCGATACCGCCTGCCGTAAAGCCGGATGTGGAGGACACTGACACAATGTCCTGTTTGAAGGTTAGGTTGTTGCCGTTGTAGCCGGCTGTGGCGCCCCAGCGGAACTGGGCGAAAGATGAGATAGCGGTGGCCAGGCAAAGAGCCAGTACGGCTATGGATTTCTTCATGATTGTATATGGATGTATTATAGTTTCAGTGCATCGGCAACGGAGTCGAATGCTACTGACTGCTGTTCGCCGGTGGTCATATTTTTGATTGTTACGCAGTTCTGGGCCAGTTCCGTTTCGCCTATTATCGCCACGAAGGGAATGTGGAGAGCGTCGGCATAGGTCATCTGCTTCTTCATCTTGGAGGCTTCGGGATAGAGCTCGGCCTTGATTCCGGCTTCGCGCAGGCCCTTTATGATACGGAGCGAAGCGGCGGCTTCGGCATCGCCGAGGTTGGCGAAGATCACGGTGGTGTTGCCCTCGGTCTCACGGGGATAGAGATTGAGGGAGTTGAGCACATCATAAATGCGGTCTGCCCCGAACGATATACCCACGCCAGAGAGGCCGGGCATGCCGAACACACCTGTGAGGTTGTCATAGCGGCCGCCTCCGGTGATGGAGCCAATCTGCACATCAAGAGCCTTGACCTCGATGATGGTGCCGGTGTAGTAGTTGAGACCGCGAGCCAGCGACACGTCAAGGTCGAGTTCGGCCTTCAGACCAAGTTCCACCGAGTGGCCGACAACGAATTTGAGTTCCTTCACACCCAGCGAACCTATCTCCGAATCCTTCAGCAGCTCCTCGAGCTTGGTGAGGCGTTCGTCGAGCGACCCGTCTATCGACAGTATGGGCTGAAGGGCATTGACGGCGTCCTGGCTGAGGCCGCGTTCCATGAGTTCGGCATTGACAGCTTCGATGCCAATCTTGTCTATCTTGTCAATAGCTACGGTGATGTCAATTATTTTCTCCGGGGCGCCGATGAGTTCGGCAATGCCGGCGAGCACCTTGCGGTTGTTGAGTTTGATGGCCACGCGCACATTCAGGCGGCTGAACACCATGTCAATCATCTGCAGGAGCTCCACCTCGTTGAGCAGGGAGTCGGAACCGACAACATCGGCATCGCACTGGTAGAACTCGCGGTAGCGGCCCTTCTGGGGACGGTCTGCACGCCACACAGGCTGTATCTGGCAGCGTTTGAAGGGCATCTGAATCTCGTTGCGGTGCTGCACCACGAAGCGTGCGAAAGGCACAGTCAGATCATATCGCAGTCCTTTTTCTGAAACCTTGGATGTGAGACGTGCATATTCGCCCGATTCTACATCGGCCGGAGTAAGGCCTTTAAGCCAATCGCCGGAATTGAGTATCTTAAAGAGGAGTTTGTCACCTTCTTCGCCGTATTTGCCCATGAGGGTTGAGAGATTCTCCATGGCCGGGGTTTCGATAGGACGGTAACCGAAGAGTGAGAACACCTGTCGGATGGTGTCGAAAATATAGTTTCTGCGCGCCATCTCCACGGGCGAGAAGTCGCGTGTTCCTTTAGGAATAGAAGGTTTCTGTGCCATTATAAGACCTAAATGATTGGATGCTACAATTAAATAGACTACAAATTTAGGCAATTTCGGCGAAACACACACCCGTTTAGCTTTAAAAACAATTAAAAGGAGTCCTAATGAGGCAAAAAATGAGCGTCGGCTCAAATGCGAACCAACGCTCATTTATAGGTTGTTACTTTGTAACGCTCTGATTACTTGAGAGTGCCGTCCTGAGCCTGTTGAATCATGGTCTCATTGGCCGTGATGTAGATTTCTACGCGGCGGTTGAGGGCGCGGCCTTCGGGAGTGTCGTTCGAGGCGATGTAGTCAGCCATGGGCACGCCCTGGGCGGTGAGACGGTCAGCGGCAACACCGGCGTTGAGCAGGAAGTTGCGCACAGCGTTGGCACGCTGGTTTGAGAGCTTCTCGTTGACCTGGTAGGAACCGGTGTTGTCGGTGTAACCGAAGATCTGAACGTTGGTGTTGGGGTTCTGGATGAGGTTCACGGCGAACTTGGTGAGGTCGGCCTGTGCCTGGTTGCTCAGATTGTACTTGCCGGTGGCGAAGAGGATGCCGCCGTCGAATGTAACCTTGATGGCTTTGAGACCGTTCTGGTCGGTTGTCTCCTCAACCTTGGCCTGGTTCTGGAGCTGCTGCTCGAGTTCTTTCTTCTGCTTGTCCATGCGGTTGCCGATGAGTGTGCCTGCGCCTGCGCCAACAGCTGCGCCGATTGCCGAGCCGATGCCGGCGCCTTTGCCGCCGCCGATGAGGGCGCCGATACCTGCGCCGAGAGCTGCACCGCCGCCACCGCCGATGAGGGCACCCTTGCCGGTGTTTGTCATGGAGTTACAAGAGGTTTCGCCAACCAACATCACAGCAGCGAGGGCTGTGATCGAGAAAATTTTCAATGCTTTCATTTTCTTTGTGTTTTATGTGAATTTTACTGTTTCAGAATGTGTGCCCTGGCTTGTTTTGGCAGCTTTGTCGGCACTTGTGCGCCTCCGGAGCCTGCGCACCCGTTGTTTTGCAAAGGTAACAAATTTTTTCAACAACATGTTTTGCGTGAGCCAAAAATTTACTAAATTTGCAAACGTGAAGACGAAGGGTGCCACGACGGCTCCGCATGAGTCCGAATTAATGCAGGTAACAAAATCAACTTTCTATGATTTCCTCGTCATCCAAACCATCTGAATTTTCAGGCATAAAGCGTCAAAAATCCATCTGGCTCATCCATCTGGCCGCACTGATCTGTGTGAGCATGTGGGGCCTGTCGTTCGTGTCGACCCGCATACTGCTCGACAATGGTCTCGGCGCGGTCGAGATTTACATCTACCGTTTCGCCATTGCTTACATCATGATACTGCTGTTCAGCCACAAGAGGCTGTTCAGCCATTCGTGGCGTGATGAGGGCATGTTCGCACTCTGCGGTATATGCTCCGGATCCATATATTTTATTGCAGAAAACACGGCGCTAAGGTACACGCTTGTCACCAATGTTTCCCTGCTGACATCGCTTTCGCCGCTGATCACGGCATTCCTTGCGGGTTTTCTATATAAGAATGAGAAGCCGGGCCGGGGCCTTGTGATGGGTTCGCTTGTGGCGTTTGTAGGTGTGGCCTGCGTCATTTTCAATGCGCAGGCATCGCTGGAGGTGCGCCCCATGGGCGACATGCTGGCCATTGCGGCAGCCTTCAGTTGGGCCGTTTACAGCCTTATTCTCCGAAGATTGAGCGCCAACTACGATGTGTGGTTCATATCTCGCAAAACCTTTTTCTACGGCATCATCACTTCGCTTCCGTTCCTGTTCTTCGAGGGCGACAGGGTCAATCTGCTCAGCCTTATGGGCAATGCTGACGTGGTGGTCAACCTGTTGTTCCTCGCTCTTGGAGCATCGCTCGTGGCCTATGTAATCTGGTCGATGAGCGTAAAGGAGATGGGCGCCGTGAAGGCCAACAACTACATGTATTTCCAATCTGTGGTTACGATGATAGCCTCGGCCATCATCATCGGTGAGAAAATCACCTTCGTCGGTGCTCTTGGCTGCTTCCTTATCATTTTCGGCCTGTGGTTCGGCGACTGGCTGACCCGCCGCATCGCCATGAAACAGCACCGTTGATATGAATGGTGGAAATAGTCAGGGACTTGGGGTCCCGGCTTATACTTTGAAATTCGTAATTTCCATTCTTACCATAGTATGGACACTGTGCTATTTGTTCCATTTCAACGACGGTGACGACGTTTTCTACTCGCTCATATTCTCAACCGCTGACGGCATAGGCCAAGGTTCCACTTGCCAGGTATGGGAATGGCCGGGTTTTGCCGCCAAACACTGGGTGCTGAACAATGGCCGTAGCCCAAATTACTTATGGTCAGTGGGCATCCTGGGACTGCTTCCCCATGTGGTTGCAAAGATGATATGCGGCGCATTTTGGGGGCTGTTATTGGTCATGCTCCTAAAAACGATGGGGCTCATTAAATGCGTTTCCTTGCTTAAGCCGGTTATTGTCATAACTATGTACTGCCTTCTCATGCCGTGGTATTGCGAGGGCTTTCAGGTTGCTGTATGGGCAAGCTATGTGCTTAATAGTTTTATTGTAATCTGCTGCATTTGGATTTTAAACCACCAACATAAAACCAATATAACCTCTTTTTGGCCTCTGCTTCTTGGTTTGCTTGCCGGCTCAGGGCATGAGGCTGCTTCTGTTCCATTGCTGATTAGTTATCTTGCCTTGAAATTAGTGGGTAAAACTTCCTATCCGGGGTCTACGCTGGTCAACAATAGGATTGTGTCCAAACTTAAACTTGGCTTTGTGATAGGGACTGTATTAGTCACATTTTCGCCCGGTATTTTAAGGCGTTTTTTGACTGTTAACAGTCAGAATTCCACCATTCAGAATCCAGAGTTTTGGGACATTTTGTTTACCACTCTACCCATCTTTGCAATACTGATATTGGTCATATCCATTATGTTCTTGAGTGTGAATGGTAGATTGTTCCTGCAGCGTTTACGCCAAACTGATTTCTATTTCTGGGCACTTGCCGCAGTGTTGAGTTCGGCTTTTACCTGGGTTTCACACTTACTTGGCAACAGCGGGTGGTATAGTCAGCTGTTCTCTCTTATCGCCATCGGCATTATGCTTGATTTATCAAAATGGCGTCTGCCAAAATTTGTTGATCTTGTTTTGGCATTGACTGTTTCAGTCATGCTTATAGCCCATTCTGCCTTTGTTGCAAGTGCCCAATGGCGCGCCTATCTCACGAACCGCACCATTGCCGGGGAATATATGAAAAACGGTGATGAACTTGTGTTTGTTGATTATCCGAATCTGGATCTATCCAACCCGTTGTTGCTGGGGCGCATACACCTTCCGGTGAACACCTACATTTATAACAGCACGGGCTTTGCCCATTATTTTGGGTGCAGGGATGGGAAGGAGTATTTTGCTGTTCTCCCAACGCAATACCGCGAGTTGGTGAACGACCTGACTCCAGAAATGAGCTGTGAGCATGGCGGTTTGGGCGTTGGTCTTCCCGGCGGACCGTATGTATCGCTTGAACGGCCAGATGATGCGGAGGAGAAGGTGATGTGGCCTAAACATGTTTATTGGGAAACAGAAAGGCGTGAGGGTTCCTATTCGAGCATACCTGTCAAGTATGACAATCAAACGATATGGGTAAACCAAATCATCAAGGATTAGGCATCTTATTCCAGGAATGAGAGCTCGTCGAGGATTTGGCAGGCAAGCACTGCTGTGAGTTGGCAGTTGCGCGCAGCTTCACTTTCGGCCATGTTTTTGGCCTCAGCGCGGTTGGCATACATTATGTTGCACATCAGTCGCAGTGCGGCATAGCTCTGCAGGTCGCTCTCGGCATCGGCATAGGTGGTTTGTGCCAGCTCCAGGGCGTAGTCGGTCTTGCGCAGAAGGCTGTGGCATAGAATATCGGCCTCCTCGGGACACATAACGCCGTTCAGCCATGCGCTTGCCTTTTCCTGAGACATATCTTCAAGGGGAATAAGCATGGGAGCGAGCAGGCGGCTCTCGCGGGTGGTGTCGTTTTCCCAGAGCCTGTCGGCAAGGTCGGCATTGTGAGGCGACGCCTGAGCCACTTCGCGCAGCTGCATCAGTGTGAGGCCGAAAATGATGCTGTGGGGATCGCCCGCACGCTTGAGCGAGTCGGCAACGGCGCCGTTTCGGAGTGCGAAGAATCGGCGCTTGGCATTCTGCATATCTGAAAATCCGGGTTTGTCCTGGTTGAGTATCATGATTGTGTGTGCTGTGTTTATTTCTATGCAAATATACGGCAAATTGGCGAACCAGGCCGTTATTTGGTTTGTTTTTTCTGAAACAAGTTAACAGAAAGGCATCATGAAAATGAAAGCATCATCACTCAGGGTCCTCGGGCTGGCGCTGCTATTCGCCACCTCAACCGCCTATGCAGTTTTCGCAGCCGGGGCGGACGACACCACCAACAGCATCGTCCCCGACCATCCCATCTATATCAACGGCGGACCGGGTATAGCCATCTCCGGCAGTGCCGAGGTAAGCCAGCTGCCTGACAGCGCACAGACTTTCCTGCGCAAGAATTATGCCGACGACGAGGTGACAAAGTGTCGCCGCGACTTTCTCAAGGGCACATCGAAGGTATATCTGGCTGACGGCACGCGCATTGAGTTTGACAAGAACGGGCGTGTGGACGATATAGTGTCCGGCGACAACCAGTCGCTGAGCGAAGGCGTTCTAAACGATGTGCTGCCTGCCAAGGTTGTAAAGCACCTGCGCGAAACCGGCTTCCTCTACGAAGTTTCGGCCATCAAAAACGCGCATAAGAACGGTTACTGCGTGATGCTGCTCAACGACATTCCCCCAGCACATGATTTTCGACGTCAACGGCCTTTTCATTGAAACTGCCGGCTGACGCCCCACCCTATAATACACGACTGATATGAGAAAAATAATGGAACTTCTGCAAGAAGTGATAAACGAACTGCGATTCGGCCTGAGTGACCGTGAACCTGTAGCCCAACCTGTAAGAGTGCGGGTGGACAACAACGGTCCGCGCCGCATCCGATGAACCTTGATGCAACAACAAAACGGGACGTCCGCTGCGGACGCCCCGTTCTCATTATATAGGTGTTAACCTGATTTCCATTACTGTACGCGCTTAACGTAGCTGCCGTCACGGGTGTCAACCTCGATTGAGTCGCCTTCGTTGACGAACAGGGGCACGCGGACGGTGGCACCGGTCTCGACGGTTGCGGGCTTCAGGGTGTTGGTGGCGGTGTCACCCTTGATGCCGGGCTCGGTGTAGGTGATCTTCAGAACCACCTTGGTGGGCATCTCGGCGTAGAGAACAGTGTCGGTAGAAGCATCGCTGACAACCTCAACAACATCACCTTCCTTCATGAAGGCGGCGCCGGTAACGAGCTCCTTGTTGATGGGAATCTGCTCGTAGGTCTCGTTGTTCATGAAGATGTCGTCCTCGCCCTCGGTGTAGAGGTACTGGTAGGGGCGGCGCTCCACACGCACGTCTTCGAGCTTTTCACCGATGTTGAAGCGGCGCTCGAGCACGCGGCCGTCAACCACGTCTTTCAGTTTGGTGCGCATGAAAGTGTTGCCCTTGCCGGGTTTCACATGAAGGAATTCTACGCAGAAATAGAGGCGGCCGTCCATGCGGATGCAGGTGCCGTTTTTGATGTCCTGAGCGTTAATCATACTGGATATAATGAATTGTTTGTTGTGTGTATCTTGTTTGAGACCGCGAAGTTACTAAATATTTCGCTAATATCAAAATTTGCCTTTCGGTTAGTGGCTCGCTGTCAGTTCTTATGGATGCGGAAGATGGTTCCTTCGATCATTGACACGTATACGTCGCCGGTGGTGGGGTCAACGTCGATGCCGTTGATTTCACTGACGCCGAGAGGCAGGCTCCAGAGCACCTTCTGGTTCTGGGGATCGACAGCTGTGACAATGCCGCGGCGCGAGCCGGCATAGACCACGCCGTCCTTCTCCACAACCACGCAGGGAGCGTGTTCATAGCCCAGCCCCATGTCCACGGTCCAAAGCTCGTGGAACTTGTCGCCCTTGGTGTCGACAGCCACCAGCTCGCCGTCCATGGTCTTGGCATACACTTTCGAGCCATCCTCGCTGATGCCCATGCTCTCGCGGTATTTGTGGCTGTTGTCGCGCCATATCTGCTTGCCGGTCTTGCGGTCGATGGCGGTCATGTAGCGGTCGGGGGCCACGATGATCACCTTGTCCTCGGTCACCGCGGGAACCACATTGCCCGGGCCCAGCATATTGGCGCTCTTGCCGTTGTTCCATACCCAGTTGAGCTTGCCATTCTTAAGATTGACGGAGCGCAGGTTGGTGTCCCAGGCGCCGAAAATGATGTCGTTGCCGTCAACGACGGGTGCGGCCTGGAGGTAGTTGAACACTGAGTCATACTCCCATACGAGTGCGCCATTCTTCGGGTTGCGGCGCTCCAGACGCTTGTAGCCACCCTGGATGTAAGCCTTGCCGTCGGCAGTCAGCAGGCCGTCGGCCACATAGGGGCCTTCCTTCGACTTGCGGTTGGCCTTGAGTTTGCCGTTGCGGGTGTCGAGCATCATGATGCCGCCGCTGTAGGGCACGGCCACGGTGTTGGCCGCGGTGACCACGGGGCGAGAGAAGAGCGAGGCGCCGGTGGGCACGTCCCACACGAGTTTGCCGTCCTTCTTGCTCACGGCGCGCGCGTTGCCGAGCGATGTGCCGAAGTAAACATTGTCGTTGTCAAAGCCAAGGCGGGTGAAGATGGAAGCACTGTCGGTCCATACGGGAGTGATTTCGAAGCCCTTGGGCTGCTCCCAGGCCTGGCTGCCCTCCTTGGCGAGGGGTTTGTGCTTGGTGCGGTTGGCAAAGGCGAATTTGGCCTGGGGCTTCTGGCCAATAACTTTGTTGTAGATGTGCGTCCAGTCGTCGCCAACTTCTATGATTGAGTAGCCGGGCTTGCCGTCGCGCATGTCGAGGGCGCGCACCATCACTCCGTTGATCGAGCCGATGGGGTACTCCATGAAGCGGTGGTAGTGGCCGTTGATGTGGGCTATCACAGGATATTCCAGCAGCAGGTCGGCATAGTCCTGCCAGTTGTCCAGGTCGTCCTTGCGGATGGGATAGTGGTTAAAGGAAATCACGCGCTTGCCGGGGGTTACGCGCTCATTGAGGGTTTTGCGGAGCCAGTGCAGGTCCTCCTGTTTGATGTGGCCGTCGCCCATTTTCATGAACGGGCCGCAGTTGATGCCCACAATCACGAGCGAGTCGATCTCGGTGACGAAACGGTCGTTGCCGAAGGTGTCGATGAATGTCTTGGTGGCACTCTGGCTCCAGTTGTTCTCGTGGTTGCCGGGGATGATGAACAGCGGATGCTTGATTTGTTTGAGGATTGAGCTGATGAAGGCCAGCTGCTCGTCGCTGCCCTCGTTGGTGAGGTCGCCGTCCACGATAACTATGTCGAACTGGCCGTTGTTGATTTCGTCCACCGCATTGCGCAGCATGGTCTCGTTGGCATTTCCGGGGGTGACGTGTGTGTCACTGAGAACAGCGAATCGCTGTGCCCATCCGGCTGTTACCGCAAGCGCCAAGGCACCCGCGGCCGTAAAAAGTCTTAGATTCATTTAGGGTGTTGTGGTATTGTTGGTTTATAATTGTGATTTTCAGGGATGAAGATGATGCGGTAGGCATCGGTGGCGCCTCTCGGCACCTTTTGCGAGTGTAAAGTTACGAATTTTTTGTATCTTTGCGACTGCATTGCCTCTAAAATTCAGCCAAGCATGGGACGAATAGATCACGAAACAGTACAGCGCATTCTCGACGCCGCCGACATTGTGGAGGTGGTGAGCGACTTTGTCACGCTCAAACGCAGAGGCGCCAACTACATAGGTCTGTGCCCGTTCCACAATGAGCGCACTCCATCGTTCTCCGTGTCCAAGAGCCGCGGCATCTGCAAGTGCTTCAGTTGCGGCAAGGGTGGCTCGCCCGTCAATTTTCTGATGGAGCTGGAGAACATGAGCTACAACGAGGCGTTGCGATGGCTTGCCAAGAAGTACGGCATAGAGATCAAGGAGCGCGAGATGAGCGACAAGGACCGCGCCGTTGAGGCCGAACGTGAGTCGCTCATGGCGGTCAACGATTTCGCCATGCATTATTTTGAGGACTATATGGCCGATACCGACGAAGGGCGAAGCATAGGCCTGGCCTACTTCACCGAACGAGGTATCAATGCTCAGTCCATCAAGAAATTCCACCTCGGCTTCGGTCCCGAGCGCGGCGACACTTTCCTCAAGGCCGCCCGCGAAAAGGGCTACACTGACAGTGCGCTCGAAACCACAGGTCTGTGCGCGCGCAGCGACCGCGGTCTGTACGACCGTTTCCGCGGCCGCGTCATCTATCCGGTGTTCACTCTGAGCGGGCGCGTGGTGGCTTTCGGTGGCCGCACTCTCCGCAGCGACAAGAATATCGCCAAATACGTAAACTCGCCCGAGTCGATCATTTATTCCAAGAGTCGCGAGCTCTACGGCCTGTACCAGGCGCGCCAGGCCATCAACCGTAAGAACAAGTGCATTCTTGTGGAGGGCTACATGGATGTCATCTCCATGCACCAGGCCGGTGTGGAGAATGTGGTGGCATCGTCGGGCACTTCGCTCACCGAGGAGCAGATCACGCTGATCCACCGTTTCACCCCCAATGTGACGGTCATTTACGACTCAGACGCGGCTGGCATCAAGGCATCTTTGCGCGGCATAGACATGCTTCTGGCGCAAGGACTTGACATCAAGGTGCTCCTGCTTCCCGACGGGGACGACCCCGACTCGTTTGCTCAGTCGCACAGCTCGGAGGAGGTGGAGCGCTACATCGAGGAACACGAAACCGATTTCATCAAGTTTAAAAGCGACATTCTGCTGCGCGACGCCGAGAACGACCCGGTGAAACGCTCACGTGCCATTTCCGATATAATCCATTCCATATCGGTGATACCCAACCCTATAACTCGGTCGGTATATGTTGAGGAATGTTCGCGCCGTTTCGGAATAGCCGAAAAAGTGCTCAACACAGAGCTGTCGCGTCACATGGCCAACAACTCGGAGGAGGAATGGAAAAAGCGCCAGCGCGAATCGGAAATGAAGCGTCTGGAGGAGCTCCGGGCCTCTGAGCGGCAGACGCCGACAGTGGTCGCCACATTGCCGTCGCAACCTGCCGATGAGGCCAAGACTGCGCAAAATCCGGCATCGTCTGAGAAGTACCTTGCGCGCTTTGAGCGCGAGCTGCTGCGCTATCTGGTGCGCTATGGCGTGATCTATCTGTGCGACGCCGACAATGGCGAGGGCGCAACTGTCCCCATGTCGGTGTTGGAATATATTGAGGCTGAGATGGAACGTGATGACACTCAGTTCGCAAACAAGCATTATGAGAAGGTGGCGCGCCGTATCCACGAACTGGCATATTCCAACTGGCAGGCTGATTACGATGCAGAGCAGGGCAATATAGCGGCGGCGGTTGACGCCGAGCGCAACAAGCGCATGGATGTGATTCGCCGCGAGGCCCGTGATGTTTCCGACATTGAACAGCGCGAAAAGCTGATGGAAGAGGATTTAAAGACGTTTGAGTTGCAGAAACAATTTGAATTCGCTCGCCACTATCTTGAAAAACAGCTGATGTCGGACCCCGACGACGATATACGTCGCATATCCACCGAGCTTGCCGACGACCGCTACACGCTCAGCAAGGTGCATACCAAATATGCCCACGTTGAGACTGAGGAAGAGCGCCTGGCGGTGCTTGTTCCGCGTGCCGTCTTCGAGCTGAAGAACGGCATCCTCACCTGGCAGATTCGTGAAATCCAGCAGCAGATAGCCAACTACACGCCGTCGGCTGACGTCAGCCTTGAGTCGCTCATCCGCAAACTCATGGAGCTTAACGAGATGAAAGGGGAATTTGCTCACTATCTGGGAGAGAGGATAATAGCTCCCGGATTGAAATAGCCGCCTTCAAGTAAAGCTTTAATACATCATAAAGCTTTTATTTAACCATTTTAGTGTAATTGATTGAAGGGTAATTTACTGTGGTTAAATAGCCTTGACCTCTGTTTTGTTAAAGCATGTGAATTCTGACTAAACTATGTTGGTTTTCTTGACTTTAGCTCTTAATTTTTGTAACTTTGTAACCGAAGAATTTAATGGACCGGCGCTACGAACCAATCGTTAGCATATCTGGCAAACCTCTTTCCCCATCGGTTGCCGTCATCACAGCGACACCTCAAAAATCACAGCCAATCATCGGTCCGATTAACCATCTATCATAAGCTATAAGCCAAATCATGAAAAATATACTTACCACCTTCGTTTCACTCAGCATCAGCCTGGTGCTCCCTTTTGCGGCCTTTGCGGCCCAGCCCAGCGTTTCGTCTGAGAACGGGTCGGAAATCAATGATAACATTGAGAATCTCGTCAGCAACATCGACAATCCCACTTCGGCATTCCTGATGCTCGACAATGAGGCCGAAAACGAGATCGTAGACCTCGGTTTACAGTCAGTAGGCCAGTCTGCAATGGTTGAAGACATCATTGCTTACGCCACCAAGCACCTCGGTGCACCCTACCGCTCAGGTGGCAAGGGCCCCCGCGGCTTTGACTGCTCCGGTTTCACCAGCTACGTGTTCAAGAATTTCGATATCAAGCTCTCTCCCTCTTCGCGCGACCAGTATCTGCAGGGCGAACGTGTTTCCAAGAGTGATATCCGCCCCGGCGACCTTCTTTTCTTTGCCGGCAGCCGTGGCGGCAAGACTGTGGGCCATGTAGGTCTGGCGGTTGATGTTGACGACAATGGCAACATTCGCTTCATCCACGCTTCACACCGCGGCGGTATCCGCCACGACTCATTCCCCGACGGCGGCTACTATTCGCGCCGTTTCCTCGGTGCCCGTCGCGTGCTGTAATCTGACATTATCCACACATTATAATAATATGGCGTCCCGTTTCACCATGAACGGGGCGCCACTATTTTTTTGAGGGTGGCGCAGAAAAACCTTTTTGCGCCCCGGAGGGTTAATTATACTATAAAACAAGAGTTTTAACCACTCCTCCAACCCCATGAACACCCCTACTCCACTCAATCCCGGACCTACTTCCACTGACAGCGGGAAATCTAAATCACCGGCCAATACAACTGCAAAGCAGACCAAGCTTGCAAACACAGTGCAGAGCTATGGCTTTCTGGTGCTGTACCTGGTTCTTCTCAGCGCAATGGGTTCGTTTGTCAATGACATGTACTCACCTTCGCTTCCGGCCATGCGGCGTTTCTTCGGATGCTCCGTGCCCACGGTCCAGCTTGGCCTTACCATGGGCATGGTGGGCCTTGCAATCGGCCAGATTGTCTTCGGCCCGCTCAGCGACCGCTACGGACGCAAGCCGGTGCTGTTCGCTTCCATGTCGCTCTTCGTGGTGGCCGCAGTGGTCAGCGTTTTCTCGCCCACCATCTATTTCTTCCTTGTGTGCCGCATGTTTCAGGGCGCAGGAGCAGCCGGCGGCTATTTTCTGGCGCGCACGGTGCCTGCCGATATTTACGGCGGACGCGACCTGGCCAAGCTCATGGCAATTGTCGGCGCCATCAACGGCATAGCTCCCGCATCGGCTCCGGTGCTCGGCGGCATCATAGCCGACGCCTGGGGCTGGAAGGGCGTGTTTGTGGTGCTGGCCTGCTACGCAGTTCTGCTTATCGCATTGTCGTCATTCTTGAAAGAGAGTCTGCCAAAGGACAGAAGACCCACAGGCTCTTGGTTGAAGGAGTTCGGACGTTATCCTGCCATGCTGCGAAACCGCAAGTTCATGATCCATGTGTGCCTTAAGGGCGCGGCCCTCGGCATTCTGTTTGCCTACGTATCCGCCACGCCGTTCATCATCCAGGAGCATTATGGTTTCAGCCAGACGGGCTACGGTCTTCTCATAGGTTTCAACGCTCTTTTCATTGCCGCAGGATCGATGGCGGCGCTCAGATTCAAGTTGCTTAAAGGCGCGGTGCGCTTCGGATGTCTGGGCCTGGCCGTTTCGATGGCGGCCACTGCATTGGCGCTTTGGTTTGTACACTCCCTGGTTCTCTTTGAGGTGACGGTGATACCCGGCATGTTCTGCATGGGAATGATATTCACCGGTGCCAACACACTTGCCATGAACGAGGGTCGTCAGTTTGCCGGTGAATCTTCGGCTATTCTCGGCGTCACGGGCTACATATTCGGCGGCATAGCGTCGCCGCTCGTGGGCATAGGCAATGTGATGCACTCCACGGCCATTGTTTTCGTTGCCCTGACGGTGATAGTCCTCGCCATCTCGCAGGTGTCGCATAAGCTTCCGCCAGACGCCGACATGGTGCAGAAGCAATAATGCAAATCGGGCAGCTCCGCATCATCGCCGGGCTGCCCGATTTTTATATGTGGTGAGGTTTTACTTCAGTGCTGCGAGGGCTGCCGAGAGGGTCTCGATCTTGGCCTGGGCGTCAGCCTGCTTGCGGCGTTCTGCCTCGACTACGGCTGCGGGAGCCTTTGAAACGAAGCGCTCGTTGGAGAGTTTGCGCTCAACGCTTACCAGGAATCCACGATAGTAATCCAGGTCCTTCTCTATGCGCTGGATTTCTGCCTCCACGTTGACGGTGTCGGCCAGGGGCACATTGAAGTGCATCTTACCTACCATGAACTGCGAGGCTGCGGGATCGGGCTGCGCGTTGTCGGCTATCGCGCTCACGTTTGCCAGCTTTGCCACCATAGCCTTGAGGCCTTCGGGGAGGGCGTCACCTACCACGTTGAGCACCAGGGCGTCCTTGGTGGGGATGTTTTTGGAGGCACGCACACCGCGCACACCTGTCACCACTTCCTTGGCCAGCTCGATGTCGGCGAGGAGTGCCTTGTCGTATTCGGCCACTTCGGGCATCATGGCGTACATGATGGATTCGCCTTCGCGACGCTCGCTCAGGTTCTGCCAGAGTTCCTCGGTGATGAACGGCATGAAGGGATGGAGCATGCGCAGAAGTGAGTCGAAGAACGAAAGCGTAACCTGGTACGACTTGCTGTCGATGGCCTCGCCGTATGCGGGCTTGACCATCTCCAGGTACCACGACGAGAATTCGTCGCGCACCAGTTTGTAGACGGCCATCAGGGCCTCCGATATGCGGAACTTCTCGAACAGGTCGTTGACCTCCTCGACAGTCTCCGACAGCTTGGCGGCGAACCACTTCTCGGCAACGGCCGACACTTCCGGGCGCTCGGCCTTGTCGTCTACGTTCCAGCCCTTCACGAGGCGGAATGCGTTCCATATCTTGTTGCAGAAGTTGCGGCCCTGCTCGCAGAGCTTCTCGTCGAAAAGGATGTCGTGGCCGGCAGGTGCGGCGAGCATCATGCCCATGCGCACGCCATCGGCGCCGTAGGTTTCGATGAGCTTGATGGGGTCGGGCGAGTTGCCGAGGCTCTTCGACATCTTTCGGCCGAGGTTGTCGCGGACGATGCCGGTGAAGTATACGTTCTTGAAGGGCTTGTCGCCTACGTACTCGTATCCGGCCATGATCATGCGTGCCACCCAGAAGAAGATGATGTCCGGGCCGGTGACCAGTGTGGATGTGGGGTAGTAGTATTTGATTTCCTCGTTGCCGGGGTTGTTGATGCCGTCAAAGAGGGTAATGGGCCAGAGCCACGAGGAGAACCAGGTGTCGAGGGCGTCCTCTTCCTGGGTGAGGTCGGCGAGCTGCAGGGCATCGTTTCCGCTCTGCTCACGTGCCACCTGTAGGGCCTGCTCCACGTTCTCGGCCACGGCGAACTGTCGCGAGCCGTCGGGGGCGGTGTAGTACCACGCGGGGATGCGGTGGCCCCACCACAGCTGGCGGCTGATGCACCAGTCCTGGATGTTCTCCAGCCAGATGCGGTATGTGGTCTTATATTTTTCGGGGACGAACTTGATGAGGTCGTCCATAACGGGGCTGAGCGAGATGTCGGCGAAGTGCTTCATCTTCACGAACCACTGCAGCGACAGGCGCGGCTCGATGGGCACTTTGGTGCGCTCGCTGAGGCCCACGTTGTTCACGTAGTCCTCCACCTTCTCCATGAGTCCGGCCTTCTGCAGGTCTTCGGCGATGACGCGGCGCACGTCGAAGCGGTCCATGCCCACGTACATGCCGGCGGCCTCGCTCACGGTGCCGTCCTCGTTGAAAATGTCTATGGTCTCGAGGTTGTGGGTTTTGCCCAGCATATAGTCGTTTTTGTCGTGCGCGGGGGTCACCTTCAGGCAGCCTGTGCCGAACTCAATGTCGACATATCGGTCCTCGATTACGGGCACTTCGCGGCCCACAAGAGGCACAATCACGCGCTTGCCCTTGAGCCATTCGTTCTTGGGGTCCTTGGGGTTGATGCACATGGCCGTGTCGCCCATGATGGTCTCGGGGCGGGTGGTCGCTACCACGGCATAGCGGCCTTCGGGATCGCCGGCCACGTAGTAGCGTAGGTAGTAGAGCTTGCTCTGCTCCTCCTCGTAGAACACTTCGTCATCGCTGATGGCGGTGCGGTTGCAGGGGTCCCAGTTGACCATGCGGAGGCCGCGGTATATGAGGCCCTTGTTGTAGAGGTCCACGAACACTTTGGTAACGGCCTTCGAGCGGCTCTCGTCCATGGTGAAGGCTGTGCGCTCCCAGTCGCATGAGGCGCCGAGTTTGCGCAGCTGCTGGAGGATGATGCCTCCGTGCTTGTGGGTCCAGGCCCAGGCGTGCTCCAGGAACTGCTCGCGGGTCAGGTCGGTCTTTTTGATGCCTTCCGAAGCCAGCTTGGCGATTACCTTGGTCTCAGTGGAGATGGAGGCATGGTCGGTGCCGGGCACCCAGAGCGCGTTTTTGCCCTGCATGCGGGCGCGGCGCACCAGGATGTCCTGGATGGTGTTGTTGAGCATGTGGCCCATGTGCAGGATTCCGGTCACGTTTGGCGGCGGAATGACTATTGTGTAAGGTTCGCGGCCGTCGGGTTCGCTGTGGAACATGCGGTTGGCCACCCAGTACTCATACCATTTGTCTTCGACCTTCGAGGGGTCGTATTTTGTGGCAATTTCGCTCATTTGGAATGTGTGATTATGGTCAGTTTGAGTGATAATCTAATTTTAAGGCACAAAATTACAAACTTTTGCCGACATTTGAACATTATAATAAGGAAAAGTTGGCTGCCACAAGCCACCTCGGACCACCATGGGCCGCAACAGGTTGCCACTGGCAGCCACAAGCCCCCACTTGGCCCGCGTCCGATTTTCATTATTGTAAGAAATAGCGTAAATTTGCACATGATTATGGAATCTTCCGAACAGACCCCACTTTTAGCCTCCGAACGTCCTTACAATCTCGGCGTTGCCCTCAGCGGCGGCGGCGCGCGCGGTTTTGCCCATGCCGGCGCCCTCAAGGCCCTCGGCGAAGCCGGCCTCAAGCCCGACATCATCTGCGGAGTGAGCGCAGGCTCGGTGGTGGCCGTCATGTATGCCGGAGGTGTAGCCCCCCACGACATGCTCGAGGTTTTCGAGAACACCGGCTTCAAAACCTGGGTGCAGTTCGACCTCGGCAGCGGAGGCATCTTCAAGATGGACAACTTCCGCAAGCGCGTAATGAAAGCCATCTCGCCATACAAGAAACTCGAGGAACTCCCCATCAAGACCATAATTTGTGCCACCGATCTCGACGACGCCACTTTCACCGAGTTCGACAGCGGCTCCATCGGCGAGCGCATGGTGGCCTCCTGCTCCATCCCCGTCCTGTTCAAGCCCCAGAAGATAGGCTCGCGCTCATACGTGGACGGTGGTGTGCTCCAGAACCTCCCCGCGCGCACCATCCGCCAGCAGTGCCGCACCCTGATAGGCATAAACTGCAGCTCCATGATGCCATTCGGCAAGTCAACATCCATCGTCGACGTGGCCGTCCGCAGCTACAACCTCATGGCCCGCGCCAACCAGAAAGAGGATATGGACGTGTGCGACGTGGTGGTGGACATGCGCGAACTGGCCGGATACCGATCTTTCAACCTCAAGGAAATCGAGAAAGTGTACAACAGCGGCTACTTCGCCACCCGCCGCGTGCTCCGCGACAAAGGCCTCTGGCCCGACAGAAAACCGTAGCCCATCCCCAAAACTCAGAACCAATCATCACCCACTATAAGATGCAAAAACAGAACCAAAAGCCTGCAAACAAATCCAAGAACACCCGCAAGCCCGAACCGCGGCCCCAGCCCCGTTGCGCCGAGCGCCCCGTCATCTACCAGCTCCTCCCGCGCCTGTTCACCAACTATACCCCAGCCCCCGTCCCCAACGGCACCATCATCACCAACGGCTCGGGCAAGATGAACGCCATTACCCCCCTAATCCTCTCCGAAATCCGCTCCATGGGATTCACCCATGTATGGTACACAGGCGTCATCGAGCACGCCAACCAGAGCGACTACACCCGCTATGGCATCCCCCGTGACAACCCACACATAGTCAAAGGCAAAGCCGGTAGCCCTTACGCCATCAAGGACTACTATGACATCGATCCCGACATTGCCGTCAACGTGCCCCGCCGAATGGCCGAGTTCGAAGCCCTCGTGTCGCGCACCCACGCCGCCGGCCTCAAAGCCATCATCGACTTCGTGCCAAACCACGTGGCCCGCGTATACCACAGCGACGCCGCTCCCGAAGGCGTTGTGGACCTCGGCGCGAACGACGACACTGACATGTTCTTCAACCCGAACAACAACTTCTACTACATACCCCGCCAGCAGTTTTCCCCCTCCATACCCCTCGGCACCGGCCCCGACCGCTATGTGGAGTTCCCCGCCAAGTGCACCGGCAACGACTGCTTCACAGCCTACCCCGGCCCCAACGACTGGTATGAGACCGTCAAGCTCAACTACGGTTTCGACCCCGGAAACCGCACCCGCCACTTCTGGCCCATCCCCGACACCTGGCACAAGATGCTCCACATCCTCCTCTTCTGGGCCGCAAAGGGCATTGACGGCTTCCGCTGCGACATGGCCCACATGGTGCCCCTCGAGTTCTGGGAGTGGGCCGTTCCTCAGGTGAAACAGCGCCACCCCCACATTATATTTATCGCCGAAGCCTACAACGTGGCCCTCTACCGCCCCATGATTGAACGCGGTTGCTTCGACTACCTTTACGACAAGGTAACCCTCTACGATACTCTCCGCGGCATTCAATGCCACGACACCTCAGCCGCACAGCTCACCTCCTGCTGGCAGACAGTGGAAGGCATCAGCGACCACATGCTCACTTTCCTCGAGAACCACGACGAGCAGCGCTACGCTTCCAAGCAGTACGCCGGCAACCCCTGGATGGCCGTCCCCGCCATGGTCGCCGCCGCCACCATGAGCCGCGCCGCCGTGATGGTGTACATGGCCCAGGAACTCGGCGAACCCGCCGCCGATGCCGAAGGCTTCAGCGGCCTTGACGGACGCACCACCATCTTCGACTACTGGAGCCTCGCCACCCTCCGCCGATGGCTCAACGAGGGCAAAGCCGACGGTGCCGCCCTCACCGACTCCGAGAAGCGCCTCCGCCAGTTCTACAGCCGTCTGATGCACCTGGTCAACGACGAACCCGCACTGCGCTGCGGCGGTTTCTTCGATGTCACCTACGCCAACTATCACAATCCCGACTTCAACCCCCACCGCCAATACGCCTACCTGCGCCATGTCGCAGAACCCGACGGCACCGTGTCGCTCGTGCTAGCCATGCTCAACTTTGACAGCCGCCCCACCCCGATGCGTGTCGTCATCCCGCAGCACGCCTTCGACCACATAGGCATCCGCCCCGTCGCCGCCGCCCCCGTGCCCGACCTCCTCACCGGCGCCACGCTGACTGCCAGCCTCAGTCCTGACGAGCCCGTCACCGCCCTCATACCCGCCTTTGGTGCCGTCCTCCTACACTTCCAAGGCCTCTCAATCCCCAATTCCTAATTCCCAATTCCCAAAATTTCCCGGCTGCAAGCATCCCTGTTTGCAAAAAGATGACTAACTTTGCAGTCGCAAAACCAATCCCCCCGATTACCAATCACCAATCACCACCATAATGAGCACTAATTTTCCCCCCGTAAAGGTGTTTGCCGGAACCGCTTCCGCCTACATGGCCGAAGAAATATGCCGTGACCTCGGCGTTGAACTCGGCAAAGTGAAAATCGAGCACTTCGCCGACGGCGAGTTCGAAGTCTGCTTCGAAGAGTCGCTCCGCGGATGCGAGGTATACCTCGTACAGTCCACCTTCCCCAACAGCGACAACCTCATGGAGCTCCTCCTCCTCATTGACGCCGCCAAGCGCGCATCCGCCAAGTCTGTCATCGCCGTCATGCCCTACTTCGGCTGGGCCCGCCAGGACCGCAAGGACAAACCCCGCGTATCCATCGCCGCCAAGCTCGTGGCCGACCTCCTCACCACCGCCGGCGCAGACCGCATCATCACCATGGACCTCCACGCCGACCAGATCCAGGGCTTCTTCAACATCCCCGTTGACCACCTCTACGCCTCATCCGTCTTCATCCCCTATATCCAGGGCCTCAACCTTGACGACCTTGTCCTTGCCAGCCCCGACGCCGGCGGCGCCAAGCGCGTCAACTCCTACGCCAAGTACCTCGGCGTGCCCTACGTGCTCTGCCACAAACAGCGCGCCAAGGCCAACGTGGTCGAGCGCATGACCATCATAGGCGACGTTCGCGACAAGAACGTCATCATCATCGACGACATGGTCGACACCGCCGGCACCATAACCAAGGCCGCCGACCTGATGATGGAGCAGGGAGCACGCAGCGTCCGCGCCCTCGCCTCACACGCCATCATGAGCGACCCCGCCTCGCAGCGCGTAACCGACAGCGCCCTGTCAGAGATCATCTTCACCAACTCCATCCCCTACACCAAGGGCTGCCGCAAAGTGACCATCATCTCCGTTGCGCGTCTGTTCGCCGACACCATCCGCCGTGTGCACAACAACGAGTCCATCTCCTCGCAATACCTCATCAAGTAAACTCTCCCTCCTCCCGCTAAAAGCGCCTCCCCTTCCGGCAACACACAGCCGCTCAGGGAGGCGCTTTTACAACACCCAGTTGGCTGTTTCGGAGAAAATTTGTAACTTTGCGTTCTGTTAACGCTTATCGCTTTATCTTCCTTTTTTGTCAGTATGGAATTTTCAGCAGATCAGTTGGCCAGCCTTGTGGGTGGCACCGTGGACGGCGACCCCGCCGCCCGCGTATCCAGCTTCGCAAAAATCGAGGACGCAAAAAACGGCGACCTCGCTTTTCTGGCCAATCCCAAATATACACCCTTCATTTACTCCACAAAGGCCAGCATTGTGCTGGTGCGCGACGACTTCCGCCCGGAGCATCGTACGGACTGCACCATGATCCGTGTGGCCGACCCTTACGACACGCTCGCGCGGCTGATGCGCATGGCCGACGAGATGGCCAATCCGCAGCCTCGAGGCATTGAGCAGCCATGTTTCTTGGGCAAGGGTGTGGAGGCGGACGACGACTGCTACATCGGCGCTTTCAGCTATGTGGGCGACGGCGCCACGCTGGGCAAGGGTGTGAAGGTGTACCCGCAGGTGTATGTTGGCCCAGGCGCCTCCATCGGCGACGGCACCATTCTCTACGCGGGCGTGAAGGTGTACGCGGGCTGCAAGGTTGGCCGCAACTGCATCCTTCATGCCGGAGCTGTGGTGGGCGCCGACGGTTTCGGTTTCGCCCCCAACGCCGAGGGCCGCTATGACAAGATTCCCCAGATGGGCATAGTGGAACTGGGCGACAATGTGGAGGTGGGCGCCAACACGTGCATTGACCGCGCCACGATGGGCGCAACGCGCATCGGCGACGGCACCAAGCTGGACAACCTGATTCAGGTGGCCCATAACGTGGAGGTGGGCAGCGACACGGTGGTGGCCGCGCAGGCGGGCTTTGCCGGCTCGTCGAAGGTGGGAGACCACTGTATGATTGGCGGCCAAGTGGGCGTGGCGGGCCACATTGCCATAGGCAACCGTGTGGGCATCGGCGCCCAGAGCGGCATCCATGCCAGTCTGCCCGACGGCCAGCAGGTGATGGGCTATCCTGCCGTCAATGCCCGTCTTTTCATGCGCCAGGTGGCTGCAATGAAGCATCTGCCCGACCTCATCAGTCAGTATAAGAAATTAGTAAAAAAATAATCATGAAGCAACTCACTCTCAAAGACTCCTTTGTAGTAAAGGGTAAGGGCCTGCACACGGGCCTCGACATAGAAGCCACTTTCCTCCCCGCCCCCGAAAACCACGGCTATGCCTTTCAGCGCGTCGACCTGCCCGGCATGCCGGTGATCGAGGCCGTGGCCGAGAATGTGGTGGCAACCAACCGCGGCACTGTCATTGCCAAGGGCGAGGTGTCGGTGAGCACCATTGAGCACTCCATGGCCGCCCTCTACGCCGCCGGCATCGACAATGTGCTGGTGCAGGTCAACGCCCCTGAGATGCCCATCTTGGACGGCAGCGCCATCGCATTTGCCGACGCCATCGAGGCCGCCGGCACGGTGGAGCAGAACGCCGACAAGGAGTTCTTCGTGGTGAAGCACAAGATTGAGGTGGCCGACGAGGAGTCGGGCGCGAAGATTGTGGTTCTGCCCGACGACGAGTTCTCGGTGGACGTGAAGATTAACTACAACTCGCCGGTGCTGGGCAACCAGTATGCCACTCTGGAGCACATTGCCGACTTCAAGAGCGAGGTGGCTGCAAGCCGCACCTTTGTCTTCGTGCGCGAGATTGAGGGTCTGCTCGGCGCCAACCTAATCAAGGGAGGAGATCTGGACAATGCTATCGTGATCTACGACTCGCCCCTGAGCCAGGAGCATCTGGACCACATCGCCGACCTTATGGGCGTGCCCCACAAACATGTGTCGGAGTACGGCTTTATCAACGAGAAACCGCTGATTGCCGACAACGAGCCGGCACGCCACAAGTTGCTCGACGTGATAGGCGACATAGCCCTCATCGGCCGTCCTCTCAAGGGCCGTGTGCTGGCCACGCGTCCCGGACACTCCATCAACGCCAAGCTGGCAAAGCTGCTGCGCCGCGATGTGAAGCGCATGGATGTGATAGCGCCCATCTACAACCCCAATGCGGCGCCGATCATGGACAACAATGTGATCCGCACCCTGCTGCCGCACCGCTATCCGTTCCTGCTCGTGGACAAGATTATCGACAAGGGCGAGAGCTACATTGTGGGCGTTAAGAATGTTACCACCAACGAGCCTTTCTTCCTGGGCCACTTCCCTCAGGAGCCGGTGATGCCGGGCGTGCTCATGGTGGAAGCCATGGCGCAGACAGGCGGGCTGCTGGTACTCGGCACGGTCGATGAGCCGGAGCGCTACTCCACCTATTTTATGAAAATTGACAATGTGAAGTTCCGCCAAAAGGTGGTGCCCGGCGACACGCTGGTGTTCCATGTATCGTTCCTCACCGAACTGCGCCGCGGATGCGCCATGATGAAGGGTCGCGCCTTCGTGGGCGAGAAGCTGGTGTGCGAGTGCGAGTTCATGGCACAGATCATCAAGAACAAGTAAATTTTTTACCGTATAAATGAAACAACCGTTAGCTTACATACATCCTGCCGCCAAGATTGCCCCGAGTGTGGTGATTGACCCGTTTGTCACCATCGACGCCAATGTGGAAATTGGCGAGGGCACGCACATATCCAGCAATGTGACCATTCTGGAGGGCTCGCGCATAGGCAAGAACTGCAACATTTTCCCCGGTGCAGTGGTTGGCGCCATCCCCCAGGACCTGAAGTTTCGCGGCGAGGACACACTGGCCGTTGTCGGCGACAACACCACTCTGCGCGAGTTCGTAACCGTGAACCGCGGCACAGCCTCAAAGGGCAAGACGGTGGTTGGCGACAACTGTCTGATCATGGCTTACAGCCACGTGGCCCACGACTGCACGGTGGGCAACCATGTGATCATCTCAAACGCCACACAGCTGGCCGGCGAGGTGATTGTGGACGACTATGCCGTGATTGGCGGCGGCACGCTCGTGCACCAGTTCTGCCACCTCGGCGCCCATGTGATGATTCAGGGCGGAGCTCTTATCAACAAGGATGTGCCCCCGTTCGTCAAGGCCGCCCGCGAGCCCATCAGCTATGCCGGCGTAAACTCAATCGGCCTGCGTCGCCGCGACTTCTCTTCGGAGACCATCCGCGACATCCAGGACATATACCGCTATCTCTATCTGTCGGGACTCAATGTGACTGACGCCGTGGCTCGCATCGAGGCCGAGCTCCCCGCCACTCCCGAACGCGATGAGATCATCATGTTCATCCGCAACTCCAAGCGCGGAATCATCCGCGGATACGCGTAACCCCATAACGGTTCCGGAGGTCCGTCGCTCGCCCATACTTTAAGGGGCGTGAGGAAAGTCCGGGCAACACAGAGCACCACACCGGCTAACGGCCGGGGAGGGCTGTCCCCTCACGGGGAGCGGCTTTCCGGCAAGTGTGACAGAAAATAACCGCCGTCTTCGGACGGTAAGGGTGAAAAGGTGGTGTAAGAGACCACCGGGGGGCCGGGTGACCGGCTCCGCCGCACATCCTGTGCGTTGCAAGGTCAAGTATACCGGCATCTAAGGGTTGCTCGCCCGTTGCCGGGGGGTAGACCGCTCGAGGCCGGTGGTAACACCGGCTCCAGATAAATGACGGACGGCGCGTCAGAACTCGCAGCTGCCTTTGGCGGCGTTGAAAGCTGGCGTCCACATAACCCGGCTTACATCCGGAATCGTTTTTTCATCATACATCACGGCACCGTTGACGCACTGCACTGTCGGGCGTAAGCGGTGCCGTAGTTTTTTTCGGCCTTTTCAGGGTTCCGGGATCGGGAATGGACATAAAAAAAGTGAGGGGGTCTCACGACTGCCTCACTCTCCATTCATCACATTATGCTTAATAAAAGTGCTTTCGCTTGTATGTCTGTATGGTATGGGATAATTTCAATCAGCTTTCATATCGGGCCTCGATAACTGCCCAGTCAACCACGTCCCAGATGGCCTCGAGGGCATCCTTGCGTCGGTTCTGGTAGTCGAGGTAGTACGCGTGCTCCCACACGTCCATGGTCATGATGGGCGTGAGGCCCTCGGTCATCGGGTTGCCGGCGTTGGCACCCTGGGTGATGAGCAGCTTGCCGTTGGTGTCGCGTGACAGCCACACCCAGCCGGAGCCGAACAGGCCCACTCCGGCATCGACCATGGCTTTCTTCATATTTTCGAAGCTGCCGAAATCGCGGTCAATGGCACGGCGCAGTTCGCCGGTAGGCTCTCCGCCTCCGTCGGGGCTCATTCCGAAGAAATAGAAGATGTGGTTCCATGCCTGCGAGGCGTTGTTGAACAACGCGCCTTTGGCCTCAACAATCACTTCCTCAAGATCCATGTCCTCGAACTCGGTGCCCTGAATCAACTTGTTCAGGTTGTCGATGTAGGCTTTCTCGTGTTTGCCGTAGTGGAAGCGGATGGTTTCGGCGGAGATTGCGGGCTGCAGGGCGTCGTCGGCGTAGGGAAGATCGGGTTGGGTATATTTCATAACTTATGTAGCGTTAGGTTAAGGGTTGATGTTAGTTTCGTGTTTTGATTGTGTAACGCCGTGGAAGTGCATAAGTTCAATTTTGTGATAGTTAATGCCCGGAATTAACTATTTTTACATTCATTCGGCCGCATTTGGGCGCATAAAAAGGCAGCTGAGCAGACATTTTGCCATTTTATGTCCGCTCAGCCGCTATTCGTTGTTTTTTGTGCCTAGTGTAAGTGCCTATGTAACACCGTGCGTCACATCTCCACCACGGTTATGCCTGCGCCACCGAACCGCACATCCTCGTCGTGGAAGCTGTGCACGCCGGGGACGGTTGCCAGGTACTGGCGTATGTAGGTGCGCAGTGCCCCGGTTCCCGTGCCGTGGAGTATGCGCACGCGTCCGGCGTTGAACTGCAGGGCGTCGTCAATATAATATGTCACGGCCTGCACGGCCTCGTCGGCTCGCATGCCGCGCACATCTATTTCGTTGGAGAACTGCAGCTGGCGGTCGCGAATGCTGTCAGCCGTTGCAGCCGATACGAATGTCGAGGCTTTGGCACCGGACTGCACTTTCTTCAGCGTGTGCGTAAGCCGCTTTGTCTCCACACTTATCTTCATGGCGCCGAATGCCACGGTGGCTTTGCGCCCGTCCACCTCAAGCACCTTGCCCGGCGTGCCTTTTCCGTCGAGAATCACGTTGTCGCCAACGGCTATTGGTTTTATTTCGGCAGGTTTGGCCGTCTGTTTCTGCTTTTTGGGTTTTGGAGCGCGTTTCAGCAGCTCGGGGGCGGACTGCTCGGCGGCCCTTTCGTCATGGCGCGAGTCGAGCCTGGAGCGCTCTTCGGTCAGTCGGCGGCGAGCTTCGGCGGTGGCCTCTTTCTCGGCCTGGCTTTTGCGTATCTCGTGGATGGTGCGCTCAATGGCGGCGTTGCTGCCGGCTATGATGTCGGCTGCCTGCGTGCGCGCCTCGGCAAGGATGGCCTTGCGGCTGTCGCGGAGCGATTCGGCGTCGGACTCATAGCGGGCTATCACGTCGTCGAGGTGCTTCTCGCGCTGGCGTATGCGGTCACGTTTGTTCTCCCAGTACCGGCGGTCGCGGGCTATGTCGAGCAGGTACTTGTCCAGGTTCACATAGTCGCTGCCCACTATCTTCTTTGCCTCTTCGATGATGTCGTCGGGGAGCCCGGTCTTGCGGGCTATCTCAATGGCGAACGAGCTACCGGGATGGCCGATTGAGAGCTTGAAGAGCGGCACCATCTTCTGGCGGTCGTAAAGCATCGAGCCGTTGATTATGCCGGGTGTCTCGTCGGCATAGGTCTTGAGGTTCTGATAGTGCGTGGTGATCACTCCCCACATTCCCAGCTGGTTGAACCTGCCGAGCAGGGCCTGGGCCAGTGCGCCTCCTATCTGCGGCTCTGTTCCGGAGCCGAATTCGTCAATCAGCGCCAGTGACGCCTTGTTGCCGTGCGTGGCGAAGAACTTCATGTTGCGCAGGTGGCTCGAGTAGGTCGACAGGTCGTTCTCTATAGACTGGTCGTCACCTATGTCGGCGAAAATGCCGCTGAAAATACCCATGTGCGAGTTTTCATACAACGTAGGCAGCAGGCCGCACTGAGCCATGTACTGCACTATGCCCACTGTCTTGAGCGTCACCGATTTGCCGCCTGCATTCGGGCCCGAGATGATGAGGATGCGGTTCTCGGGCGTGAGGTGAATCTCGAGCGGCACCACCTGGCGGTTTTGTCTGGCCAGTGTTGCCTGCAGCACGGGGTGGCGGGCAGTGTACCATTCCAGTTCGGGTTTGTCGGAGAGGTGCGGAAGCATGGCTCCCGAGTCGTCGGCAAAGCGCGCCTTGGCGGCTATGAAGTCGAACACTCCCAGGGTGTGGCAGGTGGTCATGAGCTGGTCAAGGTACGGGCGGATGGCATCGGCCGTGGCGGTGAGGATGCGTATTATCTCGCGGCGCTCCTCCGACTCCAGTTCGCGCTGGCGGTTGTTGAGCTCCACCACTTCAGCGGGCTCTATGAAGCAGGTTTTGCCTGATGCCGATTCGTCGTGAACTATGCCCTGTATGCTGCGCTTGTGCATCGGCGCCACGGGGATAACCAGGCGGCCGTCTCGGATGGCGGGCGACGTGTCGGCATCGAGTATGCCGTCGCGCACACCGGCCGAAACCACACGCCTAACGGCCGCGGCTATGCGCCCGCCTATCTGCGACAGGTGCATGCGTATGTCGCGCAACTCCGGCGATGCGTTGTCCTTCACATGGCCGTCGTCGCCTATCACCGCGTTGATGGCCACGGTGACGGGACGTCCGCCATCCACCCCCTTTGCCACTTCGGCAAGGAGCGGAAGCGAGGATGAGCCATTGTTGTCGGTGTGTCGCTGGAAGAACGCCTGGACGGCCACCGATGTAGCCAACGACTTGCGCAACTGCACCAGTCGGGACTCGTCGGCATAGGTGCCGGGCACGCGCAGGGCATTGAGCCACGATGCCGTGTCGGCTATGTAGTCAAGCGGTATGGGTTGCTCCTCGTGCAGGGCGCGCACCATTTCGGCCGTCTCGCCAAGCTGTCGGCTTACTGTGGCAAAATCACAGCTGAATGCCATCTGGTCCACGTGTGCCCTGCCCATCTCCGACGAACAGCGGGCCGACACCATGCGGCGCACGGCATCGAATCCCATCTTGGCCTCGAAGGATGAGGGGTATATGCTGGAATTTCTGTTTGTTTCTGACTTTTCTGGAGCCATATAGGAATATATAGTGTTTAATATGTGTGCCTGGCGGAGCGAGCCCGCCAAACGCCTATACAAAGTTAAAAATAAAAACGGTGTGATGCAAAAATACGAACCCTGTGCTAAAAATATATAATCCGTTAAACACCCTCCGGACGCAATTGTTACTATTTCAAAGGCCGGTTTATGCCGTGCCGATTCAATGCTATTGTAAGTTATGGACGGTATTCATCCCGTTCCTGCACATGACTATTTAAAACACCGGATGTGACGATATGAATGCTATTAAAGGAAATTCGCATTTTCAGACCAAACTGCTCTCCATACAGAGCAATCTGCTCAACTTCGCTTATCTGTTGACGTCAAACCGCGACGACGCTTACGACCTGCTTCAGGACACCACTCTCAAGGTGCTCGACAACCAGGACAAGTATGTGGACAATGTCAACTTCAAGGGCTGGGTGTTCACCATTATGCGCAACATCTTCAACAACAACTACCGAAAGACAATGCGCAGTAACACCATGCTCGACAACACCGAAGACCTCATATACCTGAACATGCCACAGGATTCTGGCATAGAGACTCCCGAGGGCTCGCTTGCAGCCGGCGAGATAACCGATGTAATCAACTCGTTCCCCGACGATTACCGTGTACCGTTCTCTATGCATGTGTCGGGCTACAAGTACACAGAGATCGCCGAGCACACTGGTCTGCCTCTGGGCACGGTCAAGAGTAGAATCTTTTTCGCCCGTCAGAGGCTCCAGAAGGCGCTGGCCGACTATCGCGGATAGCCCCTGCGTTCGCTCCGTCTCGCAAAAAGTTCGTAACTTTACGGCGCATAACTAACGCCAACCGTACTATGTATCCACCTGTTTCTGACGAATTCTGGAAATTTGTGCGCGACAATGCCCGTGCCGATGTCTCGAAGTTGAGACTGAAATATCACGGCGCTGAGAGTCCAGCCATTGATTATGAGGCAGCTATCACACAGATAGAGTGCCGACAGCGCTTCGGCTCCAAGCTCGCCGACACTCTTGGGAGCGCCCCCGAATTCTTCTTCGCCAACACTCTTGCAGGCGAGCAGTCAACAAGCTACGCCTTGGCCGCGTTCCATGCCTCGCTGATGGAGTCCGACGGCCTCAGTGTGACCGACCTCACCTGCGGTTTGGGAATCGATGTCTTCCATCTGGCCCGCAGGGCCTCGCAGGTGACTGGCATAGACAGGCAGGAGCATCTTGCCGAAGCTCTTGGCTACAACGCCCGGCAGCTTGGCCTCGGTAATGTGCGAGGCTTGTGCGGCGACAGTGTGTCGATGCTCACCGACGGCAAGCTCCACGCCGACATGGCGTTCATCGACCCTGCTCGTCGCGGCGAGGACGGCAAGAGGCTGTTCGCCGTGGCCGACTGTCAGCCCGATGTTGTGGCCCTTATGCCTGAACTGCGCAAATGTTTCCGCTTTCTGGTGGTGAAGCTTTCACCAATGCTGGATGTTACGCAGTGTCTGCGTGAACTGGGCAAAAATGTGACTGATATTTATGCCTTGGGCACGCGCACAGAGTGCAAGGAATTGGTCGCCGCCCTTGATTTTTCCAATGAAACGGATTGCCCGGGCATACATGCCGTGACCGTAGGCAATGACGGCAAATGGGACGACTTCAGTTTCACAATCCCTGAAGAAGAGGCTGCCGCCCCACCCCGCACCATCGCACCCAAGGCGGGCTGGGCTGTTTACGAGCCGTTCCCAGCCGTAATGAAGGCCGCGCCACTCAAGCTTCTTGCTTCTCGATTCCAGGGCTTGGCCAAACTTGCAAGCAACACCCATGTCTATACATCAGAGGTGCCCATTGCCGCTTTCCCCGGCACGGCATGGAAGGTGGACGAGGTGGTGGAATGGAAATCCAAGAATATCAAGCGGCTCAAGTCTCGCCTGCCGCAGGCGGATGTAGCCGTGCGCAACTTTGGCATGAGCGCCGCCGAGCTGCAGTCCAAACTTGGCATACGTCAGGGAGGCAACGCCAGATTGCTCGGCGTTACCGACAGCCGCGGTGAGCGTCTGATGCTGGTGCTCAGGCCGGAATAGTAACTTATTTCTTCTGGAAGAGGCGGGCCATGGTGCGCTTGTCCTCACGCTCCTTGATGGTCTGGCGCTTGTCGAACTCTCGCTTGCCCCGGCCTATGCCTATCACCACCTTGGCGTAGCCGCGGTCGTTGATGAACAGGCGCAGAGGCACGATGGTGTTGCCCGGTTGTGCGGCCGCTTTTTTCAGTCGCACAATCTCGTTGCGGTTCAGCAGCAGCTTGCGGTCGTGACGCTCGCTGTGGTTGTTGTATGTGCCATAGAAGTATTCGGCGATATACATGTTCTTGATCCACACCTCGTTGTTGTCGATGTAGCAATAGGTGTCGGCCAGACTTGCCTTGCCCATGCGTATGGATTTGATCTCGGTACCCGTCAGCACTATGCCCGCAGTGTAGGTGTCGCCGATGGCATAGTCGAATGTGGCTCGGCGATTTTTTATGTTTATGTCGTGAAATGTAAGTTTCTTAGTAGCCATGTTGGGATGAGGTTATACCGAAGTAACAATCAAGTGGAGCAAAAAGCCGATGACCACGGGCAAAATAATGAGGCAAAGGAGCGCGAATGCTATGTACTGTCCTTGTTTGAAGGCGTTTACGCCTAAGAACGTGCGCGCCTGCCAAGCCACCAGTGCCACAAACGCCGGCAGGAACCATATCACGGCGAGCTCGATGGGACACAGGTTCGAGATTATGTCGATGAGGCCCATGAGCGACAGACAGTAGATGATCACCAGGTTCATCCTTGCCTCCGAAGCCGTTGCGCCGCACACTCTGGCCAGCATAGACTCGAACAGCACGCGCGCCAGCATGGCCCCCATGAACAGAGACAGGAACTGGCATAGCGCTTCGATGAGCTGACGGGCCACATCAAACTTTTCGGAACCGTACAGGCCATGACAGAAGGCTGTCAGCGCCACTATGGACAGCAGCGGGTAGAAGCCGGTCTCGGTAAGTTTCTGAGGATCGGGGTCTTCCTTTTCTATGTCGAGCCAGCCGCGACGGGGAGCCAGCACGAGCTGAATGAGGTCCTTTGAGAATGTCAGAAGATTGGCCATGGTCGGTTTCAATGAGTTTGTTGAGGCGTATAGACAAAAAAAGCCAAGTTCAAGCGACTTGGCTTTTTAACTTAGCGGAGAGGACGAGATTCGAACTCGTGGTAGGATAACTCCTACGTCAGTTTAGCAAACTGGTGGTTTCAGCCACTCACCCACCTCTCCGTGATTCGGTTTTGCGATTGCAAAGGTAGGAATAGTTTTTGAACCGTGCAAGTTTTTGCGCACAAATTTTTAACGGTATTGCCGAATTTGTCCTCTTTCATGCGCTCTTTCACGCTTATAACGCTGCTGATTGTCCCCACGCTCGTCGCGATGGGATTTTGAAGAAAATGTTGTAACTTTGCCTTATGGCTAATCAGGATTACATTCTCAAAAACCGGCAGTGGCTGCAGGCCAAGGCCGGAGAACCGGGCGTCAAGGCGCTCGACAAAGGCGTATTATATAAGGTGCTCCGCAACGGCAAGCCCGGCGGTGCCCAGCCCAACCGCAACAGTGTTGTTGTGGCCCATTATGTGGGCAAGACCATCAACGGAAAGACTTTCGACAGCAGCCGCGGCGGCACAGCCCCGGCTTTCCGTCTGCGCGACCTCATCCCCGGATGGATTATCGCCCTGCAAAAGATGCATGTGGGCGACAAATGGGAAATCTACATTCCGGCCGAACAGGGATACGGGCGCTTCAACCAGCCAGGCATTCCCGGCGGCTCGACCCTCGTGTTCGAGATCGAACTCATAGGCGTTTCCTGAACACGGCTTATATGGGCAGAACTTACATAGCCATCGACCTGAAGTCGTTCTACGCTTCGGTGGAGTGTGTCGAACGCGGTCTCGACCCGCTCGACACTCTGCTCGTGGTGGCTGATGAATCGCGCACGTCCAAGACTATCTGTCTGGCCGTGTCGCCTGCCCTCAAGGCTTATGGAACCGGTGGCCGCCCACGCCTTTTCGAGGTGGAAAGCGTGGTCCGCAAGGTCAATGCAGGCCGCCGGGGCGCCGACAAGTCGCACTCAGCCAGAGAGCTGGCCTCTAATCCGACCTTATGCGTGGACTATATCGTAGCGCCACCGCGAATGGCACACTATATAGACTACAGCACGCGCATCTTCAACGTGTACCTGCGCCACATTGCTCCCGAGGACATCCATGTCTATTCCATCGACGAGGTGTTCATTGACGCCACCGACTATCTTCGGCTCTACAAACTCACGGCCCACGACCTGGCCATGAAGCTCATCCGCGAGGTACTGAAGGAAACGGGCGTCACGGCCACGGCGGGAATCGGCACCAACCTGTATCTGTGCAAAGTGGCCATGGACATCGTGGCCAAGAAGATGCCTGCCGACAAGGACGGCGTTCGCGTGGCCCAGCTCGATGAAGGGTCCTACCGCCGCCAGCTCTGGCCCCACCAGCCGCTCACCGACTTCTGGCGCGTGGGGCGTGCCACCGCCGATAAGCTCAGACGCTACGGCGTGTTCACTATGGGCGACCTTGCCCGCTTCTCACTCCATCATCAGGACTTCCTGTTTGAGATGTTCGGCGTCAATGCCGAGCTGCTCATAGACCATGCTTGGGGCGTGGAGCCGGTGACGATAGCCGACATCAAAGCTTATCGCCCCGAGACACACTCGCTGAGCAGCGGCCAGGTGCTGCAGCGCCCCTACTCCGCCGCCGAGGCGCGCAACGTGGTGCTGGAGATGGCCGACGCACTGGCGCTGGAGCTGGTGGAGAAGGGGCTGGTGACAGATCAGGTGGTGCTGGATGTGGGCTATGACACATCGTCGGCCGAGGTGGCCGCCCTTGCCGAGCACGAGCTGAAATCGGACAGATACGGCCGAAAGGTGCCCAACCATGCCCACGGCAGCCAAAGACTCGACACGCCGTGCTCCTCTGGCCGGGCCATCTGCCGCGCCGTGGCGGAGATTTTTGACCGCGTCACCGACAGCAGACTCACCGTGCGCCGACTGAATGTGACGGCCGCCCATGTCGCTCCCCGCGGCATGCACAAGTTGCAGGACAAGCCTCGGGCTGTCCAGCTCGACCTTTTCGCCGACCCTGAAGAGCTGCAACGTACTGAGGCCGAGCGCCGGATGAGCGAGGAGAAGGAGCAACGCACCCAGAGCGCCATCCTTTCCATCAAAAAGAAATTTGGCAAAAACGCCATTCTCAAAGGCCTCAACTTTGCCGAGGGCGCCACCCAGCGCGAGCGCAACTCGCAGATAGGCGGCCACAAGGCATAAACTCCCCCCCCCAATGGACAATATCTATGACGACATAATAGACCTCGGCCGTCCCGACCACGGCAGCCACACGCCCATGAGCATGGACTCGCGCGCGGGCCAGTTCTCGTCGTTCGCGGCCCTCAACGGCCATGCCGAGGCCATCGACGAGACGGCAAGGCTAACCGACAGCTATGTCGAGGCCTCGCGCGACAGGCAGCTGGAAATGTCGGCCGCACTGATCTCGGCGCTGGAGCGCCTGCCGGAGCGTCCGCGCCTATGTGTCACCGTGTTCCGTCCGGATTCTCGCAAGGCCGGGGGCCGGTATGAGCGCGTCCGCGGGGTTCTCCTGGGGATGTGCGACATGCCCGCAGCCATAAAAATGGAAAGCGCCGGGAGTGGTGCCGTTGTCAGCATCCCTCTCAGCGCCGTAACCGATATCGAACCTCTCCCCGAATCAGGAGAATAGAGGCGCGAGGTATTTGGCCATCACGTAGCCACCGCCTATCAGCCAAAGGTCAAGGATGAAGGCCAGGACGAAGGGTTTGCTGCCGGCTTTCTTGAACTTGTCGATTGACGTCTCGGCGCCGAGCGCGGCCATGGCCATGGTGAGCAGGAAGGTGTCAATATAGTTTATCACGCTGACGGCCTGCGCAGGCAGGAGGTCGAACGAATTGAAGGCGATTACGGCCAGGAAACCGAAGGCGAACCAGGGCACGGCCACACGACCTTTGCCGGCAGTGTCGCCGCTCTTGGCATTGCGACGGGCCACCCACACGCCGAGTATCAGCAGCACGGGCACGAGCAGCATCACGCGTATCATCTTCACGATCACGGCCACGTCGGCCACTTCCGGGCCCATGGCGTTGCCGCCGCCAACGGCGTGGGCCACCTCGTGCATCGTAGAGCCGGCATAGATTCCCATTTCCTGCGGCGTGAGCTGGAACACTCCCGAGCGGTAGAGCACGGGGTAGAGGAACATGGATATGGTGCCGAAAATCACCACTGTGGCCACTGCCACGGCTGTCTTGTAGGGCGCAGTGCGGATGGTTGACTCCGCGCCGAGCACCGCGGCCGCGCCGCAGATACCCGAGCCGACGGAGGTCAGCAGGGCTGTCTCGCGGTCCATGCGCAGCAGGCGTCCCACATATATGCCGCCCAGGATGGTGACGGCCACCACAATGGCGTCAATCACTATGCCGCTAAGGCCCACGGCAACGATGTCCTGGAAGGTGAGGCGGAAGCCATAGAGGATGATGCCCAGTCGCAGAATCTTTTTCGAGCAGAACTGTATGCCGGGCACCCACGTGTCGGGCAGGTTGGAGCGCAGTGAGTTGGCATAGAGCATGCCTATGATTATGCCTATGATCATGGGGCTGAACGAGAGGCGCACGAACACTTCGGCGCTGCCAATGTAGAAGGCGGCGCAGGCAAAGAGGGCTATGAGCAGCACGCCGTGGATCATCGAGGCATGTTTTTCAGTTAGTTTTTTCATAATTCATTATAAATTTGGGTGCGAAGTTAGCAAATTTATCATTCACGTACAAATGCGGCAGGCGGAACCTACGCTGAGCCCCGCATGGGGCACGTTGAGGGTTCCGCCTGCAAGCCGTATCCGGTGCCGTGGTTCAGTCTTCGTAGCGCTGGAAGAGTCCGTTGGCGTCGAATTTCATCTCTATGCCGTTGTCAAGCTCCGCTTCGTAGCCTTTGCCCTTGCGCTCCAGGCCCACGATGCGACGGCCGGGGTGCTCGCGCTTCACGTATGAGCTCATGGCCTTGGGAATGAACACGGCTGGAACGGATGTGCTGGCCGAGGTCTCTATGTCACGCCAGTTGCCCTTGTTGTCGAATGTCACTTCGGTGCCGTCGGTGAGCACCACGTCGTACTCGTCCACGTGTCCGAGGGTGGTGTCAACTTTGATGAAGCTCACTTTAGCTTTGAAATTTTTGGCGAGGGTGGCCTGTGCGGCCTGTGGGAGGGCTTTCACGTCGCGCACGTATCGGTCGGCGGCCTGTGCTCCGAAAGCCACAGCCATCATCATAATCGCCGTTAGGAATAATGTCTTGAATTTCATAATTATATCATGTTAAAGTTGTGCTTTAAGTTTAAGTGTGTCAGGCTATCGCGGCGGAAATTACCGCCAGTATGCAGCCCGCCACCATGCAGAGCAGACCGTAGAAGATTCGGGAGCGGTATTTGCCTCTGAGCTCGGCGGCGCGACCGGTGGTCATTATGGGTATGGACCGGTATTCGCGATAGTATTTGATGCGGTAGCCTATTCTAATTGCCATACCCACGGCAAAGATGGCTATTCCTGTCCAAAAGAGTATATTGTACATCATAGTGATTGCGTTATGCCGATGCCGGTGAGTACTAATCCAAGAGCCATGAGCATATACCAGATGCGCACCAGGCGTTTCATCTTCGGGTCGGGCTTGCGCTGACTGAAGGTGTTGAAGCGCCAGTGTGCGGGCAATGGCTGCCGTCGCTGCCGCCGGTAGCAGATAATCGCCACCACCAGCCCGTATACGGCGCCGGTCAGCATTGTGGCGAGGCCTGTGTATATGATAGCATTGCTCATGCTTATTAAACAATCACGGTGGGCTATCGGTTTGATTTTGCTCAGTTATCGCGGCTGTTTTGCCTGAATTTCGTACCTTTGTATTTAAGTACATGACAAAAATTTGAACACATCGAATTTCGGCTTGTAGAGCGGTCTTAGAAGAACGTTTGCGATTTCTTCCAGACCATACTTGATTAGTGATTTGGCTCTCTTGCCGT
>JAXJRL010000126.1:0-24885 GCA_036310635.1 Muribaculaceae bacterium | reverse complement strand
TCATCGGATTCTTTTAATATCGCTACTCTTTTATTATGTAGTGGTTGTATTATCTTAAATAAAACAAAAACACCCGACTTTACATTCTTGGGTGTAAAACTGGGTGTTTGTTTTGCAATCTGCTGATTTTCAGCGTTTGTTGCGGAGAGAGAGGGATTCGAACCCCCGGAGGTGTGACCCTCAACGGTTTTCAAGACCGCCGCAATCGACCACTCTGCCATCTCTCCTTGATGGTGCTTGCTTCGCGGCTTCTGTATCGGCCGCTTTGGCTTTTGCGTTTGCAAAGTTAGCACTTTTATCCGACTTTGCAAACATTTCGGACGGTGTTTTTCGCCCCGAAGCCCTCATTTGTTCTTTTACACGCTGACGAACAGAGGATTATCACTCAAAATAAATCTTGTGGCGAATGTTTGTAGCGGCACAGTGAGTGGTGAATATCCGTCTTGCCGTATCAATTATGGCATCGGCGGCGGCTTCCGGATCGAATATGTGGATGGTCATCACCATCGACGTGGTGCCGTCCTCAATCTTGGTGCGCTCGTTGTCGGATGTGGGTGTGCCTATGCCGCCGACTGCATCGCGAAACACCGGCAGTCCCTCGATATTGAGGACGCCTCGGCCAATTCCCTCATAGGGCTCTTCATGACGACCTATGCCGAGTGTGAGCACATCGCCCTGCACCTTGCCGGCGTCAAAGCAGCCCACGGAGCACCCGGTTTCGAGCGACAGCATGTTTCCGGCATCGACAACGGCGTTGACAGTATACAACCCGAGGCCGCGCACTATGCGGCGCATGAGTTGCTCCTGCGAGGGTCGGTAACGGTTGGGGTCTTTGCCGCAGGCTTTGTAGGCGCGGCGCGTAGCGGCTATTGCAGGGCGTTTGTTGATGGCTTCAACTGTGTATTTGTTGCAAATGTCATCGGCCAGTTCGGCCATGGCCGCCTGCTGCGCCTCGGAGGTGGGCGCATTGACCAGGTCGCACTCCATCAGCACTGCTCTGTAACCGGGCACGCGGCTGAGAAACTCGGGTTCTATCTTGATTTCCATGATAAGTAAGTGTTGAAATTAAACGGATACAAGCATAAATTAATTTGACCACTGACTTGCAAAATTAGTCATTACATCTCTAACCCACAATAGCAAGGCCGGCGCGGGAGTCGATTTAAATTGTCAAATACGAAAGCAATTTGTAAATTTGCATTGTTATAAAAGATATGACCACAAACGACACCCACAAAACAGCCCGACAAGACTCCGGCTCCGGAAAGAAAACTCCGGGACGCTGGGCGCGCACGGCCACGCGCATCCAGAACGCGATAGTGAACGGATGGGAGTACTGGTCGGACGGCATCTGGCGCGACAACAGGTCGTCGGTGTGGGTGAACGTTCTCAAAACGGTGAATATCAGCGTAAGCTCTTTCCTGAACAAAGACCTGCAGGGCCAGGCATGCGCCCTGACCTACCGCACGATGCTGGCCATAGTTCCCGCCCTGGCACTGCTGTTCGCCATCGGGCGCGGATTCGGCTTCCAGAACCTGCTCCAGGACGAGCTCATGAGCATATTCCCATCGCAAGAGGCCACGGTGGAGACGGCACTGAGATTTGTGGACTCATACCTCAACCAGTCGTCGGAAGGCATGTTTGTGGGCGTGGGCCTGATTTTTCTGCTCTGGACCCTCATTTCGCTAATCGGCAACGTGGAGAACACGTTCAACATGATATGGGGCGTGCGTCAGGGTCGCAGCTTCTGGCGCAAGATCACTGACTACACGGCCATGTTCCTCATCCTGCCCGTGCTGATGATATGCGCCGCCGGCCTGTCCATCATGCTGTCGTCCACACTGCAGCAGTTCTTCCACATGAGTTTCATGACACCGGTCATAGCCATTCTGCTCGACATAGGTTCGTGGGTGTTCACATGGCTGTTCTTCGGCGGCGTTTTCGCCCTCATCCCCAACGCCAAGGTCAAATTCAAGAACGCCCTGCTTGCCGGCGTGCTCACAGGCACGGCCTTCAAGGTACTCCAGTGGCTGTTTGCAACCGGTCTGCTGTATGTGACACGCTACAATGCCATCTACGGCAGCTTCTCGTTCGTGCCTCTGTTGCTGCTGTGGATCCAGCTCACATGGATGTCGGTTCTTTGCGGCACCCTCGTGTGCTATTCGTCGCAAAACATCTTCCTCTACGCGTTCTCAACCGAAATCGGGCACATATCAGTCAACTATCGCAACAGGGTGATCACCGGCGTGGCGGCCCTGATAGTGCAGCGATTCGTGGCCCAGCGTCCTCCGCTGACCAAGACAGACATCACCCAGCCGTCAGAGATACCTCCGAGGCTGGTGAGCGACGTTCTTGACTCGCTTATCGAAACCGGACTGTTTGTGCGCGTGGCCATCGACATCAAAGAGGAGATTTTCGGCTACCAGCCGGGAGTGGACCCCGGCATACTCACCCTCGGCCTGCTGCGAATGCGCCTGAACAGCATGGGCCGCAACAGTTTCATCCCCAACTTCAGCAAACGCTTCCCCGGCCCGGTCAAGGCTTGCGACGAAATAGAGGAAGCCACAGCAAAATATGGCGACTCATTCCTGCTGAAGGACCTGCCCATCGACAGTTCGCTGGTTCAATTCACACCAGTGGTTTCACAGCAAAAGATAAACATAGACTTTAATCAAAGCGCACAGAACATTAACTAATCAACAACTTACACTATAATCACCATCCTATGAAAAAAGAAATAGCAACAACCGCCGCTCCCGGAGCAATCGGACCCTACAGCCAGGCAATTGATGCCGGCGCATTTGTTTACACCTCAGGCCAGCTGCCCATCGATCCCAAGACAGGCGAAATGCCCACAGACATCAAAGGCCAGAGCCGTCAGTCGCTCGAAAATGTGAAGGCTGTGCTCGAAGCCGCCGGACTGGGCATGGACGCAGTGGTAAAATCAACAGTATTCCTGAGCGACATGGGCGATTTTGCCGCCATGAACGAGGTGTACAGCGAATTCTTCTCCGCTCCCTTCCCCGCACGTTCTGCAGTGGCAGTCAAGACATTGCCCAAAAATGCTTTAGTAGAGATTGAAGTAGTGGCTGTCCGTTGAAATCACGGCTTAAGAGCCTCAAGGAAATCGGCGACAACGAACGTGCTTCCGCCAACATAGATGAAGTCGTCAGGCGAAGCAGCACCGAGAGCCGCCTTGTAGCCCTGCAGCACAGTCCCTTCACCCAAGACATCGGCATTGAAGACACGGCCTTCAATGCCGACTTTTTTTGCCACCTCGGCTACAGCCCCGGCCATGGCTGCCCGCGGCGTGGACGGCTGGACAAAGTAATAGTCGGCATCGGCTGGCAGATAAGGCACAATGTGCTCCAGGTCCTTGTCGCCGACAAAACCGAGCACAATGTGCTTATGCCTGGAAACAGCTGAAAGACGCGGGCCGAGATATTGCCAGGCGCCGGGATTATGCCCGGTGTCGCAAACAGTGCGCGGCGCGTCAGACACTTTCATCCAGCGCCCCATAAGCCCCGAAAGCTTGCAGACACTGGCAAAGCCGCGTTTTACATCTGCCGCATCAAACCTGTAGCCCAGCGTGGCAAGACGCTTCAGAGAATGCAGGACTGTGTTGGCATTCTTCACCTGGCAGTCGCCGGCAAGTTCACAGAAGATGTCGCCCCACGGAGTGCCGGCATAAGTTATACCGTCAGGCTTAAGCGCGGCAGAGGAATACAGCGGTTCATCATCGGCAAAATCGATATCGGAGCGCATTTCCTTGGCACGTGCGTCAAACACATTCCTTACGCCTTCGCCGTCCGACTCACCGATCACACACGGCACACCATTCTTGATGATACCGGCTTTTTCGGCAGCAATGGCAGCCACCGTGTCGCCGAGAATGCCTGTGTGGTCAAGCGAAATGTTAGTTATAACCGAAAGGAGCGGCGAAACGATGTTGGTGGAATCAAGTCGGCCGCCGAGCCCCACTTCTACCACGGCCACATCCACTTTGTGCCGCGCGAAGTGCTCGAAAGCCATAACCGTGGCAAGCTCGAAAAAGGACGGATCGCACTTAGCGCTGTCAAGCAGACGGAAGCGGTCGACAAAATCCACCACCTCCTCGTGTGTAATAGGTTCGCCGTTGACACGGATGCGCTCATTGAAATCCAACAGATGCGGCGACGTATAGAGCCCCACCTTATATCCGGCAGACTGAAGCACCGACGCGATGAGGTGCGAAGTGGACCCCTTGCCATTGGTTCCTCCAACATGCACCACCTTCAGACGCTTGTGCGGACTGCCGAAAGCCTCAGACAAGGCCTCAGTGGTGTGCAGTCCCGGTTTGTAAGCCGCAGCTCCGATGCGGTGGAAAGCCTGGAGACGATTGAAGAGAAACTCTAACGTTTGGTCGTATCTGTCCATAATTCAATAAATAATAAAGCCAATCAGCCCTGCGAGAACAATGGTGAGTATGGGGTGGATTTTGGTCAGCAGGGAGATAAGAAGCGCACCGACACAGATGGCAATGCTGCAGAGCACGCTGCGTGTGTCAGTGCCAAAATTAGCTCCATTCATAAGCAGGAGGGCTGCCGATGCAATTAGGCCCACCACCACAGGACGAAGGCCCTGCAGAATGCCGCGGATGTAGACCGACTCCCTATGCCTGTTGATGAAATGGCTCGTATAACGCACAAGGAAGTAAGTGGGAAGCACCACAACCAGCGTGCACATAATGGAGCCCGCCACACCCCAGTACCATCCGGGGAAGCCGTGGGTCTGGGGCGCCACATAACCGATATAAGTGGCGGAGTTGATGCCGATTGGTCCGGGAGTCATCTGCGAGATGGCAACAATGTCGGTAAAAGTCTTCTCGGTTATCCATCCCGGTGCGACAACCTGGTTCTCGATGAGCGCAAGCATGGCGTAGCCTCCGCCGAATCCGAACAGGCCGATGACAAGATAGCAGCAAAGCAGTCTGAAGAAAATCATTTCAGCTTGCCCTCCCCGGCGCGGTCCATTGATTTCTTAAGAACATAAATGCCCCCCACTCCACCGGCGATGATCCACACCACGGGGTTAGAAATGACAGGCAGGTGCGACCATACGGCCAGGGCGACAACCACGGGAATCCACAGCGTTTTAAGGCCGATTTTTGCCGTCTTTGCAGACGAAATAACCGGTGCGATGATCAGCGCCACCACTGCCGGGCGTATGCCCTTGAATATCCTTACAAGGGTGGGATTGCCGTTGATGGCCTCCGGAGTAAGGAAAATGGCGATGAAGAGAATCATGCAAAAGCTCGGCAGAATGGTGCCCAGAGCACCCACTATGCTTCCGCGGGTACCCTTCAGCCTGTCGCCAACGGCAACTGAAATATTGACAGCAAGGATGCCGGGGAGAGCCTGCACCACCGACAGCAAGTCAAGAAACTCCTCCTTCCTGAGCCAATGGTAGCGGTGCACTATCTCACGCTCGATAATGGCAATCATGGCCCACCCCCCGCCGAAGGTGAAAGCACCGATCTTAAAGAATGTGGCAAAGATGCGGGCCAGGCTTGCCGGTTGGGGAGATTCCCCGACAGAAACCGGTGATTGGGTCTTATCTGATGATTTAGCAAATTTGTTCATAGGATAAAAAAGCGCAAGGCCGACGGCTCGGCCCTTAAGGGAGGACAAAATTAACAAAAATGGCCCTAATAGCCATTAGTTAGCCAAAATATTTGTACTTTTGCACCTGTATTTTCCCGTCATTCAGACGGGATGTCCTTTCCATCGCAAATGCGGTCGGAGCCAAGCACAGAACAAATACCACCTAAGCATGACCACAAACAAGCCAACAAACAACTCATTCTTCAAGCGCATGCTTGCAGAGCACCCCATAATCAGCAACATAGTTCTGATCCTTGCAGCCGGATTTGTGGCTGTGACTGTGCTGCTGCTTTTCGTCAGAGTGTGGACACACCACGGACAGACATCGAAAGTGCCCGACGTGAAAGGCATGTCGTTCGAGCAGGCGCAGAACATCCTTGACGACGCCGACCTGGAAATAGTGGTGTCCGACTCCATCTATGACGACCACATGGCCGGAGGCACAGTGGTTGAGATTTGGCCGAAACCCGGCGCAGTTGTCAAGGCAGGACGCGAAGTGTACCTCACCATCGTATCCTATTCGCCCCGCATGGTGGTCATAGACATTCCCCTGACCGACATATCGCAGAAACAGGCTGAGAACTACCTGTCAAGCCATGGCATCAACGCCATCAAGGTGGAGTATGTGCCCGGCGAGTTTGCCAACAGTGTGGTGTCGGCAAAAGTCAACGGCGAGTACGTGACCCTGGGCAGCCGCATCCCCGCCAATGCCACAGTGGTGCTCGAAGTGAGCAAAGGCATGGACGAGGAACTTGACGCGGCCATCGATGCTGCCGCCGACAGCGTGCTCAATGCCATTGACATTCCCGAAGAAACACCTGCGGAGGAGCCTATCGATGAGTGAGAAGCCGGCACCAAAGCCCACTGATGTTCCCGACGAGGAAGCTCTCGAGCTTGAAGAGGAAACCGAAGGCGGCCTGTACGAACACTTCCGGTTCGTAGCCGATAAAGGCCAGCAGCTTCTGCGCGTAGACAAATTCCTGACCGAGCGTCTTTCCGGTTCAAGTCGCAACAGGGTGCAGCAGGCCGCCGAGGCCGGATGCATCCTGGTGAACGGCAAGCCCGTGAAGTCCAACTATCGCGTCAAACCTCTCGACGAGGTGAAAGTGGTGATGGACCGCCCACGGTATGAGTTTGAGATTCTGGCCGAAGACATCCCCCTCGACATCGTGTATGAGGACAGCGATGTGCTTGTTGTCAACAAGCCCGCGGGACTGGTGGTGCATCCCGGCCACGGCAACTGGACGGGCACGTTGGTCAACGCTCTGGCTTGGCACTTCAAGGACACACCAAACTACGATGTGAACGACCCCCGGCTCGGACTGGTGCACAGAATAGACAAGGACACCTCCGGACTGCTGGTTGTTGCCAAGACTCCTGATGCCAAAACACACCTGGGCAAGCAGTTTTTCAACAAGACCACCAAGCGCGAATATGTGGCAGTGGTCTGGGGCGAGCCCGATCCCAAGGACGGACGCATCGAGAGCAACATAGGGCGCTCCATTCGCGACAGGTTGCAGATGGCCGTATACCCAACGGGGTCTGATCAGGGCAAACATGCCGTAACTCATTATTATACCATTGAGAATTTCGGCCATGTGAGCGTGGTTAAATGTGTGCTTGAAACCGGGCGCACTCATCAGATACGCGTCCACATGCAGAGCATAGGCCATACACTGTTCAACGACGCCCGCTATGGCGGCGACAAGCCACTCCGTGGCGAACGCACATCCAGCTACAACCATTTCATCCAGAACTGTTTTGAGACGTGCCCGCGGCAGGCGTTGCACGCCAGGACTCTCGGATTTGTGCATCCCCGTACCGGAGAGGAAATGTTCTTCGAGGCACCAATTCCTGATGATATTTCGGCGCTGATTGAAAAGTGGCGAAGATACTCCTCCGGCAAACAGTGAAATGAATCAAACGGCATCCGTCAGTGTGTTAAATGACGGATGCCGTTCAATTTTTACCTTTTTCTATTTTTAATGGTCCAGGCGTTTTGTCAGTTCTGCTATCTCCTGGTCGGATGTGGCCCAGTCCGTTACAAAACGCACAGCCGAAAATACCTCGCCACGAGGGCCCCAATATTCGAAACCGACATTAGGCGCCAAGCGGTCAACCACATCATTGGGGAGCACCACAAACTGCTGATTGGTGGGCGAATCCATCAGCAGGCGATATCCACGTGCAACGAATGCCTCACGCAGCTTCATAGCCTGGCGTATGGCATTGCGTCCCATTTCCTCATAAAGACCGTCAGTGAACAGCGCCGCGAACTGCACGCCAAGCAGACGACCCTTGGCAAGCAGAGCTCCATGCTGTTTGATGAGCGTGAAGAAACCAGGAATCAATTCAGGATGGGGAAGAACCACCGCCTCGCCAAACAGGAGACCGGCCTTGGTGCCGCCGATATAAAACACATCGGCCAAGCGAGCCAGTTCCTGAAGGGTCACATCATTTGCTTCAGACTGCAAGCCGTAGACCAGACGTGCGCCGTCAACAAACAACGGCAGCTTCCACCTGCGGCACACACTGCTAAGCTCCTCCAACTCAGAAAGCGAATAGAGCGTGCCAAGCTCAGTAGGCTGAGATATGTACACCATGCCGGGCTGCACCATGTGGTTCCACGTCTCGTCGGCATAGAAATTGGCGAGATACTCATCAACCTGCCGTCCGCTGATTTTACCATCCCTACCGGGCATGGTCAGCACCTTGTGGCCCGAAGCCTCAATAGCTCCCGCTTCGTGAACGTTCACATGGGCTGATTCGGCGCAGAGCACGCCCTGAGTGTTCCGTAGAATGCCGTCAATGACCGTGGCGTTGGTCTGGGTGCCGCCTACCAAAAAGTGGACCTTGCCCTCCGAAAGCCCGCAGGCATCAAGAATTATCTGCTCGGCCCGCTTGGTATAGTCGTCCACACCATATCCCGGTGTCTGCACCATGTTCGAGGCCATCAGAGCCTCCATGACGCGCGGATGGGCGCCGCGCATATAGTCGCAATCAAATCGTACCATATTAGTTCAGAAAAGACATTATCGAATGCGAGCAGCGGCATCCTGCCGCAAGAAGCGGATAGGACGCCGCTGCTCCAAAACGGCGTTAACGCTGTTGGCGTTAGCGTGAAAAATCAATAGTTGCGTGCAATGACCACGCGGCGCTTAGAGGGCTTGCCGGTAACCATGCAGAAACCGGGAGTCTCGTCGCCATCGAGAGGAATGCAGCGGATTGTGGCTTTTGTCTCAGCCTTGATGCGTTCTTCTGTCTCGGTGGTGCCGTCCCAGTGGCAGAGGAAGAAACCGCCGTCTTCGATCTTCTCCTTGAACTCGTCGTAGGAGTCGCAGATGTAGGTCTTGGAGTCGCGGAGTTTGAGAGCCTTCTGGTAGATGTTGTCCTGAATCTCCTCAAGGAGCTTCTGAACGTGCTCGGCGATGCCTTCCAGCGGAGCCTCACTCTTCTCGAGAGTGTCACGGCGCATAACCTCAACAGTGCCCTTCTCGATGTCGCGGGCACCGAGCACCAGGCGCACAGGCACGCCCTTGAGCTCATAGTCGGCAAACTTGAAGCCGGCGCGCTTGTTGTCGGCGTCGTCGTACTTGACAGAAATGCCCATCTGGTTGAATTTTTCCACCAGCGGGTCAACAACAGCACTGATGGCAGCGAGCTGCTCGGCGTTCTTGTAGATGGGGATAATGACCACCTGGATGGGAGCAAGATGCGGGGGAAGAACCAGGCCGTTGTCGTCGCTGTGGGTCATGATCAGAGCGCCCATCAGACGGGTGGACACGCCCCAGGAGTTGGCCCAAACATATTCGGGCTTGTTCTCCTTGTTAGCGAAGGTAACATCGAAAGCCTTGGCGAAATTCTGGCCCAGGTTGTGCGATGTGCCGCTCTGCAGTGCCTTGCCGTCCTGCATCATAGCCTCGATGGTGTAAGTGTTGAGTGCGCCGGCGAAACGCTCGTTTGCGCTCTTCACACCCTTGATGACAGGCATGGCCATGTACTTCTCGGCGAACTCGGCATAAGTGTCGATCATCTTTACAGTGCGGGCCTCGTTCTCCTCGGCTGTGGCGTGGGCGCAGTGGCCCTCCTGCCAGAGGAATTCCGAAGTGCGGAGGAACATGCGGGTGCGCATTTCCCAACGCATAACGTTAGCCCACTGGTTGATCAGCAGGGGGAGATCGCGCCAGGAGTGAATCCAGTTCTTGTAAGTGCCCCAGATGATGGTCTCCGAAGTGGGGCGCACAATGAGCTCTTCTTCAAGACGAGCCTCGGGGTCAACCACCACACCCTTGCCGTTGGGGTCATTCTTAAGACGATAGTGAGTTACAACGGCGCATTCCTTGGCGAAACCCTCAACATGTTCAGCCTCGCGGCAAAGGAAGGATTTGGGAATGAGCAGGGGGAAATAGGCGTTCTGTACACCGGTAGCCTTGAACATGGAGTCGAGAATGCGCTGCATCTTCTCCCAGATGGCATAACCGTAAGGCTTGATGACCATGCAACCGCGAACAGCGCTCTGCTCGGCGAGGTCGGCCTTTACCACGAGTTCATTGTACCATTGCGAATAATTGTCCTGACGTTTTGTCAGGCCCTTGAGTTCGATAGCCATATAGGTAAGTGTTCTTTATGTGCGATAATGAGTCGGCTTAATATTTTTTAGAGTGCAAAGTTACGCATTTCCAACGGAAAGAGCAAACAAAGCGACAGACACAAAAAGCAGTAAGACGCAAAAAAGCGCTGTGAGCCTGCAGGTGCGTTTGGCATCGAGGCTTCACAGCGCAATTATAAGGTATAATTCCTTGTGGATTAAATCAACGGCGCGAATCGGGTTCGGGTGCGATGAGCTTGTAGCCCTTGCCGTGGATGTTGATGATTTCGATTGAGGGATCGTCCTTCAGAAGCTTACGGAGCTTGGTGATGTAAACGTCCATCGAACGTGCGTTGAAGTAATTGTCATCGATCCAGATGGTCTTCAGGGCGAAGTTACGCTCCAGGATTTCGTTGACGTGGGCGCAGAGCAGGCTCAGAAGTTCCGACTCCTTGGTGGTGAGTTTCTTCACGCGGTCCTCGATCATGAGCACCTGCTTCTGTGTGTCGAAGGTGAAGTTGCCGATCTTGTACATGGTGATTTCTTTGCCCTTCTTGCCCTTGACGCGGCGCAGAATGGCCTCGAGACGCATTACGAGCTCCTCCATCGAGAAAGGCTTGGTCAGGTAGTCGTCGGCGCCAAGCTTGAAGCCTTCCAGGATGTCCTCCTTGAGCGACTTGGCGGTAAGGAATATGATGGGCACCTCAGAGTTTACGGTGCGGATTTCCTGTGCAAGGGCGAAGCCGTCCTTCTTGGGCATCATTACGTCAAGGACGCAGATGTCGTATTTGCCTTTGAGGAAAGCCTTGTATCCGCTTTCACCGTCGGCGAAAAGGTCGGCGTTGAAGCCCTTCTGCTGAAGATATTCGCGAAGGAGCATGCCGAGGCTTTCATCGTCCTCGCAGAGCAGTATTCTTGTACGTTCTTCCATAATTCAATTGTTGGTTAGGGGTAATATTATTATAAATTTTGTTCCTTGATTGAGGTGCGACTCCACAAAGATGTCGCCTCCGAGCTCGAGCACCATTTTGCGCACATAGGCAAGACCGAGGCCGAAACCCTTCACATCGTGGCGGTTGCCGGTGGACACGCGGTAGAACTTGTCGAAGATCTTCTTCTGGTCGTCGCGTGAGATGCCTATGCCGTTGTCGGCCACGGTGATTTCGAGCTTGTCGCCGGGCAGGTCGCGCGACGAGACAGTCAGGCTGAGGGGCACGTCCTCGCGGCGGTACTTCACCGCGTTGTCCAGAAGGTTGAATATCACATTTGTGAAGTGCATCTCGTCCACGAGCACAATGGCGTCCATGGCGTCGAGGTGGGCGTCGAGATGACCGCCATACTTCTCCACCTTGAGTTTGAAGGTGTTTACAATGTTATATATCAGCAGATTTGCATCAACCTCCTGAAGCTTGAGAGTAGCCTTGCGGCCCTCGAACATCGACATCTGGAGCACTTTCTCCACCTGGAAGCGAAGGCGCTTGGTCTCGTCGTTGATCACGTTCGAGATCTGGTGGAGCATGGCCGGCGACTTGCGCACGCCCTGGTCATTGAGCATCTGCGCAGCCAGGGATATGGATGAGATTGGCGTCTTGAATTCGTGGGTCATGTTGTTGATGAAGTCGTTCTTCATCTCGGTAAGCTTCTTTTGCCTGAAAGCCGTGATGATGGTGAACACGAACACCAGCAGAAGGATGAAAGTGAACACAAACGAGGGCACTATGAAGTGAAGCGTTGAGAATATGAAATTCTTGCGCGTAGGGAAGCAGACCTTCAGATAGTAAGACTTGGCCGGGCCGTCGTGCGGGAATATCACCTGGACAAACATGTTGTCGCCGTCGGCCGAAGCCTTACGGAATCCCTTTGACTGATACACCGGCGCTCCGGCACGGTTGACCAGTTCGAACTCAAAGGGCACATGGAGCCCGAGAGTGTCGAGCTCCTGGCGAAGATAGCTGCGCACCAAGGCCGAATCGGCACGCTCCTCAATGGGGCGTGTGGCCGTTTGCGAGAGGATGTCGAGGATCACATCGTCAATCATGCCCTTCTGCACCAGGAACCGCTCCTGGAGCTGACTTCCGGATGCCGGAGGCAGCGGAGCCACCGACTTGCGCGTGCCGGAATTGAGCTGGATGTTCGAAATCTCGGAGGGCGCGCCTTTGATGGTGAGGTCGCCTTCGAGGCCTGTTGACGTGGTGAACTGGAAGCGCACGCCGCCGAGACGTGGCGTGGCCTCGCCGAAATACTGGCCGTAGAGAGTAGAGGAACTGATGTTGTCCACATCCTCTTCGAGATAGCGCTCCGTCTCGTCGTGCGAAAGACGCACCGAGACGGCCAGCAGGCTCTGGCGTACGGCCTGGGCGAACTGGTCGTTGCGCATCTGGACCATGCTGCGCAGATAGAAAATCTGCATAAACAGAAGGCCCATGAATGTGAGCACCATCAATATTGTCAGTATCCAGATAGTCTGTTTTTTCATCTGTGTGTATAGAGCACTTAGTTGCAGAAAAACCTCAACGAGATTTAACCTATATTATGTTAACGCATCAACATGCGTTATTGTTTGCTAAAACGCGACGAGATGTGAAAATAATTCAGCCGCGACTTAATTTAACATTTCGGTGCAAAATTAACATAAAATACTCGCTGTTGCAAATTATCAGAGCATTAAAATAGTTTAATATCGCTGATAAAGCAACCGATTTTTCTTAAAATACGGAAAAACGAGGCTTAATTGTCAGTATCAACGGCGTCGGGAGCCACTCCGTGGGGCAGAGTTTTGTGCAGCCAGACAAAGCCGCCGATGCCTGAAACAAGCGAACCGACTACTATGCCGAGCTTGGCGTGCGACAGCAGGGAGGCTGCCGAAGGATCAGCGCCAAACGACAGTGTGGCAATGAACAGCGACACCGTGAAGCCTATGCCGCCGAGCATGGCTATGGAGGCCATCATGTGCCAGTCGGCATGGGCGGGCATTGGGGCGAGACCAAGCTTCACCGTTATCCAGGAGAAGCCGAGGATGCCAAGGAACTTGCCTACAACAAGGCCCAGAATCACAGCCAGCGACACGCCATCAAACACCGACAGCGGGTCCATTCCCAGCAGAAGGATTCCGGCATTGGCAAATGCGAAGACCGGCACAATGAAGAAATTGACAATGGGATGCAGCGAGTCCTCAAGGTCCTGCAGGGGAGAGATAACCTTGTCAGATGCCGACTCAACCTGTTTCAGCCAGTTCATCTGCTCATGGCTGAGGATTGACTTCTTGGACAGCAGCTCGTCGTCCTGGTCGCGGAAATGCCCGATGGCACGGCGTATCTTCTTGATGTACTTCTTGGGGGCGAACACCGGGGTGGCAGGCACGCAGAAGGCCACGAGCACGCCGGCGATGGTGGGATGTATGCCCGAATTCAGGAACAGGAACCATACGATGCCGCCAACGGTGATATAGAAAATCTTGCTCTTGATGCGCAGGGCCGAGCCTAAGAGAAGCACACCCAGCAGTGCGGCGGCATAGACAAGCAGCATCACCTCTATATGTGTGGAATAGAACGCGGCGATGACCACGATGCCGCCGATGTCGTCGACCACCGCGAGTGTGGTGAGGAAGATTTTTAGCGACAGCGGAACGCGCTTGCCCAGCATGGCAAGCACACCGAGCGAAAATGCTAAGTCAGTGGCCATGGGAATGGCGGCGCCGCCGGCGTAGTCGGTCCCGTGGCTCATAACCATGAATATCACCACCGGCACCACCATGCCGCCGATGGCCGCGACAATGGGCAGAAGCGCCTGCTTGAACGAGGAAAGCTCGCCCACCAGGATTTCACGCTTGATTTCAAGTCCGATGCTGAAGAAGAACACTGCCATCAGCGCGTCGTTGATGAACGAAAGCATGGACATGGGGTGACCGTTGTGGCTGAAAATGTTGAAACCGCCCACCTGCAGGCGCACCTCCTGTTCCCAGAAGTTGAAATAGTGGGTGTTGAGCCCGGGGATGTTGGCAACAACCAGAGCGAGCACCGTGGCGAGGATTAGGATGTTGCCACCGGTGGCGTGACGGCGTATGGCCTGGCGCGCGGCATAAAAGATGTGATGCTCCTCGGCCGACGATGCGGGATATGAATCGCGTGACATAAGACAATGGATGAAAAAACGGGGGTTAAACAGTGGGTTGCAGGTCCGAGCCTTGTAAAAATGGTCCGAGCCTTGTAAAAATGTGGAAAGGCTGTTAAGAAAAACCTTAAGATTATAACAACTCAACAATAAATAGGTTGTACCTTTGCATACGGCTTTACACCGCCAACCCCTAAAACAGGAACTACAGTCATGCCCAACCCCAACGAATACACCGACAACCGCAAACGCTACACCCCGAAGAATCAACAGGCCACTGCCAACTCCATCATGGAGACTGCCGGACGCATGGCCCCGCGCGATGTGGAGCTCGAAGAGGCCGTTCTCGGCGCCCTGATGCTCGAAAAGGACGCCTATACCACCGTGTGCGACCTCCTGAAGCCCGAATGTTTCTACGAGCCGAAGAACCGACTGGTGTTCGAGGCCATCCAGGTGCTGGGTGCCGGCCAGCGCCCCATCGACATGCTCACCGTCACCGAACAGCTGCGCCTGAACGGCACCCTCGACGAGGCCGGAGGCGCCGTGTTCGTAACTCAGCTCACCTCCAGGGTCAGCTCGGCCGCCCACGTGGAGTTCCATGCGCGCATCGTGGCCCAGAAATACCTGGCACGCGAACTCATCTCCTTCGCCGCCAACATCGAGAACAAGGCCTTTGACGAGAGCAACGACGTTGACGACCTCCTCCAGGAGGCCGAGGGCAAGCTGTTCGAGATATCGCAGCGCAACGTCAAGAAAGACGTGACGCAGATCGACCCCGTCATCGGCCAGGCACTCCAACAGATTCAGACCGCCGCCAACCGCGAATCCGGCCTTTCGGGCCTGGAGTCGGGCTATCACGACCTGGACAAACTGACCTCGGGTTGGCAGAACAGCGACCTGATCATCATTGCCGCACGTCCCGCCATGGGCAAGACCGCCTTCGTCCTGTCCATGGCCAAGAACATGGCCGTGAACTACGACACGCCCATAGCCGTGTTCTCGCTCGAAATGTCCAACCTTCAGCTCGTAAACCGCCTTATAAGCAACGTGTGCGAAATCGAGGGCACCAAAATCAAGAGCGGACAGCTCACAAGCATGGAGTGGGACCAGCTGATGGCCCGCATCAAACAGCTCAACGGCGCACCTCTCTATATCGACGACACTCCCTCGCTTTCCATCTTCGAGCTCCGTACCAAAGCCCGACGACTCGTGCGCGAGCACAACATCAAGATGATCATCATCGACTATCTGCAGCTCATGAACGCCACGGGCATGAAGTTCGGCTCGCGCGAGCAGGAGGTGAGCATGATCTCGCGCTCCCTCAAGCAGCTCGCCAAGGAGCTCAACATTCCCATCATCGCCCTTTCGCAGCTGAACCGAAGCGTCGAGAGCCGCACCGACGGCAAGCGCCCCCAGCTCAGCGACCTCCGCGAATCCGGCGCCATTGAGCAGGATGCCGACATTGTCTGCTTCATCCACCGCCCCGAGTACTACCTGCGCAGCGACACCGACGCCAACGGCAACGACATCCGCGGCCTCGCCGAGTTCATCATCGCCAAGCACCGCAGCGGCTCCGTCGACGATGTGCAACTGCGTTTCCGAGGCAAATTCGCCCGCTTCGAGAACTGGAACGAGGAGCCCACTGCCCTGTCGGTCACCAGCGTCGGAAGCCGGCTCAACTCTCCCGACAGCGCCGCGCCCACTTTCAGCGGCGGCAGCATCGACCTTACCACCAGCAACGAAAAAACGCCCTTCTGACTCATCATGAGAAAACTCTCAGTCTGCGCATTGCTCGCCTTGCTGTGCGCAATAAACCCGTGCGCAATAAACCTCTGTGCAATAAACCCGTGCGCAATAAACCCGTGCGCAATCAACCTCAGCGCCGTACTGCCAGGCTACACGAAGCTCGGGCCCATAGGCATACCAACAACAAATTTCGGACAAATAGACCGATATAGGGTAAACTCAGAGATTCTGAAAGACTCCGTAACGGTAGACATATGGACGCCCTCGGACTACAATCTCAACGATGGCACCTACCCGGTGGTGTATGCCTTTGACGGCCAGAATCTCTTCGACCCCGAATTCAGCTTCGCCGGCGTTGCCTGGGAACTCGACTCTATCTCCGACCTCCTGCTGCGCCGGGGTGCGATATGCAGCCCGATCATTGTGGGCATCAACAACCGCGGCGGCAGGAATCTGCGCCCCAACGACTATTTCCCCGAAAAAGCGCTCGACTATATAGCGCCGGAGGACAGCGCCAACACTTATATCTTCGAGACATGCCGGGCCGGATTCCACGGCGACGAAAACGCGGCCTTTGTGGCCCAAGAGCTCAAGCCGCTTGTCGACCGGCTGTACCGCACCGGGACCGACCGCGTCAACACCGTGGCCATGGGCTCGTCGATGGGTGCCCTGGCCGCCCTATATTTAATGTGTGAGTACCCTGACGTGTTCGGCGCCGCAGCCTGCATGTCCACGCACTGGATAGGCTCATTGAAGCTCGGCCCCGGCTATTCCATGACCGACGACCCGGTGTGCGCCCGCGCCGTCCTCCACTATTTCCGCTGCCATCTGCCCGACGCCTCCACCCACCGTCTCCACCTGGACATGGGCGACCTGGGCTGGGATGCCTCCTGTGTCGGATATGAGCGGCAGGCGCGAGCCATCGCCGCCGGCCTCGGCTACTCCGAGGACCGCGGCAACTGTCAGGCCGTGTGGTTTGAAAATTCGGGCCACAACGAATGGTTCTGGCAGCAAAACGTTTCCAAGCCTTTGACATTTCTGCTAAGTGCTCGGCCGGCCGGCGCGGAGAGTGTGGTGAATGGCCGCAACAGCTCTAGTGACAGCTATTACACGCTGAACGGATTGAAAATCAGTGCCAAAAATGTCGGCAATCTCCCGACCGGCATATACATACACAATGGCAGTAAAGTACTCATAAAAGGCAATAGATGAGGGGGGGGGGTCTTAACAAAAAGAGGCCGATTCGCCTATACAACTAACACCAGGATATTTTGTCCGGAGACAGTTTCCGCCCATGGAACTGCCTCCGGACATTTTTTTTTAGAAAATTTTTTAATGTGAACAAACCTTTCAGCGTCTCTCATTGTTTCTAAAGCAAATGAAACAAAGAGGAAATCTCCTAATTCACATAACAGACAACTAACATTCAACACCATTAAACAAAAAGTTATCAATTATGAAAAAAGTCGTATTAATGATTGCTCTCGCGCTATGTAGCACGGTTGCTTTCGCTCAGAAGGTCAACAAAGCCGAAATGAAACAGATGCAGGCTTTCCTCGCACAGCCCGCCGAAAAAGATGCCACCAATGCCCAGGCCCTCAAAATCGCCAATGTCAACGACCCCTCCACCTGGGAGGGCGTCACCGTGGAGAACGGCCGTATCGTTGAAATCAAGTGGCGCGACAAGAAGCTCGCCGGCTCCCTCAACCTCAGCGGCTTCCAGGCTCTCCGCTCTGTCGATGTCTCCCGCAACCGCCTCACCGGCGTAACCGTTGCCGGCGATCCCGCTCTCACAACCCTCAACGCCTCGCGCAACCGCCTTGCCACCATCGACATGGCCAACTGCCCACAGCTCACCGACGTGTCAGTCAACAACAACCGTCTGACCGACATCACTCTGCAGAATATCCCCGTGCTCAAGAATCTCAATGTGTCAAACAACCTGTTCGCACAGCTCGACCTCAGCTCGTCGGCCACTCTCCAGACCCTCAACTGCCAGGGCTGCCACCTCGAATCGCTCAACGTGGACAACTGCACCGCTCTCAAAAACCTCTATGCCGGCTACAACAAGCTGACCCAGCTCACCTTCTCAGGTGTGACCAACCTCACCAACCTCAACATCGACGACAACAACATCACCAACATGATTGTCTCGGGTCTGCCCGCTCTGTCAACCTTTGTTTGCTCCGACAACAACATGAAGACCCTCGGCCTCCGCGACTGCAACGCCCTTCTCGACCTGGTTTGCTCTTACAACGACCTGACCGAACTCAGCGTAACCGAGTGCCCCCGCCTCATCTTCGTGGACTGCTCCTACAACGACCTCACCCAGCTCTCCCTCTCCAACCAGACCTTCCTGCAGCGCCTGCTCTGCAACAACAACGAGCTCACCATGCTCGACGTATCGTTCGACTCCGCACTCACCTACATCAACTGCCGCTTCAACCAGATCACTGACCTCCGCACCATGGCCTGCCCCAACCTCACCATGATCGCCTGCCAGTGGAACTACTAATGGCGACACAACCGGGAACCGTGCACATTCAGCACCCCCTCCCATACTCCAAAAATCACAGCGAGACTTTGTTTATCTCTCCAATAAGCAAATGACCCTTAAACACGACTAAAATAATAACCCGCCGCCCGGGGCCGGAAGCGATTTCCGGCCCCCGGCTTTTTTATGACACATATCTTTAGAACCTGATGTGATTAAAGTGGGGTGGAAAACAGGGAAGCGGGTGCTCGGTGGGGCATCCGCTTCTCTTTGGGGGGGTTGTGATTTTTCAATGTGGTCAGAGGTGGCGCTCGGGGTAGAGGTGGTTCCACCAGCGGGGGTCGTTCTGGAGGTGCTTGGCGAACCAGGCCATGATGGTGTTCTGCCAGAGCTGGCGCTTGGCGAAGTCGCTGATGAAGTGGTTCTCGCCCTCCACGCTTACAAACTCCACTTCTCTGCCCAGTATGCGCAGGGCATTGAAGAGCTGGATGCTCTCGCCGATGGGCACATTGGTGTCGGCAGTGCCATGGAGAAGCAGCAGCGGCGTGGTGATTTTGTCGGCATTGAAGAGCGAGCCCTGCTTGGTGAACAGGTCGGGATTGTTCCAGGGATAGGAATTGGCAGCCGCCACAGAGTTATAGCTGTAGCCCCAATAGCCTTCGCCCCAGTATGAAGTGACATTTGAGATTCCGGCATGCGAAACGGCGGCGGCGAACATAGGTGTGAGAGTCTGCAGATACTGGGTCATGAAACCGCCGTAGCTGGCGCCCATGCAGCCCACTTTATCGGCATCGACAAACTTGTGCTCGGCGATGAACTTCTTGACGCCTTCAATGATGTCGTCGGCGGTGTATTTGCCCCAGGTGTTGACATGGCGAGCTGAGAACTCCTGGCCATAGCCGGTGGTTCCGCTGGGATTGAGGGTATAGACAACATAGTCGCGCGAAGCGAGAAGCTGGGGAGTGTAAGGGGTGCTCAGTCGGGCCTGCGTGGGAGAGGTGCCACCATAGTAATAAACTATCATGGGGTACTTCTTGGCGGGATCGAATGACGGAGGCAGGCAGTAGTAGCCCTCGATCACCTTGCCGTCGGCTGCGGTGAAGTTCCAGGGATGCATGGTGCCAAGCTCTATTTCAGCGATTTTTTCGGAGTTGGGGTCGGCAAGGAGTCGGTTGGCGCCGCTCTTGAGGTCGAGCAAGTATGCCTTGCCGATATAGTCAAAACCCTGGCCGGTATAGGCGAGACGGGCGGCGGAATGGGCAGGAATGCTGACCTGGCCCACGTTTTCCACCTCAACAGGGAGACGGCTGAACGTGCCTCGAGCGGGGTCGTAAACATATAGGGGACGCATGAAGCCTTCCTCGGCAATGAAGTAGATGCGACCGTCGGCGCGGTTCCAGTCTATGACCTGGGCTACGGAGGGGTTGAAGTCGCGGGTGACGGGGTCAACCGTGCGCTTGGCAACATCCATGATGAACATCTGGATGTCATAGTCGTTGGCAAGTTCGAAGGGACCGGCATTGCGTCCGATGCCGTCGAATGCTTCGGGCGATCCATAGAACAACACCTTTTTGCCGTCAGGTGAATAGACGGCGCCGTTGATGAGCTGGGGCGAGCGGGCAACGAGAGTGTCAGCCTGCATGGTGGCAAGGTTGAGCTGGTAGACAGTGTTCTCGTAAGGAGGACGGATGTCGGGGCGCTCGTTGACGGTGAGGATGAGGATGTTGCTGCCGTCAGGCGAAATGTCGCAGAGCTGGGTGGTGTGGTTGCCGTAGGTGAGCTGCTCGCTGAGGCCTGTTGCGGGATCGTAGTGCATCACGAAGTAGCGCGTGCGGTCGCCGGGCATACGGTCGTCAGGCGTGGCATAGCGGCGCAGAGGGCCGGATTCCTTTACGCCCTCGTCGGTCTTGGCATAGAAGAAGGTCTTGCCATCGGGAGCCCAGTCAAAATCATTTGTGGGTATGGACTGAGCCACGAGGTGCTCACGACCCGAGGCCGGATCGAGGTTGTAGAGGTCGTAGGCTTCGCCATTTTTCACTGTATAATAGAGGATGTCTGCATTGGGCATCCAGCGGGCTCCATAGGCCACAGAGGGATTGAGCACGCGACCGGTGCGCACGTCTACGAGGCGCGATGTGGAGCGCCAAGACTTGGCATCGTAGTAGAGCGATTCGCTGAGCAGCAGATATTTGTCGTCAGGGCTGAGGCGGGCGCCGGATATGCTGTTATAGTACTGGGTGTCGGCGAGCTTGAGGCGCTTTTTGAGATCGGGTGCCGAATATACTGTTATGTCGGTGAATTCTGCTTCGGGAACAAATTCCACACGGGCCGAAGGGGCGAGTGAGTCGTCGGACATGCACAGCACGCGGAGCGACAGAAGTGCGTCGCGTTCAGGTTCGAGGGTTACCGGCGCCTCGATGGTGGATGCCGACGTCAATGAATCCTGACGCGATGTCTTTGAGCTGAGTTCCTTGCCGTCAAGCACGATGGCGAAAGGCAGTTGGGATGTGGCGCGGATTTTGCCCTTGACGAAACGAGGGGAGCGTATTGATGTCTGCAGAACATGGAGGGAGCCGTTTGAAGCTGTTGCCTTAGGCTCTGCGAGGCTTACAAATCCGGCGGTGTCGGTAGCTGAAACGGCTTTGGCGTTTTTCAGTTGTGAGGTGAGGCGGGATTTGAGCAGCTGCGTGTTGTCGTACTTCTTCCCTTCGGGCGAGATTGAGTCATTGAGGAAAGGGGTACGCACCGGAAGTGACACATATTGCCAATGTGTGAGCTTTTGTGGCTGTGGCGAGCCGGCAAGGGAGCAGACGGGAACAGCCGAAGCCAGGAACAGGCCTAAGGCTACCGTGATGGCGGATTTCATAAGCACAAAATGTTAATAATGAATGGTATAAATACAAAATGTTGGCGTAGGTCACGACCGGCGCCAGCATATTGTGTGTTTGGAATTGTTATATCAGAATTTGGGTTCTTTGACCACAATCACCTCGGGGCGCCAGGCGTCAACGTCCACGCCTCCGTAGCGATGTACGGGCACTGTGGTGTCGCCGTCGGCGAAAACAATCAGAACCTCGTTGCCGGTGGCTTCATCGGTCTTTCGTACCACGAGGGCTGACACATCGCCGACCTTGGTGAGCTGGAACTCTGGCTTGCCGCGCCACATGGCGGGGTTGCTGCGACGCTTAGCCATTATGTCGGCTATGTACGACTGCAACTCGGCTTCGCCGCTGTTGCGGGGATTAAGATGGCCGGAGGTGCGGGCTATGTTGTCGGGCTGGCCGCCCGTGGTCTCGAGAGTGCGGTCGGCAAACTCGTCGCCGTAGTACAGGGTTATCGGGCCGTTGTATGCGGCGAGGACGGCAAAACGTGTCATCTGCTTCTCGTAGTAATGCGGGTCCTTGAGGTCGAAATGGTCGGCGAGACGATAACCGTCATGGTTGGTCAGGAACAGGTTTGGCATCACTGAATCATTGAGGTAGCCGCGCTCACGAGGCGAACGCAGGGCCCATACTATATCGGCGAAACCATTCTCAAGCCCCGGAGAGTCAACCTTCTGCATAGGGCCTGAAATTCGCTCTTTGCCTTGGAAATCGAAAGCTGACTGAAGGCCGCCGTCCTTGAAGACGCCTTTGTTGATGGTGGCTGCGTCGCCCCAGTCCTCGCCGACCATGTAGCCGAGCGTTCCCCATTTCTTGCCTTCGGAAGCACGCTTCTGGCAGAGGGAGTCAACGGCGCCGCGTATCTCGAGCCAGTAGTTGTGGCCGTTCTGACATGCCTGGTAAGCCTGGTCAAGACGCCAGCCGTCAATATCGTAATTGTCAATCCACCAAGTGGCTACTTCCTTGAAATAGTCAAGCGACTGAGGATAGCGCACATTGCCGTGGTCGTCCGGATTACGGTCGTTTCCGGTTATCGTGGAGTCGATTGTATAGCCGGAAGGCGAGGGAGTGGTAACTCCGCCGTGATGGCCGAACACACCGTCGAGGAATACATATAGGTCGCGCTTATGAGCCTCGTCTACAAGTTCCTTCAGGTCGCTCTTGGTGCCGAAATGAGGGTCGATCTCAAAGTAATTGTTGGTGAAATAGCCAGTGGCCTGGAGCTTCTCACCGCCTTCGGCCTTGCTGGAGTCGAATATGGGTGTAAGCCATATCGCATTCATACCCAGGTCCTTGATGTGGTCAAGCGAATTGATGACTCCGCGCAGGTTGCCATTTTTGCGCTCGCCGTCAGGACCCCACATGGCCGTGTAGCCCGGCGCGCCGCCGTCGGCATGCTGGAAGGAGGCCACCATTATCTGGTAGATGCTGAGGCTGCGGCGTGCATCGTCGGCAGATGGGGTTTGGGCGATGGACGTAGCGGATGCGGCAAATAAGGCTGAGAGTGCGAGCGACAAACTGCGGCTGAATTTCATAACGAGAAGAGTTAAAATTTTAGACTGGGGTTGTTTAATGATGTCTGACGGCTCACTGCTGGTCGGAGCCGGCAAATTCCATCAGATACGCCTTGATGAAACCGTCTATGTCACCGTCCATCACACCGTTAACGTCGCTGGTCTGGAAGTTGGTGCGGTGGTCTTTGACGCGGCGGTCATCAAACACATAGCTGCGAATCTGGCTGCCCCACTCTATCTTCATCTTGCCGGCCTCGATCTTGGCCTGCTCCTGCATGCGGTGCTGCAACTCTTTGTCGTAGAGGATGGAACGGAGTTGGCGCATGGCGTTCTCCTTGTTCTTGGGCTGGTCGCGGGTCTCAGTGTTTTCAATGAGAATCTCCTCATGCTCACCGGTATAGGGGTCGGTGTACTGATAGCGCAGACGCACGCCCGATTCCACCTTGTTCACGTTCTGACCACCGGCGCCGCCCGAACGGAATGTGTCCCACGACACACAGGCCGGGTCGACCTTCACCTCGATTGTGTCATCCACAAGAGGCGTCACGAAGACCGATGCGAAGGAAGTCATGCGCTTGCCCTGGGCATTGTAGGGCGACACGCGCACCAGGCGGTGAACACCGTTCTCGCTCTTGAGATAGCCGTAAGCAAAGTCGCCCTCCACGTTGATGGTGCAGCTCTTGATGCCGGCCTCATCGCCGTCAAGAAGGTTGGCAATGGAAGTTTTGTAACCATTCTTCTCGCACCAGCGGAGATACATGCGCATGAGCATCGAGGCCCAGTCCTGGCTCTCCGTGCCACCGGCGCCAGAGTTGATTTTCAGGACCACGCCAAGCTTGTCCTCCTCGCGGCGGAGCATGTTGCGCAGCTCGAGGTCCTCAATCTTGGCAATGGCGTCGGCATAGAGCTGGTCAAGTTCGGACTCTTCGATGAGCCCTTCTTTTACGAAGTCGAAACCGGTAGCGACTTCCTCGACGGCCTGCTCCACCTCTTCGTAGCCCTTGATCCAGGCCTGGAGGTCCTTGATCTTCTTCATCTGAACCTGTGCCTCCTTGGGGTGCTCCCAGAAATCGGGCACATGGGTGCGGAGTTCCTCCTCCTCAACCTGAATCTTTTTACCTTCGATGTCAAGATAGCGCTTCAGCGCGTCCTGGCGCTCAACCGCCTCCTTCAACTGGTCCTGAGTAATCATATATATTAAAGATGTGTTTTGATTAGCGACGAAATTATTGGTGCATCGCATTAGCATACAGTCGGTTATGGAACGTCATAGCCAACTGCCTAATTTTTTTTGAGCATCAACAGTGCAAAATTAGCAATTTTAGGCGGTCAATCCAAAAATTATTATTAACTTTGCACCGCAAAAGCGGAAGACCACGGTTCCCGACAGGCAACCCCAAAGCGCCGCCAAGCCGACGCCGGCATCTGACAGCCGGCACCCCAACCGAAAAGCGGCATCAGGCCGCCGATACGGAGCGATGCTCGAGTGGCTGAAGAGGCACGCCTGGAAAGCGTGTAGTCGCCAAAAGCGGCTCGCGAGTTCGAATCTCGCTCGCTCCGCACAGAAAGAGTTGAAAGAATCAACTTAAGGTCCTATAGCTCAGTTGGTTAGAGCACCTGACTCATAATCAGGGAGTCCTTGGTTCAAGCCCAAGTGGGACCACCTCTTAGAAATCAAGCAGTTACGAAACGAATCGTAGCTGCTTTTTCTTTTGCTTTGAACACAAATCTGAACACAACTCGGCTCCAACTCGTTTCAGGCACCACTGGCACCCCTCTGTGTTCATGCCCTTGTGTTCAAATTCTGTGTTCAAGATCATGGCTGAGGAAAAAGAAAAATTATGGGGAACCATTTTCTTTTGCCCAGCCTATATTTATAGGTTTAGGTTTGTCCGGGCATATATAAAGC
>JAXJRL010000125.1:0-62494 GCA_036310635.1 Muribaculaceae bacterium | reverse complement strand
GGTCTGCACGGTCATGTCGATGTCGAAGCTTTCGTCGCCGGTTTTGGTGATCTTTGCGGCCTTCAGGGCGGTCTTGTTCACGGTCCACTTGCTCAGGTCGCGTTCGGGGTCGATGGTGGTCCAGCGCTTCCGGGGGATCTGCACCTTTACGGGGAGCGAAGCGCTCATGCCCTCAACGGTGGCAGTGACGGTGGTGGTGCCTTCGGTCACGCCGTGGATGATGCCGGCGGCGTCGACGGTGGCAATCTGGGGGTCGCTAACGGACCAGGTGAAGGCTGAGTTGTCCACCTTCATCTCCTCGCCGGCAACCACGGCCACCACTTCGGCCTTGTAGTCGCGGTAAGAGTCAACCACCACGCTGTCGAGGCGCATGCCCGGCTGAGCGGAGCCGATGGTGACGGGGATGGTGGCTGTGGCCGAACCCAGGGTGGCGGTCAGGGCGTGGGTGCCGCTGCCGTTGGCAAAGAGTGCGGCGCCGTCCTCAACCACTTCGCCCAGCTCTGCGGGGCAGCTCAGCTTGTAGCCTGTAACGGCGGTGCTCACCAGCATGCCGTATTTGTTGTAGCCGTAAATCTTGGGCTCGAAGATGCCGTATTTGGGGAGCTGTGCATGGCGGTCCAGGAAGCGGATTTCGGCGATGGCCTGGTCGTCCTCGGCGGTGCACACTGCCCAGACGGCGTTGGTGACGGCGCGTTCGTTGCCGTCGCTGGGATTGTTGAGCACGCCGAACTCCTTGGAGTACATCTCCGAGGAGCCGCCGCCGTCAAAGTTCATGGCTTCGGTGCAGCCCACCTCGCGCATGATGTCGGCCAGAACGCGCGACACCACGCCTGCCGACCAGCCGGTGCGTCGGCCGTCGACCACCATCAGCACCAGCTTGGTGCCGTCGGCGTTGTAGCCCACGGCGGTGCGGGGGTTCAGGGCTGTCAGGTGGTCGAGAGCGCCCTGGGTGTCAAGCACCTTGCCATCGCCCAGGATTTTGGGCTGGCCTGATGCCATCTGCCATATCTTGGTGCCCACCATCTCGGGGTAGAGGTCGAGGCTCACCTGGTCGCCGATCTTGAGGGCGTCCACCAGCGCGGCAGCGGTGCCGTGGCCGGAGAGCACGTAGCCATTGGCGGGAATGGCCATGCTGCCGGCGCCAACGGGGTCGCAGGTCACCTTGTAGGTGGATTTGCCGGAGAAGCCGAGGTCGCCCTCAACGGGCTCTATGCTCACTTCCTTGCCGTAGGAGTTGGTGGCTGAGTTGCTGCCGTTGAGCAGCTTGTTGTATATCACGAGCTGGTTCTCGCCGCGGCCCACGTTGATGCCTGCCACGGCATGGGTGGCGTCGCCGGGGAAGGTGGCGGTGCCTTTGTAACCGAGGGTGGCGATGTGGGGCTTTTTGTCATCGGTCATGTACCAGTTCACCCAGTTGTTGCTGTTGGTGTTGATCACCTCGCCGTCTACAACCGTCGAGCCGATCGGTGCCGAATTGCCAAAGAAGTCGGCGTTGACGCCCACAAAGTAGCGAGCGCCGGCACGGTCGTAGGCAGCCTGCTGTTTGGACAGAGTCTGGCAACCGACATATTTCTTGGAGCCCTTGGTGACGCGTATGTCCACATAGGGATTGGTCAGGTCGGTGGTGGTGTAGAACACGTGGAGGGTCTGGGCGCCGCTCACGGCGAGCTCGGTCTGTGTGGTGCCGGGGCCGAGTTTCACGTGGCGCACGGTGTCGGCATAGTAGGTTTTGCCCTGGAGAGTCCATTCCACCGAAGCGCTGGCGCACAGCGGCATGGCAAGGGCAGCAAGGAGTAGGAGTTTCTTCATACGGATATGTTGTTTAAGGTTATTTTTTAGCGTCTTTCCAGCTTTTCGAGGCTGATGCACAAAGTTAAACCTTTTTCCGCGCACGGACAAAAATTACATGGGTTCTTTTCCTTCAGTCAAAGCGGTTTTTTTGAGGATAGGGAGTGATGTATAGGGAGATGGAAATGTTAAAATATTGTTAAAGGTGGTAAAATGGCTTGACATTGGCAAAATACCATTGTAAATTTGCAAACGAAAAACACAAATACCAAGTTTAACAACCAAAAACCAATTTTAATCGCTATGAAGATTCAGAAAACACAACCGGCGCCCTCCCAGGCAACGGCCGGGAAAGAAGAGGCCAACGCACCCCAGTCAGCCGCAGCGCAGCCCGCGGCAACACAGCAGCCCGCGGAGCCGCAACCCGCAGAACCCGCATCATCGGTGGACGAAAGGATAGAGCAGAGCGTGGCACGCGCGGTGGACTCTGCCATCGACCGCCTGGCGCAGTCGCTCTCGGGCGCCATCGCCGCCGGTATGGCCGCCAATGCCGCCAAGCCCAAGACCGATGAGCCTGCCGAGCCCAAAAAGGAAGTGCGCTCCGAGCCAACATTCCTCTCCTACATCCGCCCGGGATTCTGGGACTGATGCGCCGGGAACAACACCAAAAACAATTTTTTCCAACCATTTTATCTTAATCACACATGATTTCAAATTCACAGAACGGTGCCGCAGTGAACGGCGCCCCCCTCACCACCAAACTCACCAACCAGGCCGTCCCCGAACTGCTTCAGAACAGCATAGACGAGCGCATCGTAAAAATCCGTCCCATGGCCACGCCCATCGACCAGCTGAGCCGTTGTGCCGGCTCGCGCCCCTGCGGATCGATGAAGGTGGAGTACTACTCAGTGGACGTGAAGCCCACCTCGGCCAACATCAACAAGGCCCAGGTGACTCCGGTTCCAAGCAAGGGCGAAGATGTTTTCTACATCCACACCGACAACAATGCCATCTTCTCGCCGTCGGAGACCCTCCTCCTCCCCGGCGTTGTCAACGGCGAGGGCAAGCAACCTGTTCTCTATGTGCTCGATGCCGACAGCTCCGGAGTGCTCGTGAAGTGTCCCGGATTGGTCGCCGACGAGAGCGGCCAGCCCGACTTCGGCCCCTTCGCCACGGGACAGAAACTGGTGCGCATGGGTCGCGCGGCAGCCGAGCTCGATGTGCAGACGGCACAGTTCGAAGCCCTGCCCGTCAAGAAGAGCAACACGTGCCAGATCTTCAAGATGCAGGTGGAGCAGTCCACCTTCCAGAAGCTTGCCAACAAGGAGGTTGGCTGGAATTTCAGCGACCAGGAGGAAGTTGCCATCATTGACATGCGCCAGGGCATGGAGAAGTCGTTCCTGTTCGGCGTCAACACCGAGCTTGTCGACCCCAACAGCAAGGAGGACATTTACCTGACCGGCGGCATCTGGCACCAGACCGACAAGCAGTTCGACTACAACCCGGCCACGCTCACCTCATCGACCCTCGTGGAGCTATGCCGCAAAGCCTTCACCGGCAACGGCGGCTCGGCGCGCAAGATTCTGATCGGCGGCTCGGGCCTGATCGAGGCGCTCTCCAAGATACAGTACGACAAGGTGGTCGGCGCCGGCTCCACCTTCGTGAAGTGGGGAATAGAGTTTCGCGAGATCCGCTCCAACTTCGGCACGCTCTATGTGGTGCTCAGCGAGATCTTCGACCAGTGCGGCCATGCCGACGACGGTTTCATCCTCGACCCCGACTACATGACCAAGTACTGCCATGTGCCCTTCCACACCGAGAACCTTGACCTGCGCCGCTCCGGCATCCGCAACACCGACGCCATTGTAGTCACCGAGGCATCGTGCCTGGTGCTCCGTCATCCCGACACCCACATGCGCGTGGTGGCCAAACACTCCTGACACTCATTGACTTATGACACTCACCCATGCCCAGATGCTCGCCCTCTGGAGGCGGGCGGCGGGCCTGGAGGAGAGTCGCTCGGACTGCTCAATCGAGCAGTTCGAGGGGCTCGACTCCGACGCCGCCATCGCCACTGCCATGCGGCAGTGGTATCTCAATCTGCTCGACACCGCCCCGCTGCGCCACCTGCAGCTCACCGACATCGCCGCCGGCCTGCAGCTCAAGGCGGACAGCGAAGTGCCCGGCAAATACAGCATCCAGCTTCCGGCCAATGTGCGCCGCGCTTGCTCGCTTGTGCTCGTCGGATCAGTGCTGTCGGTTCCCATCCTTGAGTCCGGCTCGGTTGCGAGCCCCGACATGGCGCGACTTGCCGCTCTCCAGGCCAATCCCTTCAGCCGTGCCGGCGCCCTCCGGCCTGTGGCAGTCCGCTCGGGCTCCACTGTCACCCTTTTCAGCGCTTCGCAGGCCGTGCCTGTACTGTCCCGGCTGTGGGCCGTCGTCGACCCCGGCGACGAAACATATGTCATGGACGAGAGTGCGCTTTCACTACTTCCCAACCCCTATTCGCTTGACCCATGCAAAACCAGCAATTGATCCAGGCCGTGCACCGGGCCTGGCAGGAAGCGGCACCGCGACGCCTCAGCCGCCAGCGCTTCAAGCGCTACACCTACGGCGACCAGTGGGGCGACACCATCCGCGACCGTAACGGCAACCTGGTGACCGAGGCCGACTATATCCGCAGCACAGGCCGCCAGCCACTCGTCAACAATCTGATACGCCGACTTGTCAAGTCGCTCGTGGGCCGCAAACGCACACTCGACGCATCGCGCCCCACGCTCATGCCCCCCGATGTGGCCGCCCTCAACTCCGTGGCCGAGCTCGATGCCCGCCTCTTCGAGGAATTCCTAATCTCGGGCTGCGCCATACAGCGCATAGCCCCCGACGTGCGCCCCGCCGGCGCCGGAGTGTGGATTGACAATGTGTCGCCCGACCGATTCATCACCGGCCCCTTCTCCGACCCCCGCGGCCACGATGTGGAGATGCTGGCCATGCTCCACGATTTCAGCTTTCCGCAACTCCTGGCGCGATTTGGCGGCGGCTCGCCGTCGCGCGCCAAGTGGCTGGAGCGCACCTATGCCGACGTGGACCGCTCGTGGGTGTCGCGGCCCGTCACCGCCGCCGACAACTCGTTCTTCACCTGCCCGGATTCGTCGAAGTGCCGCGTGATCGAGCTGTGGACGCTCGACACTGTGTCGGCGCCCAACGGTACCCCGGCATCGTTCCGCTGGCGCTGCCGCTGGCTGTCCCCGGCCGGCGACATACTGGCCGAGCACGGCGCGCCCGATGTGGCCGCCAGCCATCCGTTCGTGTTCAAGTTCCATCCGTTCACCGACGGCGAGGTGCACTCCTTCGTGGAAGACATACTGGACCAGCAGCGCTATGTGAACCGCCTCATAGTGATGATTGACAAGATCATGGGCACATCGGCCAAGGGCGTTCTGCTCTTTCCGGAGAACCAGAAGCCCACATCGTTCTCGTGGGATGACATTGTGTCGTCGTGGACCTCGACCGACGGCGTGATTCCCATCACCGGTCGCTCTAACATCCTGCCGCAGCAGATTGTGGGCAACGGTGCCGATGCCGGCGCGCACCGGCTGCTCGAACTGCAGCTGAGGCTTTTCCAGGACATTTCGGGCGTCAGCGAGGCATTCTTCGGTAAGTCCAACTCCGGAACCACCGGCAGCGCCCTGTACGAGAGCCAGGTGTCGAACTCAATAATAGCCCTGGCCGACATTTTCGACACATTCTCCGAGCTGATCACACGCCGCGACAACCGCGCACTGGCGCTTTCGACGCTTGCTCCCTCCCAAAATTCACATTAATCTGATTACCTTTATCTTATGAAAACTATGTATCACAAACCTGACCGCGACCGCGACCTGCGACGCAAGGCTTTCGAGCATCTGCAGGCCGAGAAACGGCGGGGCAAAAATCCGTCGCTGAGACGTATAGCCGTCCTGACCGTGTTCGGTGGCGCCGACCATTTCTATGTGGATTATACCAGTGCGCGCCGTGCCATGGCCGTATACCGTCGCCACCGGGACGAGGGCACTGCCGACATAGCCACCGAGACGGCAGTAAAGGCTCGTAGCCGCCATATCTCCGACGCTGTCGACCGCATGATCAAGGCCGACCCGCTCATGTCGCTCCCCGATGCCCTGCGCCACGTGCTCGTTTCTGTGCCAGCCCCCCGGTTCTATATCTCTGTTCCGACTGCCATGCGCCTGTTGCGCCCATATCTGCGCATGACCGCTTCATATTCACCATTTCCCGATCCTAAGGCATGATTGACACAGAAACAATACTCACCGATGTGCTCGCTGCAGACGGCATAGCCGCGGCGCTTGCACCTGCCGATACGCCCCACGGCATCATCACCTCCGACCTGCGTGCCGCGCTCCTGCGCCTGCTCCCCCATGCCGCCGCTCTGACCGCTGCGGCCGTGGATCCTCCGCTGGCGGCAGTCTTCACCCCCGATGCCGACAACCCGGAATCGCTGACATTCTCGCCCCAATGCGGGAAGGATATGCCGCCTGAAGCCTTTGACTCCCTGCGCCTTCCGCTCAGGACGGCCACGGTGCACCATCTGCTTCATCTGGCCTTTCTCGGCTACAATCCCGGCCGAGCCTCAATCCATTTGCAGACAGCCGGGGCGCTGACAGCGTCCGCCGCGGCGGCCCTGCACTCCCAATCCTATCCGCGGCCCTTTCCGCGCCTGCCCACCGACCCCTTATAGAAAGACAGATCCTATTTCATGACGATGAAATAGGATCTGCTGTTTTATTTTTATAGTGTGTTGGATGTTGGATCATCTGGGACCGATGGCGGCCAGGTATTGGGCGCGGGCCACGCAGAAGTTGCCGTAGGCGGCAGTGTACTGGTCGCGCGTCTGCCGGTTGAGGGTCTCGGCGTCGAGAAGGTCGGTGATGGTGTTCATGCCGGCCTCGTAGTAGGCGCGCGTGAGTCGCAGACTCTCATTGCTCTGGGCTATGGCCTCGTTGGCGATGCGCATTTTGCGGTGGGCTGCGGTCAGATTGTCCCATTTGTCGGCAATCTCAATCTGCAGCTTCTCGCTCAGGTTGTCGCGCTCGATGCGCGCGTTCTCCAAGGCCAAGGTCTTGCGCTTGATGGCGTGCGAACCGCCCCACCATCCGGACAGGGGCACAGACAGCGTCACCATCACGCCGCCGAAGTTGTGGTTCTGGTGGAAAACGTTGTGATAGACCCATCCGGCCTCCACGGCAAGCGACGGCATATAGTTGCCAATCTCCATCTTGCGCTCGAGCTCCTTGGCCTGCACATTCTTCTCCAGCAGCTGGCGGTCGTAAGTGTGCGAAAGGGCCTCGCCGGGAGCCACATAGATGTCCTGCGGATACTGCGGCACGCTGTCGGGCACCACGGCCGACACATCCACCCGCGTGTCGGCGCCGAGGCCCGTCTGCTGGCCCAGAAGGCGGCTCACCACGTCGATGCCGTTGTCAAGGTCGACGAGGTCGGCGCGGAACTGGTTGAGTTTCAGTTCCACTTTCAGATAGTCGTTGTTGGTGGTGACGCCGGCGTCGACAGCAGCCTTGACCTGGCGTCCGAGGGTGTCAAGCGTGGCGATGGCATGCAGCAGGGTGCCGCGGCCCGATTTGAGGGTGACCAGTTGCCAGTAGAGGGCGTCGGTGGCGAGGCGAACCTGGTCGGCGGTCTGCTCCTGCTTGATTCTGGCGGCCTCCTCGCCTACCTTGGCGAGCTTGTTGCCGTTCACAATCCTGCCGCCCATGAACACCGGCTGCACCGCCCAGATGCCGGCGGCCTTGCCGTTTTTCACTATCCCGAGCGTCAGCAGATCAAGCACATTGTACTGGATTATGTCGTGGTTGGCCCAAAAAGCCGACACACCGCCCTGCACCTCGGGGAAGTATTTGGTGAAGGCTTCGCGGCGCGTCTCCTGCGCCGAGAGCACATCGTTGCGCGCCGTGCGGACGGCCGCGTTGTTGGCCAGTGCCATGGTGCGGCACTGCTCCAGTGTCAGCACCGTGTCGGCGCTGTTCTGGCCGGTGGCTACTCCCGGCGCAACGGCAAGCGCGGCCAGAATTGCTATGTGAAGTATACGCGTGATCATATGTGTGTTTGTATTATAAGTCTTATAAGTTTTATAAGTCTTATAGGTTGGTTTTTTGTCTTTTAGAGCAGGTGCGTCTCCATGGGCTCCGTGGGCGGCTGGTCGGCGCCTTTCTGCCGTCCTTTCATCATGGCGTAGGCCACGGGGATCACCGTGAGGATGAATATCATGGTGACCGGCGTGCCCCAGAAGATGACCACGCCCATCGGCTTCCACAGCGCGCTGTTGCCGATGACCATTGGCAGCACGCCCATGGTGGCCGCCGCCGAGGTCAGGAAGATGGGACGCATGCGTCGTTTCGAAGCGTTGAGCACCGCCTGCACCATGGGCTGTCCCTGGTTGCGTAGTTCCTCGGCGTAGTCAAGGAGTACAATGGCGTTGCGCACCAGGATGCCCATCAGCGACACTATGCCGAGCACACACGTAAGCGACAGCGCCGTGTCCTGGACAATCAGGCCGAAGGCCGCGCCGGGCATGCAAAGCAGCAGCGACACCAGGAGGAGGATGGCGGTGTCGGCCTGCGCGTAGTGGAACAGCAGGATGAAGAATATCACCGCTACGGCCAGCGCCAGGCCGGTAAGAATCTGTGGCAGAGTGTCCATGGTGTTCTCCCATTCACCGCCGCGGGTCAGGGTTACGCCCTCGGCCAGACCGGCGTTGTCGATGCTGTCCATCAGCGCCTCGGTGCGGTCAATGACGTTGACATTGCGCTGCACCTCGGCCATCAGCGACACGGTGTACACGCCGTTGTAGTGCGTCAGCTGGCCGGGATGCCACTGCGGCGTGACTGTGGAGATCTGGCGCAGAGGCACCGTCTGGAGGCCTACCACAGGCATGGGCTCGGACTCGAGGTCGGCGGCATTGCTGCGGTCGGAGTACCGGGTCTTGAGCGTGACGGGGATGCCGTAGTCGCCCTCCCACACCGTGGCCACGGGCAGGCCGCTCGAGTAGCGCAGTGCCAGCGTAGTCTCGATGAGCGTGGAGTTAAGACCCAGGCGCTCGGAGCGCACCTTGTCGGGGGTGACAAGCGACGATGCAAGCGGATTGTCGAGCGATGTGCGCACGTTGCGCAGACCCGGCACACGGCGTGCCACGGCCGCCACGCTGTCAACGCGCGTCTGCAGTTCGGCCGGCGAGGTGCCCTGCAGACGTATCTGTATGGGATAGTCGGCGGTGGAGTAGCTCAGCTGCTTGAAGCGCACGAAGGCGTCGGGGAAGAAGCTTTCGTATTTCTCGGTATAATCGTTGAGCACGCCGATGGTGGCGTCGTTGCTCTTGGTGTTCACAATGAACTGTGCGAAGGCCGGTCCGCCAACCTGGGGAGCGTATGTGGCCTGGAAGCGGGGCGACGAGCACCCGTGGAACGAGGCTATCGACACCACGCGGTCGTCGGCCGACAGCACCTTCTCCAGCGAGTCGGCAACCTGGCTGGTGCGCTCAACCGATGTGCCCTGGGGCATGAATATCTCCACGGCAAACTGGTTGCGCTCGGCGATGGGCATGAGCTGCAGCGGGCGGGTGACGAACAGCAGGGTGCCCAGCACCACGCACACCACGCCCAGTGCCACCGTGGCCTTGGGCCAGCGGAAGCAGGCATCGATCACGCGGTTGTACACATTCTGCATCGACACAAAGAAGCTGAATTTCTTGCGGCCGGAGGCTATGGCCTCCTGTTGGAGCTTGTAGATGGGTTTCTTGATGAGCTTGTACTGCAGGAACGGCACAAGCAGCTCGGCCACCATCAGCGACACGAACAGGATGATGGTCATGCCCCACGGAAAATCGGTCAGGAAGTCGCGGAACATGCCGGTGATGGTGAGCAGGAAGGGGAAGAAGGTTACCGAAATGGCCAGCGTGGCCGAGAAAATGGCCTTGAAGAACTCCGTTCCGGCGCGCAGCGTGGCCTGGTAGTGGTCCATGCCCTCGGAGATGAGTTCCACATAGTCGTCGATGATTACCACCGAGTTGTCAACAATCATGCCCAGCGCCACTATCAGACACGCCAGCGTAACGGTGTTGAGCTCTATACCGAAGGCATAGAACAGACCCAGCGATATGAATATGGCAATCGGGATGGTCGAGGCCGCTATCAGCGCCACATTTAGCGGAAGCAGCAGCATGATCACCACCACCACGGCGATGATGGCCACGAGCAGCTCCACCAGGAAGTAGTTCACCGAGCTGTTGACCACCACCGGCTGGTCGGTGATCTTGAACAGGGTGACGCTCTCCGGAATCTCCTGCTTGAAGGCCTCGATCTGCTTGTCGACCTCGGCGCCCATCTCCACAATGTTGTAGCCTTCCTTCATAGCCACGGACAGGAGTATGCACTTCTGGAAATTGTTGGTGATATAGCTGTCGGGCTCGGGATATTCGCGTTTCACGTCGGCGATGTCGCCCAGGCGCACCACGGCGCCATCGGGGGTAGAGAGCACCACCATGTCGCGCACGGCGGCCACGCTGTTCTCGGTGCGGTTCACTATGATGGGCTTGTTGTATTTGCCGCTCTTCAGGCTGCCGCCGGTGGTCTGGAAGCCCTGGGCCAGCAGGGTGGCGCCTATGGTGGCCTCGGACAGGGCGTAGTGTTTCAGTTTCTCGGGATTGAGGTATACGGCTATCTCCTCCTGCTGTTTGCCGCTCACTGTCAGCGCACCCACGCTCTTGACGGTGCGCAGGCGGTCCTTGAGGCGGTCCATGTAGTCGCCCAGTTCGCGATATGTCTTGTCGTCGCTCTGCATGGTGATGAGCAGGGCCGAAGTCTCGCCGAAGTTGCTGAGAGTCTCCACTCCGAGCACGCCGGGCGGCAGTTTCAGCTTCACCTGCTCCATGCCCAGCTTGAACTCGTTCCAGAACGGCTTGGCATCGTCCACATTGTCGTCGAGCTCCACGAAGACTATGGCCATGCCGGCGGTGACCTGCGAGTGGGTCTTGGCCTTGTCCACCTGCTTGTAGCTGAAGATATAGTCCTCAATGGGTTTGAGCACTTCCTGCTCTATCTGCTCCACGGTGGCGCCGGGATAGACGGCGGCCACCACGCCCTCGCGGATGGTGAACGACGGGAACTCGTTCTTGTTCATCACCTTCAGCGAGTAGATGCCGAAGGCTATCAGCACGCACACAAGCAGGATCACCTCCTTGCGGTACTTCATGCCTGCGGCCACCAGAGGGTTCACCTTCAGCGGCGAGCTCCCCGACGCGTCCTGTCGGGACTGGCTCTGTGCCTGTCCCGAGGCCTTTATGTTGGTGTCGTTCTTAGGTTCTGACATGGCTTCTTACGGTTGAATGTTTGTCATTATCGGGTGGTTACGGCTGTGCCGGTGCCCACCTTCTGCATGCCGGCCACAATCACGCTGTCGCCCTTCTGCAGGCCGCGGCTCACGGCCACGCCGTTGTCGCTGAACTGCTCGGCTGTGACGGTGCGACGCTCGGCGCGCCCGTTCTTTACCACCCATACAAACTGGGTGTTGTCGGCAGCGAGAAGCACGGCCTGCGAGGGCAGCTCGAACCGGCCTGGTGCGCTGCTTGCGGTGGTGTCGGCGGCGGCAGTCACGCTCACGGTGCCTATCATGCCGGGCAGAATCTTGCCGTTGGTGCTGGGAATGTCGTATTTCACAGAGTAAGAGCGGGTGAGCGGGTCGGCCACCACGGCTTTCTGGCGCAGACGGCCTGTGGTTTTCAGGCTGTCAACGCCGTCGAAGGTCACCGTGGCCGTAGAGCCCTCCTTGAAGGCGCCTATCTCGTCCTCGGGCACAGATATGGCCACCTGCATGTCCGAGAGGCTCACGATGGTGAGCACCGGCTGCGCGGCAATCACCGTCTGCCCTTCGTCGGCAAGTTTTGCCGACACATAGCCCGAAATGGGCGAGTGGAGCGAGGCGTCGCCCACGCCGCGGCTGGCTATCGCCGCGGCATTCTGTGCCTGCTTGAGTTTCTGCTGCACCTCCACCCATTTTATCTCGGGCAGCGCGTTGGCGTCGTGCAGCTTCTTGAGACGGCGGTAGGCGTCCTGCGCCTCGGCCAGCTCGGCCTGGGCTATGTTGCTGGCATTCTGCAGGTCAGCACCCTTGACGGTGGCAAGGAGCTGGCCTTTGGCCACTTTCTGGCCCACCTCGACATACATCTTCTGAATGGTGCCGGGCACGTTGAAGCTCACTGTCGATGTCTCGCCTGACTCCACAGTGCCCGAGTAGGTGCGCGCGCCGTCGGCGCTTGTGCCGCTTCCGGCTACTTTCACCTCCACCTTCAGCGGCCCGCTCTGGGTGGGCTTGTCGCTGTTGGAGCATGCTGTTGTGGCTGTTCCGGCCAGCACTGCCGTCATTGCGGCCAGTGCCATGGCGTATGTTGTTCTCTTGGATTTCATGTCCGTATGTTGTTATGAAGTTGTCAGTTATTTTGCGGAAACGGCGGCGGGAGCGGCAACGAAGTGCAGCGGCCCGTCGAAGTCGATGGTGTCCTCGCCGGCGTTGTAGAGCTCCAGACCGAAGTCGCCGAGAGTGATGGCCACGTGCTCCATCACGGCGCTCTGTATGCCCTCGTAGGCATTGAAATCGGTGGTGTTGGTGAAGCACCATATCTGCAGCGTGTAGCCGTTCTCGTTCGAGCCGGTGAAGCGAACCATCACGCGCTGGTCCTTGGCTATGTGGGGGTTGTTCATCAGATACTGGCACAGATAGGCGCGGTACAGGCCGATGTTGGTCTCGATGGTGCCGTTGAGCGGACGGATGCCGCCGTCCACGGCCCAGCCTCCGGAGCCGGGGGTGCGAAGGCGCTCGATGTAGTCCTTCATCTCGGGATACTTGTTGCCGATGTCGGTCAGCATCTGGTCGGTTACGGGGGCGTAGCCGTCGACGGTGAAGTTCTGGAGTATGCGCCGTGCACCGCTCTCCTTCATGCCGCGCCAGTTCTGGAACGCGCCCGATATCAGGTTGTAGGGAGGCACGGTGACGATGGTGTTGTCCCAGTTGTACACTTTCACAGTGGTGAGCGACACGTCGAGCACCGTGCCGTTGGCAGGGGTGCCGGGCACCACAATCCAGTCGCCCACGTGGAGCATGTCGTTCTGCGACAGCTGCACGCCGGCCACCAGGCCAAGGATGCTGTTCTTGAATATCAGCATCAGGGCGGCGGCAAAGGCGCCGAGGCCTGCCAGGAGCACCGTGGGGCTCTTGTCGAGCATTATCGATATGCTAAGGATCGCCACTATGATCCACACTATGCCGTGGGCCACGTTGAGGATGCCCCGCAGCGGCAGGTTGCGGGTGTTCTCATGCTCGTCGTAGCGGTTGAAGGCGAATGTCAGCACGGCGTTGAAGCCGATAGCGAAGGCCACGATGGTGTATACGCCCATGAAGCGCATCAGCATCCACAGCATGGACGAGTGGTGGTTGAAGGCAAAGGGGATCAGCGCCATGAAGATGAGCGGCGGTATGATGTGCGAGCACTTGGAGAGCGTGCGCTCCTTGAGGAGCTCGCGTCCGAACTCGCTGTTGCGCACGCGCACCAGCTTGCGCACACCGGCCAGCAGAGCCCAGCGTATCAGCATGCCGATGCCCAGGGCTATGACGCCTATCACGGCGGCATAGACAGCCTCCTGGGCCCAGCGCACGCCGCCCAGGCCTATCAGGCTCAGAACTTTGTCGATGGTCTCGAGGATGCCCTTGGCGAACTCGTAGGAGGGTATCAGGGTGTGCGGGTGCTCCGTCAGTTTGTCTATGGGCGACTCGGCGGCCGCCGGTGCTGCGGCGAGGAGTATGGTCAGTGGTGTCATGGCTGGGAATGTGGCGAATGTTGATGAATAGAGGGGACACGGTGCTGGCACCGGCCCTTTATATTCTAACACACGCCCGGCCCGCCGGTTCACTCCATGCATAAACAAACCCGCACTGGAGCTTTTTGAGGCTCCGGTGCGGGATTTGCTATGGGATTGACAGGGATTGGCTGAGCGGATTAGCGGCGGCGCTTGTTCTGGGCGCGCTGCTGCTCGCGCATCATGGCCTCCTGGCGCTTCTGCGCTTCCTCGAGGCGAGCCATGAATCCGGTCTTCTTGCGGGGCTTCTTGGCGTTGGCCAGCATCTCGGCGCGAACCTTGTCCTCGTTGATGACCAGGCGGAAGATGTAGGTCTGCACGATGGTGATGAGCAGCGACAGGAAGTAGTAGTAGCTCAGGCCCGAGGCATAGTCGTTGAAGAAGAACAGGAACATGAGAGGCATCAGGTACATCATCCACTTCATGCCGGGCATGCTCGACGATGTGGGCTGGTTCTGCATGTTGATGCGTGTGTACAGTATGTTGACCACGGTCATGAGCAGGCAGAAGAGGCTCAGCTTGTTGCCCAGGAAGGGGATGCTGAATGGCAGGGTGAACACAAAGTCGGGCGCCGACAGGTCATGTGCCCACAGGAACGACTCTCCGCGGAGCTCGATGGCCGAGGGGAAGAAGGCAAACATGGCGATGAGGATAGGCATCTGGAGCAGCATGGGCAGGCAGCCGGCGAAGGGGCTGGCTCCGGCGCGCGAGTAGAGGGCCATGGTCTCCTGCTGTTTCTTCATGGCGTCGGCCTGGTCGGGGTATTTGTCGTTGATGGCCTTGATTTCGGGCGCCAGCACGCGCATCTTGGCCTGGCTCATGTAGCTCTTGAAGGTGAGCGGGAACAGTACCAGCTTCACCAGCAGGGTGAGGATCAGGATGATGATGCCGTAGTTGCTGATATAGTCGCTCAGGAAGGAGAACACGGGGATGACCACAAACTTGTTGATCCAGCCGAAAATGCCCCAGCCCACGTTGACCAGCTTGTTGAGCTGCAGGTCGGGGTTGTCCTCGCCGTCGGCGGCAAAGGCTGCCAGGCGGTGGTCCATGTCGGAGAGCAGGGGATAGTCGTTGGGGCCGAAGTAGAATGCGAACGATGCCGGGTTGGCCTCCAGGCTGGAGTAGGGCATCGATGCCTCCATGCTCATGTTCTTGAGCTCCTTCGGGCCTTTCACCACCTCGCTCTTCACGTCGGCGGTGCTCATGTTGCGCTTGGCGATGAGGGCTGTGGAGAAGAACTGGTTCTTGAAGGCCACCCACTTGAGGCTGCCTTTCAGCTCGTCGTCGTCATTGCTGTTGGCGTCGAGCTCGTCGGGGCTCTCGCCGTCAAACTTGTAGACGATGGTAGAGTTGCGCTCCTCGAAGGTCTTGCCGGTCTCGTTGCGGCGCAGGGTCTGGTGCCAGCGCATCAGCATGTTGTTCTGGTTGGCGGGGATGATGGTCTGCATGCCTTTCTGCTCCAGGTCCATCTTCACCAGGTATTCGCCGGGCACCACGGTGTAGCGTATGGCCAGCTGTGCGGTCTCGCTCAGGGGCAGGCTCATCACCACGGTGGAGTCGTTCACCTTTTCGGCCTTGAAGTTGAGCATGCCGGTGGTGATGCGCTGGTTGGCGGTCTGCAGCTCGAACTCGTAGCTGTCGGTGGCGGGGTCCATGAGCACGATGTCGGTGGCGGGGTCGGTGGTCTCGGTCTTGTAGCCGGGAAGCACCACGCTCTCCACGCGTCCGCCCAGGCTGGCGAAGGTCACGTCGATCAGGCCGTTGTTGATGTGGATGGTGTCATTGGCGCCGCCCACAAATCCGGCGAACTGGCTGTAGCGGTCCACGTTGGTCATGTCCTCGCGCAGAGCGGCCATGGCGGCGCGGCGCTGCTCGGCGGTCATCTCCGACGCCGGGTTGAGCACATCGGCCACGTTCAGTGCCTTGCCCTCAACGGTTACGGTGCCGCTGAGCGTGCCCAGACTGTCGACTGTGAGCAGGCTCTTGCCTATGGTCAGGCTCTTGCTGCCGTCGCCGTCGGCACGGCCGTTGGCTGCCACCTTGCGGCTGATTTCGGCCGCAAACACGCTGTCGGCGGCGGGAGTGGCCAGGTCGGCGGCTGCCTTCTCGGCTTTGCCGTCCACTTTCTCCACTGTGTCGTTGTTCTGGGCGAGTTTCTCGGCCTTGTCGCGCTGGCAGATGGTGAAGCCGAAGAGGATGGCTCCGATCAGCAGCAGGCCTATAAGGGTGTTCTTGTCCATCGGTACGATGTTTTAGGGTTATGCGTTTTTTTTGGTGGTTGTTGCTATAATATTCTGTGAATCAATATGGTTTGTCACTTGCTTACCGACTCCTGCTCCAGCTCGCGCTCCTCGCCGTACTTGATGGCGGCGCGCACGAACGACAGGAAGATGGGATTGGGCTTCAGCACCGTCGACGAGTACTCGGGGTGGTACTGTGTGCCTATGAACCAGCGCTTCTCCGGAATCTCCACCACCTCAACCAGCTTGGTGCCGGGATTCTCGCCCACGCACTTCATGCCGGCCTCCTCGAAGCGGTCGCGGAAAGCTTCGTTGAACTCAAAGCGGTGGCGGTGACGCTCGCTCACATGCTCGGTGCCGTAAGCTTCGGCGGCACGCGAACCGGGCTTCAGGGTGCAGTCGTAAGCGCCGAGACGCATGGTGCCGCCTTTCTCGGTGACGCTCTTCTGGTCCTCCATCAGGTCAATGACGGGGTAGGGGGTGTTGGCGTCCATCTCGGTGGAATTGGCCTCGTGCAGGCCCATCACGTTGCGGGCGAACTCGATGACCATGCACTGCATGCCCAGGCAGATGCCGAAGGTGGGCACATCGTGCTCGCGGCACCACTTCAGGGCCACGAACTTGCCCTCGATGCCGCGGTTGCCGAATCCGGGTGCCACAATCACTCCGTCCAGGCCGCTGAGCTTCTCCTCCACGTTGCTCTCGTCGAGCTTCTCGGAGTGGATATACTTCAGTTTCAGCTTGTGGTCATTGTAGGTGGCAGCCTGGAACAGGGCCTCGTTGATTGACTTGTAGGCGTCCTGCAGCTCCACATACTTGCCCACCAGGCCTATTGTCACGGTCTTGGTGGCGGAATCCATGCGCTCCAGGAAGTGGAGCCACGGCTTCATCTCTATCTGGCCCCAGGGAATGGGGGTGAGGGTCTTGCCAAGCACTATCTCGTCGAGGCGCTGCTCGTGCATGGCCACCGGCACCTTGTAGATGCTCGGCAGGTCGAGCGACTGCACCACGGCCTCCGGGCTCACGTTGCAGAACAGCGCTATCTTACGGCGCATCTCCGGGGTGATGTGCTTCTCGGTGCGGAGCACCAGCACGTCGGGCTGAATGCCCAGCTCCTGCAGGGCCTTGACGGAGTGCTGAGTGGGCTTGGTCTTCAGCTCCTTGGCTGCGGCGATGAACGGCACGTAGGTCAGATGCAGGCACAGGGCGTTGGTGCCAAGTTCCCAGCGCAGCTGGCGCACGGCCTCCAGGAACGGCAGGCTCTCGATGTCGCCCACCACGCCGCCGATCTCGGTGATCACAAAGTCAAACTTGCCGGTCATGCCCAGCGCCTTGACATTGCGCTTGATCTCGTCGGTGATGTGCGGCACTATCTGCACCGTCTTGCCCAGGTACACACCCTCGCGCTCCTTGTGAATCACGCTCTGGTATATCCTGCCCGTGGTCACATTGTTGGCGCGGGTGGTCTGTATGCCGGTGAAGCGCTCGTAGTGGCCCAGGTCGAGGTCGGCCTCGTGGCCGTCAACGGTCACATAGCATTCGCCGTGCTCGTACGGATTAAGCGTTCCCGGGTCAATGTTGATGTATGGGTCGAACTTCTGGATGGTGACCCTGTAGCCGCGTGCCTTCAGCAGGCAAGCCAGCGACGACGATATGATGCCCTTTCCCAGCGAGGAAACAACACCGCCCGTCACAAAAATGTATTTTGTATCCACTGTGCGTAAATGTTTGTTATAATGTGATATTCGGTTCTTTTCTGAAAGTGATACCCGTTTTGGGACCGCTCCGGGTGCCGGCCATTTTGCCGCCTGACGGTCAGTGCGTTGCAGCCGTGGCGGCCGGTTGTCAACTGGTGCCCGGCGCATCCGTTCGTTTCAAACTGCAAAGTTAACAAATTCCACGCACTCCCCAAGCATTTTCCACCCCATCGCCTCCCTTTTTCCTCTTTTCCCTGAAATGTTCTCTGAAAATGAGTGCTCTGAAAAGCCTGCTCTCTGAAAAGAGACGGAGCGCACCGCCTCTCTTTCGGGACGGTGCGCTCCGCGTGTATGTGCACTCAGACTTATCGCAAAGTCTTGTCGGCGCGGACGCTCCCGGTTTTAGTTTTTGGGGATGAGGTGCGCGAAGTATTTTGCGAGGATGTGGGGCAGGGGCAGGTCGCCTCGCAGGAAACGGTCGGCATCCAGCTTTCTAATCTGTTCACGCACGGTTGTCGCGCCTCTGTACGTAGCCACAAGGTAATTGGTCCCGTTCTCCTGCTCAACCCCGATGTCGGAAAAGAGGGCGGAGATATCCTCCGGGTTGTAGACTATGGAATAGCTCGGGCGTTTGGCTCCTGGAATGTCCTCGGCGAGAATGTTTTTTGCCACGAGATCCTGAATGTCGCGGATTGCAGTGTCCTTCGAGCACTTCGCAAGCGCGGCCCAGGTCTTGGAAGTGATTTTTGCCTCGTAACCGTCCAGGAACATATTGATTATGTCGGTCTGGCGTTGGCTCAAAGCCATTGATGCGGCCCTTTGCCAGAATATGCTCTTGTTCAGGATGGTGCTCACGATGGTTTCAGCCTCGTCGAGCGCCTTTGACAGGGTTGAGGCATACCACAGAATCCATTTTGTTATGTCGCCATCGCCACGCTGTGTCTCCTCGAGGATTTCGTAGTAGCGCTTTTTGTCCCTGTTTATCTGCGAGGAGATGTTGTAGAACCGGTACTCGCTCTTGTCGCTCCGCGCCAGCATCATGTCGGAGAGAATGCGTGCGAGCCGGCCATTGCCGTCCTCGAAGGGGTGTATGCTCACGAACCACAGATGGGCAACGGCCGAGCGGATGACAAAGCTCACGTTCTCCTCGCTGTTGAACCACTCGATGAAGCGCTCCATTTCCTTCTCCACACGGTCAGGCGACGGCGCGATGTAGTGCACACGCTCTCTGCCGAACATCCCTGAAACGATATGCTCTTCGTTGGTGCGGTACCTGCCGATTTCAATGTGCGATCCCTCGCTGAAACCGGAGGGAAAGAACGCGGCCTGCCATGCGCACAGTTTGTCCTTGGTCAGAAGGCGGTTATAGTGGTCCAAGGCATTGAGCATGGCGGCCACGACCGAGTCCACATAATGCGACGGCGCCGTGTATCGCACATTCTCGATGCCGAGTTCCCGGGCTATGGACGACCGGACCTCGTCCACATTCAGGCTTATGCCCTCTATCTCCGACGAATACACAATGTCGGAGGTAAGGTTCTCAGCCATGGCCTTGAGCTTGCTGTCGAAGCCGAGCGAGGCAAGCCTGCCATACAGCCGGCCCTGCTTGAGGCTCACTGTTTCCAGTATCGCTGTCAGTTCAGAAGCATCCCATCTGAATGCCGTCCAATTGTCTCTTTCGTGAATGTACATCTTGTTTGTAAGCTAATAATGTCGCAGATTTTGCGTCAAAGATAGCGTAAAAACGTGGCATTAGCAAATTATGCGATGAAAAACGTCGCAAATTCTGCGGCGTTTTTCATCGCATATTGTCGCAGGGTGATGGGGGAAGGAAAAAATCATGGCCGGAACTGGTTTGTCCCGGCCATGATTGTTTAGGCTGATTTTTTGCGGTTTATGTGTCCGCGAGGGTTATTGGATGACTTTGGCGCTCTTCTTTGAGCCGTCGGCATAGTGGCGCACCACGATGTAGATGCCCTTGGCGGCGGGAGCGTCGATGCGGATGCCGTCGGTGGTGTACCATTCTTCGGCGGTAACCTGGCTGTTGTCAGCGTCGATGCCTTCAACGCCCGAGGGCTTGTCGGCGGTGAGGGTGAAGGTGCGCTTGCGGTCGCCGATGGCGGCGGTCAGCTGCAGCGGGCCCTTGTAGGCCTCGTCGGAGAACACGGCGCGTGTGCCCTGGAAGGAGAGCACGGGTTCGGATGCGGTCCAAACCAGGCCTTCGGGAGCGCCGACATTGAAGTTGCAGGTGACATGTTCGAAGGTGTCGTCGCCATCAAGCACCACGCATGCGGCCCAGAGTCGGGCGGCGTCCACGTTGAGAGCGGCGATGATGGGCAGAGTATAGTCGTCGCCGGCGATCCAGCGCTCACCCATGTCGAGCGCGGCGAGCTCTTTGAGCGTCAACGCCTTGCCGCGGGGGTCGGCCACGGAGTCGGTCAGGAAGAAGCAGTTGTCGGCGGTGTTGCCTGTGTTCCAGTCGGCTTCCTCGGTAACGGCGGTGCCCACAAGGGCGGAACCCATGCCTTCGGGAGCGGTCACCTTGCCGGTGTTGTAGCACTCGGCGAGTTTGGTGCGGTTCTTGAAGGTGGAGCCCACGATGCCGCCCACGCGTGTCGCGCCGGTCACTGCTCCGGTGTTGTAGCAGCGGGTTATGTGGCTTCCGGCATAACCGGCAATGCCGCCGATGCCGAATCCGGCGGTGGTGCCGGAGCCCTGGATGTCGCTATGAGAGGTGATGTTGCCGGTGTTGAAGCACTCGGTGATGGTGCCCTCAACGTTGCCCCATCCGCCGATGCCGCCCACGTAGCGGTTGGCGCCGTCAATGTTGCCCTCGTTCCAGCAACGGCTGATAACCAGGCCCTCGCCGGAAATGTTGGCGAGGATGCCGGCCATGCCGAAGCCGCCGGAAACGCTGGCCACGTTCGAGCAGGAGTCAATGGTGGTGTAGGCCATGGATATGCCCATGATGCCTGCGCCCTGGTTGCCGTCGGCCGAGATTTCGCCCTCGTTGTGGCAGTTGAATACCAGTGAGGGAGTGGTCTTGGCGCCGGTGCCCTTGTAGGAGCCCACGATGCCGCCGGCGAACACATTCTTGGCAGCGGTAATCTTGCCGTAGTTGCGGCAGCCCTTTATCTGGGAGCCGGCGGTGAAGAACGCGGTGATGCCGGCTGTGGGAGCCGACGATGTGCTCTTGTCGGTGGCCGATGTGATATTGCCCCGGTTGTAGCAGTCGGTGATCACTACTGTGTTCTTGTTCTGGGCGTTGTTGGCCACGATGCCGGCCACGATGTTGTGGGCGGTGATGTCGCTGGTGTTGTAGCAGCCGGTCAGGGTCAGCGGCATGCCGGGCGTGGTGGAGCTGGTGGCATTGCCGATGAGGCCGCCCACCTGGTTGGCGTTGTTGGCCTTGGCGAATTCAAAGGTGCCCTCGTTGTGGCAGTCAGTGAATGTGGCGGGATAGCAGGTGGCCACAAGTCCGCCGAAGTTGTTGACGCTCGAAGCTGTGCTCGTGGACTTGATGGTGCCGTAGTTGGCGACGCGGGTGAACACGGCTCCCTCTGCTGAGACATTGTGGCTGATGCCGGCCAGCTGGCCGTTGGCACCGGCGATGGTGGCGCGGTTGGCCACATCGGTCATCACGGCGTCGCGGTAGAGTGTGCCGAATCCGGAGTGGCCGGCGCCTGAGGTGGCGGTGAGGTTAACAAGGTTCTCGCAGTTCTCCACTGTGCCGTAAACCTTGGCGGTGAAAGCGCCGGTGTTGGCCTTGGCGGTCTTCACTTCGCCTTGCATCTTGAGGTTGCGGATCACACCGGTGGCCTCGACGGTGCCTATGGGCGCCTGGAAGGTGTTGTCGGTGGTGAAGGCAATGCCCTTCACGGTTTTGCCGTTGCCGTCAAGTGTGCCCTCCAGGGCGTGGGTGCCGCTGAAGATGGGGCTGAAGGCCTTGTCGGTGAAGTCTATGTCGGCGGTTACCTTGAGGGTCTTGCCTGCGAAGTTGTCGTCGGCTGTGGTGATGTAGGCCGCGAGCGCGTTCCAGTCCTCGGCTGTGGAGATGAGGTACGAATCCTCTGCGGTGCCCTTGCCGGCCAGGGGCACGGCGATGTTGGTGCTGATGGGGAGCACGCGGGTGTAGCTGCCCGACTTGCCGGTGAGCACGTCGCTGACCTTTGCCTCAACGCTTGTGGGTGCGGTGAGCACGGCTCCGCTGATGGCGTAGTCGGCGCCCTTTTCCAGCTGCCATGTGTGGCCCTCCAGGCCTGACAGCGCGGCGGAGCCCTGCAGGTTGGCGGCGGTGAAGCCCTCGGGGATGTTGACGATGAGCGAGCGTGCATGCTGCAGGGCGGGCTCGTCGGCGCACCATGCCGGCACGGGATACTTGCCGGCGGTGAAGTCCCAGGTCTCGGCATTGAAGCCTTCGAGCGGGGTGCCTGAGATGAGACGGGCGGTGGTAAGGCCCTGCGCACCCTTCAGAGTGAGCGCGCCGTGGGCCTTCTCGGTAACGATCTGGGCGTCCCAGTAGGCAGCCTCGATCTGGCCGGTGGTACCGTTGGTACCGCCCAGGGCGCCGATGGTTGCGCGGTCGGTGGAGGTGACGTTGCCCACGTTGAGCACGCGGTGCAGCTCGTTGTGGCCCATCACACTGGTAGAGGTTACGGCGGCGAGCATGCCTGCGATACCGCCCACGTTCGAGTAGGCCTTGACCGGGCCGAAGTTGGCGCAGTCAAAGAAGTCGGTGCCGTTGTTCTCGCCCTGGATGCCGCCGGCATTCTTCATGGTGTTCTCCTTGGTGGGGAAGTAGGGCACCTGCTCGATGCGCACTTCGCCCACGTTGACACATTCCTCCACGCGGCCGTTGCCGGTGGCCACGATGCCACCGGGCGAGTTGTAGCCGGACACGATGGTGCCGTCGTTGTAGCAGCGGCGCACGGTGCCCTTGCGGTTCTCGCCCACGATGCCTCCGGGGGTCGAGGAGTAGGCGAGGATGTCGGCATGGTTGCGGCAGTTCTCCACCAGACCCTCGTTCTGGCCTACGATAGCGCCGGAACGAGCCCAGAACAGATAGCTGCACGATTCGTCGATGATGATGTTGCGGATCACGCCGTCGGCTGCCAGTCGGCCGAACAGGCCCTTGACATTCTCGGCCTTCTTCGAGTCGAACGAGCCTATTCCGTCAGGAGCGTTCTCAGGACGCACGTCCCATGGGATGAAGTCGAACTTCATGTTGCGGATGGTGTGGTTGCCGCCGTCGAATATGCCGGCGAACTTGCAGTAAGCGTCCTTGTCGTTGCATATGCCCAGGAACGAGGTGTCATTCTGCATGTCGATGTCGTTGGTCATCAGGAAGTGGTCACCGGGGAAATACTGCTTCACTTTGGTGGTGACATTGCCCAGTGCCATCATGTCGTCCTTGGTGCTGATCAGGTAAGGGTTTGTTTCTGTGCCTTCGCCGGCGAAGGGCACGGGCGCAATCTTGATCTCCAGGTCATAGCTGGTTGAGCCGTTGGCCACTCGGATGGTGTCGGTGCCGAACTGGTCGGTGATTTTCAGCAGGGTGCCTTCTATCGTGCTGAAGTGGCCCTTGTCGCCTGCCACGCCGTTGAGCACGAGCCGGTAGGTGGTGGCGCCGAGGGGATGGAGCTCCACGTTGCCTGATACTTTCTTGAGCGAGCTGCGGTCAGGCATGACCACGGCCGAAGCCGACAGTGCGGCGGCCTCGGAATCGGCGTTGACCTTCAGACGGGGATACTGGCCGGCAGTGAACTGCCAAACAGAGTCATCGAAGCCCTTGGGGCCCGCGGCTGCTGTGAGCTGGGCGGTGGTGGCGCCGAAGCGTGTGGAGTTCAGGTTGGTCCACTGGTTGTCGTAGTAGAGGTTGGTGAGTTCTGGAGTGCATCCGTCCTCAATCCAGCCCACTGTCTCGCGGGCCTCTTTCTCCTTGTCGTAGAGATAGGTCTCGGAGGTTACTACCGAGGCTGTCCAGGAATTGCGCACAACGGGGGTGACGGTATTTTCGCCGACGGTCTCGTTGTTGAGCCATCCGGTGATGCCGCCTGTGCAGCGGTTGGTGTAGGTTGACACTTTGCCGGTGAAGTAGCAGTTGTCGATGACCGAGCCGTACACTTTGCCCACCACGCCGCCTGCGGCCGAGCGACGGCCCAGGTTGTCGGTGGGGCCTGCGGTCACTGTGCCGGCGGCGAAACTTTGCTCCAGGATGGCGTCGCTGAGCACGCCCACCACGCCGCCGGTGCTCATGGTGCACTGGTAGGTGCGGGTGTCCACCGTGCCTGTGAACGACAGGTTTCGGCCCGTGGCGCCGGTGAGGGCTGCCACCACACCGCCGGCAGGAAGGCCTGCCTGGCCTGTGGCGCCAACCACCTGGGTGTTGCGCACATGGCAGTTCTCGATCAGGCCGTCCACCTGGCCGGCGATGCCTCCGGGATTGCCGTTGGCGCCCAGGATGTAGGAGTCGCTGACGGTGCTGTTGGTGACGGTGTGGGCCACGCCGGCAAGGCCGCCGGCTATGCGGGCCGTGTTCTTGACATTGGCATTGTTGACGTGGCAGTTGTCAATGGTGCCGAAACACCAACCGGCCACTGTGCCAGCTGTCTGTGCGGCGCACTCCACGTTGGGGGATTCCAGGCGCAGATTCTTGACCGTGCCCTTCTCGTCGACAAGGCCGAAAAGCGCTGCCAGTCCGTCGGTCGAGCTTATGTTCAGATGGCTGATGGTGTGATTGTCTCCATCGAATGTGCCGGCGAAATAGTGGAAGGGGTCGGCACCGACGGGGGTGAAAAGTGTGGCGCCCAGGTCAAGGTCGTTGGCGAGGCGGAAGTGCTTGCCTTCGTATACGCGGGCGCAGTCCACGCCGTTGAGGTGGGCATTGTACTGGCTGGCGGGCACCGAATTGACACCCTGGGCCAGGCGGATGAGGTCATCGGCAGTCTTCACCAGGTAGGGCGAGGTTTCGGTGCCTTCGCCCTCCAGGAAGCCGGTCACCTCCTTGGGGTACTGGAATGTGCCTTCATACTCAATCTTGCCGTCGAGTATGGCGCCCCAATACATCAGCTGTGTACCCTGCGAAATTGCGGTCCAGTTGCCCCACTGCAGGGTGTTGTCCACACCGGCGGCGGCCTGGCTTACAACTATGTCGTTGCTAACGCCCTGCGGATTGCCGGCGGAGTCGTAGCCCACCACGCCGCAGGTCAGAAAGTTGGCCTTGTTTTCGGGGTACTGGCGGCCCACCTGGCAGGGAATCAGTCCGCCGCGACGAGTGTTGAGGTCAATGTAGACTGTCATGCCGTAGTTGCCGAAGTTGGTGATGTAGACGCGATTGTCATAGCGCTGGTCCACCACCACGGAGAACAGGGCTTTTCTGCCGTCCTTGAAGTTCATGCTCATGGTGGCGTTGGGACGCATGATTTTTGTCTCGTTGCCCAGGTATGCGTAGCGGTCCTTGTTCACACCGGCTACCACGTAGATGCCCCACCAGTCGGCAATCTCAATGCTGCCGTCGGACATGATGCGGCCTGTAACGGCCTTCTTGCGGTCGGGCTTGCCGTTGTTCTGGCAGAAGGCTATGTCGAGGTCGCCGTTGTCCTGCATCTGTCCCACCACCTGGTTGGGAATGGTGACAGTGCCGGCGGCAACGTCGACGGCGGCCTTCAGGTTAATGGAATAGTTCCAGAAATGCTCTATGAGGATGGAGTCGGTGCCGGCAATGGGGGTGACGGTGCACTCGCCACCTCCGTCGCCGAACGATGAGTTGAGCAGCGACCTGACTGTGAGCACTCGCTCACCGGCCAGGTCGGCTGTAGATGTTATTTTCACGGGACGGGTCTTGCGGATGGCTGCCGCTTCGGCTGCCGCCTGCGACTGCGGCGACGCCTGCGGTTGCACTTTTCCTTGCTCCGGGAGCTGAATGTTCCAGGCCGGCGCCTGCACCGGATTCTTCACCGCCGGCCGCAGTTGTTGCTGCTTCAGCTGTCCGAAGAACCCTGAGTAGACATCCACATCCGATGCCGGCACTGTAGCTGCTGCGCCTGCTGACGCAAACAGCACTGCCAGAATCGCTCCTGCGAGTCTACGCTTTTTAAATAATGCCATTTTGTTGATTTTTAAGGGTTGAGTATTGTTGTACCTAATATCTATGCCTGTTTTGCCGATGTGATTGGAATTTTAATGAGATTCCTATTGGAAAAGCGCAAATTTATAAATTTATTTTCGGCTGTGCAAATTACATTTCTCAACCTGTGTCATGGGTTTGGATATTAAAATGTCACAAGGCGCGCACCTTATGTGGGGTGCGCGCCTTGCGGTGTGCGGTGATGTGTTTATTGGTCAGGTGGTTGGCTTCACTTGCGGTTGAAGTCGGCGGGGATTTCGCCCCAGTGGTCGGTGTCCCATTTCAGCACGGGGTTGGTGGGACGGTTGGTGGCTATCCACGCGTCGGCACGGTCAAGCAGCTCGCGGATGCGTGCGTTTTGTGGCGTGGGGGCCAGTTTGGTGTTGCTGTGGTGGTTGCGGAGCCATGCCTGGGCGGTGCGGCTGTCGGAATAGATGGGGGTGGTGCCGTCGCCGTGCTTTTTGAGGAGTGCCAGCACATGGATAAGCGCCAGATATTCGCCGATGTTGTTGGTGCCTCCCTGCAGCGGTCCCACATGGAAGAGCTCCACGCCGTCGTAGACGCGCACGCCGCGGTATTCCACCGGCCCGGGGTTGCCCGAGCAGGCCGCGTCGACGGCTATGGCGTTGCTCAGCACTTCGGGATATCGCTGCCACACAGGGGTTTCGGCGGCACGCTTGGCCTGCTGTTCCTCCTTGATGTGCTCGGCCATGGCGCGGAATATGGCCATCGACGCATCGTCGGCGCCTTTGTAGCCGTTGCGGAATGCCTCGGTGGCCGAGTCCTGGTCGGGATACGACTTGTATTTGGCTTTGGGATAGCCGTTTATCTGCGCCTCGCACTCCTCCCAGCTGTCATAAATGCCGGGTGCGAATCCTTCCCACACCACGTAGTATTTTCTCTTCTTTGCCATTTGCAGTCAGCGCGTTATGAGAATTGCAGCAGCAAGTTGATGTCAACGGGCCTCATGCCCAGACGGCGGGCCAGGCGTGCGTTCACGGGCTTGCCCATGAAGGTGCAGACGGCGCGCTGCATGCCCGGATGAAGCTTGAGGGCGTTGCTCACGGCGCTGCCGCACAGAGCTATGTCGGCAAACATGGTGGTCAGCGCGTTGCTCAGCGCCATGGCCACGGTGCGGGGCACGGTGGCGGCGGCATTGGTGAAGCACACGCGGCGCACCGGTCGGTCGCCGGCGGCATCGACATTGGCCCTGAGCACTGCCCGGGCCCTCTCGCCGTCGCTGAGGTCAACGCACGGCATCGACGGGAACACCGGCGACGTGTCCATGGCGCCTGTGGCGGTGCCGTCGATGCTGAATGTCAGCACTCCGCGCTTCATTTCGGCCACCACGTCGGCGTCGACGGCGTGGGGCATGTGGGTCTGCGAGGCTATCACCACATCGGCGGTGCGCAGAGCCGTCACCACCACCTTTGGGTGCATGGCCGACGTGATCACGCCGTCGCCCAGCTGTGCCGCTGCCTCGCGGAGGCGGTAAACGTCGGTGTCGAACATTCTCACCGTGGCGCCAAGGCCGATGGCCGAACGTGCCGCTGCCATGCCGCCTATGCCCGCGCCTATTACGGTCACCTCGCAGGGCACTATCCCGGCTATGCCTCCCAGCAGTATGCCTTTGCCGCTCGCGGGGTCGGCCAGCATGGTCGAAGCCGCGGCCATTGCTGCGCGGCCGTCAATCTCGTTGAGAATGTCGGCGAAAGGCGTGTGTCCGTTCTGGTCGGCCACCAGGTCGAGAGCCAGAGTCACCACGTGTCGCTCCAGCAGCACGCGCATGGCGTCGGCGCTGCCGGTGATGGCCGACATCAGTGTGAGCACCAGCGCACCGCGCCGCACGCGCAGGGCGTCGGCCACGTCGAGTGTGCCGGCCGCCAGCACCATGTCGCAGCCGAAGGCCTCGGCGCGGCTCACCATGCGTGCTCCGGCGCGCAGATAGCGTGCGTCGGGATAGTGGATGGCACGGCCTGCCTCGCGCTCTATCCTCACGTCGAAGCCGCGGTTCACTAACATGGCGGCGCCCTCGGGCGTCAGCGCGAAGCGGCGGCTGTGTCCGTCGGGGGCCGGAACGCCCAGCGTCAGCGCCCGCTTGCCGCAGGCTTCCTCCAAAAGCTGCTCCAGGGGTATGCGTTGTGTGGTGGTGTTCATCTGTGTGTATATTAAAGAGTTAAAGCCCGAAACGGCGGCAGAACTCGTTGACCGAGGCTGCAATCTGCTCCTCGTCCTCGAGCCGCGACGAATCGAATGTCTCGGCGGCCATGGCGTAGTGGGGCGAACGGCGGTGCAGGGTGTCGGCCACAAAGAGCTCCAGCTCCTTGTCGCCGAGGGTGGCTATGAGCGGACGGGCATCGCGCGCTTCCTTGAGCCGGCGCACCAGCACCGATTCCGGCGCCTGGAGCCACACCGTGGTGCCTATCTCGTTCATCAGCGCCATGTTGCCGGGCTGCAGGGGCGTGCCTCCGCCACAGGCCACTATGCCGTTGCGGCGGGCCTCGTGGCGAAGCTGCTCGCGCTCCATCTCGCGGAACCGGGCCTCGCCGAGCTCGTTGAATATGCGCTTCACGGTCATGCCGGAACGCGCCTCGATGGCAACGTCGAGGTCCACAAAGTCCACACCCGTCCGCACATGCAGCGCGTGTCCGAGCGTGGTCTTTCCGCAGCCCATGAATCCGAGCAGGAAAATAGGTAGCTTAACAGCCATAACTACATGACTTTCACGGCTTATAAGACTTATATGTCTTATAAGTCTTATAATTGTCTGTGTCTCAGAGCCTATTCTTACTTGCCTTTTTCTTCCTTGGCGAGGATGTCGCGGATCTGGGTCAGGAGCTCCTCGGTGGTGGGACCTGCCGGTGCGGCGGGTGCTTCCTCCTCCTTTTTCTTGAACTTCATGATAAGGCGCAGAGCCATGAAGATGCTGAACGAGATGATCAGGAAGTCAACGATGTTCTGGATGAACATGCCGTAGTTGATGGCTACTTCCTCGACAGCGGCCACGCCTTCAGCGGTGGCCTCCTGGCTGGGTACAATCACATACTTGAGGTTCTTCAGGCCGTCGCCGCCGGTGGCTATGGACACTACGGGCATGATGATGTCGCCTACCAGCGAGCTTACTATCTTGCCGAAGGCGCCGCCTACGATTACACCAATGGCCATGTCGAGAATGTTGCCTTTCATGGCAAACTCTTTGAAATCTTTCAGTAATGACATAATTTTTACAATGTTGAGGTTTTGTCCGCAAAGTTAGCTATATCCCCGCTATTTTCAAAACACGGTGGCTCACATTCACGCATAAAAAAGCGCACCGCGCGCGATGTCCGTGTGTGCGGACATTCCGGCGGTGCGCTTGTGGGTTTTGTATTCCTTCTGCGAAGAAGAGAATGCTTACTTAGAAGCCTCTTCGGTGGGAACAACAGCCTCAACGGCCTCAACGGCAGCGGCTACGGTGGTGTCGTTGGTAACGGTGTCAACAGCGGCAACAACCTCTTCCTGGATAGCAACTACGGTGTCAGAGTCAGCAGCAGCTGCGTCCTTTTCACCTTTTCCGCAAGAAGCAAGCGATACAACTGCCAGAGCGGCAGCGAAGAAAAGAATCTTTTTCATTTTGGTAAAATTTTGAAAATGTTGATTATGATTGTTGATAAATAGCTGAAAATTCATGTTTTTCGAGCCGAAAGTTCAGTGTGTGTGGGTGCCGGGGCGAGTCCTTACTTGGAGCAGCAGCCCGAGTCGCAGCCGCAGCCCTGGTCGCCGCAGTCGCCGTCGCCGCAGCTTCCGCAGCCACCGCCGCAGCAGCCACCGGCGGGATGGAGCTCGGCCTCGGTGGCGTCGCGCACCAGCAGCACTTTGCCGCGGAAGCGCAGGTCCTTGCCGGCGAGGGGGTGGTTGAAGTCCATCTTGACCATTTTGTCGTCAACGCTCTCCACGATGCCTGTGATGCGGTAGCCTTCGGCTGTCATCATGGGCAAGGCGGCGCCGGGCTTTACCATCTCGGAGTCGAACTTGCCGTCCACCTCGAAGATTTCGCGCTCCAGTTCCACCACGCGCTCGGGATCGCGCATGCCGAATGCTTCGCCGGCCTTGACGCTAACGTCGAATTTGCCGCCGGCTTCGAGGCCGAGGAGCGCGCGCTCCAGGTCTTCGATCATGCCTTCGGTCACGCCGTATACAATCTTTTCGGGATCGTCGGCGTCGGTCTGGTGCACAAGGGTCTCCTTGCCGTCCTCCACTGTGTAGAGGTCGTAGCCCATCTCCACGTATTTGCCCGGGGCGATGCGCTGTGTATTGTTGTCTTTGTTTTCTGCCATAGTTGGGTTGTGTTAAGGGTGAATGTGGGGGATTTCCCTACTGTATGATGCAAAGGCGGCAGGTGTGGAACCGGTGCAGTCGGTGCTTAGGGAGGAGTGCCTGAATCTTGTTGGCGCTGACCGTCGCTCCGGCTGTTGCCGGCTGTGCTTCCGTGGTTGTACCCTTGCCGAATGACATCGGTACCGGGAGCACATCCTGTCTCCTATATAATATATGTGCGGAAAGGGCGTTGGCACAGGGCGGATTTGGCCGTTTCGCACACGTACTCATTTCTTACAACAATCAGCTGAGGAAATGTTTCGCTCTTCGGGCACAAATGTAAGGATTTTTTTTAAAATGCAAGCATTGCACACTTTAATTACGTTAACATAAATCTCTAAAATACCCTATTAAATTAACCTATATTTGCTATCAAAGCAAACATTTGTATAATATTCACAATTGCCGACCATTTTTTATTGAAAAAAGTTGGCTCAATTGAAAAAGTATATGTACTTTTACGCACTTTTTCGCCCGCCCAGGGCTTGAGAGAGGCATTATCACTGAAAAAAATCAAAAAAATCAACCTAACAAAAACATCAAAATGAGCAATCAAAATGTAAAACCCGCCGAGGGTAAACTCGGCGTGATGGTTGTCGGTAACGGCGCTGTCGCTACCACCTTCATGACCGGCGTCCTCATGGCGCGCAAAGGACTGGCCAAGCCCATCGGCTCCATGACCCAGTACGACAAAATGCGTGTTGGCGAAGGCGAAAACAAGAAATACCTCAAATACAACGAAATCGTTCCCATCGCTGACCTCAACGACATCGTGTTCGGCTGCTGGGACGTATATCCTGCTAACGCTTACGAGTCGGCCATCAACGCCGAAGTTCTCAAAGAGAAGGACATCAACCCCGTCAAGGAAGAGCTCGAGGCCATCAAGCCCATGCCCGCCGCTTTCGACCACAACTACGCCAAGCGCCTCGACGGTGAGAACATCATGAAGGGTGCCACCCGCTGGGAAATGGTGGAGAACCTCCGCAAGAACATCCGCGACTTCAAGGCTGCCAACAACTGCTCACGCATCGTTGTGCTCTGGGCCGCTTCAACCGAGGTTTACGTTGCTCCCGATCCCGCCGTTCACTACACCCTGGCCGACCTTGAGAAGGCCATGAAGGCCGACGACAAGGAGCACATCGCTCCCTCTATGTGCTACGCTTACGCTGCACTCACCGAGGGCGCCCCCTTCATCATGGGCGCTCCCAACACCACCGTCGACATCCCCGCAATGTGGGAGCTCGCCGAGAAGACCAAGATGCCCATCGCAGGCAAGGACTTCAAGACCGGCCAGACCCTCGTTAAGTCAGGATTCGCACCCATCATCGGCACCCGTTGCCTCGGCCTGAGCGGCTGGTTCTCAACCAACATCCTCGGCAACCGCGACGGCCTCGTGCTCGACGAGCCCGCCAACTTCCGCACCAAGGAGGTTTCGAAGCTCTCAACCCTCGAGTCCATCCTCGTTCCCGAAATCCAGCCCGACCTCTACACCGACTACTACCACAAGGTGCGCATCAACTACTATCCCCCCCGCAACGACAACAAGGAGGGATGGGACAACATCGACATCTTCGGCTGGATGGGCTATCCCATGCAGATCAAGATCAACTTCCTCTGCCGCGACTCTATCCTCGCTGCTCCCCTCTGCCTTGACCTCGTGCTCCTCAGCGACCTCGCTGCCCGCGCCGGCCGCTACGGCACTCAGCGCTTCCTGAGCTTCTTCCTCAAGAGCCCGATGCACGACTACACCAAGAACGAGGTTCCCGTAAACCACCTCTTCCAGCAGTACGTTATGCTCAAGAACGCCATCCGCGAAATGGGCGGCTACCCCGCTGACGAGGCAATCGACTAATCTCCCACACCGAGAATTCGATACAAAAACACCCAAAACGGGTCTGCGCCGATGCGCGGGCCCGTTTTTTTGTCCCCCTCCGTTTTATTTTGTAACTTCGCGGACATGAAACCTAAATCATCGCTCCACCTGCGGGTGGCCCTCGACGCAAAGCGCGCACTCCGCAACTCGACCGGCCTCGGCAACTACTCCCGATACACCATCCTCCAGATGGCGCTCCACTTCCCGTCGGACACCTTCGTAATGTATGCGGCGGGCGGCCCCAACGCCATGTCGGAAAAGCTCACCGAGCTGCCCAATGTGGAGCTGTGCGGTCCCCAGTCGGAAATGATGCGCCGCCTCCCGACATGGTGGCGAACCCTCGAAGTGGGCCGGCAGGCCCTGGCCGACGGCTGCGACCTGTACCACGGCCTCAGCAACGAGATTCCCATCAATTCAAGCCGCGTGGACCTGCCCACCGTGGTGACCATCCACGATGTGATATGGCGCCGCTGTCCGTCTGACTACAAGGCCGTTGACCGCGCTGTTTACGACTACAAGTACGGCACCTCCGCCCGTCAGGCCGACATAGTGATTGCCATCTCCGAGCGCACCAAGGCCGACCTGGTCCAGGAATTCAACATCGATCCGGCCAAAATCCGCGTGATATACCAGGGCGTCGACGCCATGTTCGCCCCCGTCGGCTCCGAGGCTGTGGCCGCCGTGCGCGCCAAGTACGGCCTGCCGGAGCGCTACATAGCCTGCGTGGGCACCGTGCAGGGCCGCAAGAACCAGCTGCTGGCCGTCAAAGGACTGCGCGCACTGCCCGCCGACGTGAAGCTGGTGATAGTGGGCCGCAGAACCGACTATGCCAAGGAGCTTGACAGCTACATAGCCTCCAAGGGCCTGCGCGACCGTGTGGTGTGGCTCGAAGGCATCCCCTTCGCCGACCTCCCCGCCATCTACACCGGCGCTCGCGCCGCAGCCTATGTGTCGCGCTACGAGGGCTTTGGTCTTCCCGTTGTCGAAGCTTTGCGTTGCGGCACCCCCGTCATTGCCGCCACAGGCTCGTGCCTCGAGGAAGCCGGCGGCCGCGGCGCCATATACGTTGGCCCCGACGATGTAGGCGCATACGCCGAGGCCGCCCTACGCCTGGTGGACGATGCCTATTTCCGCGACAAGACAGCAAGCCTGGGCCAGCGCCATCTGCGCACCTTCAGCGACTCGGAGTTCGCCCGCAAAACCATGGCCGCCTACCAGCTTGCCATCCTCAACCACTATTCCGACGGCCTGTCCGACCTCGGCCAACTCTCCAACAAATAATCAGCCTCCATGTCTGAAACTTCCAAACCCTCAGTTCTCATTATAGGTGCCGGCGGCTTTATCGGCGGCTTCATCGCCAAGCGTGCCCTGCAGCTCGGCTACAACACTTATGTGGGCGTGCGCCAGTCCACCTCGCGACGCTATCTCACCGACCCCGGGCTCCATTTCGTTGTCCTTGACTACGACGACCCCGACGCCGTGGCCGAAACCCTCAGAACGTCCGCCCCGCAGGGTGGCTGGGACTACATAATCTGGAACCTCGGCGCCACAAAGTGCGCCAACTTCCACGATTTCAACCGCATAAACTACCGCTATCTGGTGGACTTTGTTGGAGCGCTGCGCCGCGAGAACCTGGTTCCCCGCAAGTTCCTGTACATGAGCTCACTGAGCGCCATAGGCACCGCCGACGAGAAATACTACACTCCTATCGACGCCCAGACGCCGCCCAACCCCAACACCCGCTACGGACTGTCGAAAATCAAGGCCGAGATGGCACTGGAGATGCAGTCGGACCAGATTCCATGGGTGATATTCCGTCCAACAGGTGTTTATGGCCCCCACGAGAAGGACTATCTGATGATGATACAGTCCATAGACCGCCATTTCGACTTCTCAGTTGGCTTCCGCCGCCAGATGCTCACGTTCATCTACGTCGAGGACCTGGTCAACGCCATGTTCCAGTGCCTGCAGGCGCCGGCCGAACGAGTGGTGCATCACAAATACATTATCAGCGAAGACCGTGCTTACACCCAGAAGGAGTTCCGAGCCATCGTGGCCAAGCACCTCGGCCGCAAATTTGTAGTGCCCATGGTGATGCCCATGTGGGCCGTCTACGGCGTGTCGGTAGTGGCTGAGAAAGTTGCCGCTCTCCAGGGCAAGGCGTCGACCCTCAACCGCGACAAATTCAAAATCATGCGCCAGCGCAACTGGAACTGCGACATCTCCGACGCCCGCCGCGACTTCGGCTTCGATCCCCAGTGGTCGCTCGACCGCGGCATAGCCGCCACAGTCGCCGCCTACCGCTCCAACCCCTGACTGTCCCAACCTCCTGACCGTCCAATCCCTGACCGTTCAATCCCCGACAGCCCAACCCTGACCGGCCCAACCCTCCGGTCATACCCCAAAAATCAGCCAATATCGCCCCAATTCACCAAATTCAGCTAAAATTGGTGAATCAATTCACCAAATTAAGCTAAATTCGGTGAATTGCCGGCTTGAATGTCTCCTTACGCATCATGCGAGTCGGGGAGGGTGAGCTTGCGGGCGGACCGGGCGCCGAGGTCCTGGAGCTTGCGGCAGGTCTGGGGAATGCTTTGGCCGGATGCCTGGAGTTTTTTCGAGGCTTTTTCGAAGGCGGCCTGCGCGTCGGCAAGTCTGGTGCCGATGAGGTTGTATGTGTCGAGGAACTGGGCCACGCGGTCAAGCATCTCGTTGGCGCATTTGAACACTTTTTCATGGTTTTCGGCCTGGGCTATCTGGCGCCAGGTCATGTTGATGATGCGCAGGGCGGCATAGAGCGTCTGCTCGTCGGCAATGTACACGCCGCGGTCCATGGCGTCGCGCCATAGCGAGGTTTTCTGCGATGTGGCGGCATAGAGCGCGGCGGTGCAGGGCACAAACATGATCACATAGTCAATGCGGGTGCGCCCGGGCGAGATGTAGGCCGAGTAGTTCTTGGCTGCGAGTTCGTCAACATGCTTCTGCACGCTTGCCACATGAGCCTTCAGCGCCTGTGCGCGGTGTTCGTCGGTGGCGGCGTTCATATAGTCGATGTAGGCCGAGAGCGAAACCTTCGAGTCGATGACCACGTCGCGCTCATGGTCGAGGTGGAGCACCACGTCGGGACGCAGGAGTGTGCCGTTGTCGGAGCGGAACGAGGTCTGTGTGTCGAAGTGCACGCCTTCGGTGAGTCCCTGCGACTCGAGGAGCTCGGTGAGAACAGTCTCGCCCCAGTCGCCCTGGATTTTGCCACCGCCGCGGAGGGCGTCGGCAAGGCGGTCGGCACTGATGCGCGCGGCGTCGCTGTGCTCCATCACCGAGCGGATGTTCTCGGTGAGCTGGCCGGAGAATTCGGCGTGGCGGCGCGTGTTTTCCGACACGGCCGAACGCATCTCGGAGATGGTGTTGTTGAGAGGCTCGAGGACACCAGCCACGCTCTTGCGGCTTGATGCGGCAAACTCCTCCTCGCGGCGGCGCAGCATGTCGGCGGTGGCGGCTTCGAGCTCGGCCTTGAGTCTGTCCACGGTTTCGTCGAAACGCTCCTGGAGCGCGTCGAGCGACTGGCGGTGGGCCGCGTCGAGGCGCTGGAGTGTGCGTTGGTGCTCGGCGTCACGGTCGGCGAGGATGCGCTCGTGGGCGCGTTCGGCCTGACTCAGGGCTGATGATGCGGAGACCTTGGCGTCGGTCAGCCGCGACTCGAGGACGCTGACCTGCGAGGCGCAGGCCGCCGATTTGCGCCCGGCAATGAGATAGCCGGCAATGAAGCCCACAGCGAGGGTGACAAGGGATATGAGTATTTCCATAGTTTGTTTGATGATGTGATAAAAGTTTCAACAGATTTCAACCTTGGCCCTGCCAATCAGGGCACGGCGATGACCGTCAGCGAGTCAGTGCCCGGGACCGGAGCCACGGCTATGAGCGCCCTGACGCCTGGCTGGGAGGCAAGCATGGCGCGAGCCTGGGGGAGGGGAAGGACCATGGCGGCGGTGGCGAGAGCGTCGGCAGTGATGCATTGCGGTGCAAACACGGTTACCGACAGTACATTGCTGCGCACGGGGCGACCGGTCACAGGCGAGATGGTGTGAGACACGATGGAGCCGTCGGGCAGGCGGCGGTAGTTGCGGTAGTTGCCGGAGGTGGCCACGGCGCAGTCCGAGAGCGGAAGCACGCGGAGCGGGGCGTGGGACACGCTGTCGCTGAGCGGACTGTCGATCTGCACGCGCCATTCGGTGCCACGAGGATTTTGTCCGGCCACAGCCATTTCGCCGCCAATCTCCACCATGAAGTCGGTGCATCCGTTTCGGCGCAGCATATCGGCCACGCAGTCAACGCCATAGCCCTTGGCTATAGCCGAGAAGTCGAACTCGGTGTGGCGATGTTTGCGGGTGACCACGCGGGTAACGGAGTCAACCGAGCAGGCATCCATGCCCACGCGCTCCAGGACGGCGGCTATGCGGTCGCTGTCAGGTGATTCGTCGAGCGATGTCCTGTAGCCGAAGCCCCACAGGTTGACCAGCGGGGCAACGGTGGGGTCGAAGGCGCCATGGCTGATGGCATTAACGCGCTTGGCCTCGCGGAAAACATGGTAGGTCATGGGCGCGAGGGTGTCAGTGGCACCGGAATTGATGGCCGAGATGTTGCTTTGCTTGTCGAAGGTGCTGAGCGCCAGCTCCACCTGGCGCATTACGGCTGTCACCGAATCGGACAAGTCGGTGTCGGAGAGGTAGGTGATGTTGAACACTGTTCCCCAGGCCGCGCCGCCGGTATAGCGCCACTCGGGAGCCTTGCGGCATGAGGTCAGCGCCAGGAATGCGAGCAGGACGGGGATGAATTTGCGGAGGGAGAAATGGGCCATCATCTGGTTTTTTAGAATTACTTTGTGAAGTCGGGGTGCAAATTTAGTCTTTTTCCGGATTAAAATTGTTATCTTTAAGGCGTGAAATTGGCGGGAGGCCGGAAAAAGGCTCCTCCCGGTGCAAGAAACAACGCCACAAACAGCATAAAACATACAAGAAGATGACTACATTCGTATTTCTGGCCGATGGCTTTGAGGAAGTCGAGGCCCTGACCCCGGTGGATGTGCTCCGCCGTGCCGGTGTGGAGGTTAAGACAGTGAGTATCAACGAAGGCCGCAAGGTGACCGGCGCACACGGTGTGCCGATAGAGGCCGACGTGACATTCAAAGAGGCCGACTTCGGCGGCGCCGACTGGCTGGTTCTGCCCGGTGGAATGCCCGGCGCCCAGAACCTGTTCGACTTTAAGGCCCTCGGCGACCTGCTGAAGGTACACCAGATGAACGGCAAGGGCATTGCCGCCATCTGCGCCTCGCCGGCAGTGGTCCTGGCTCAGCTCGGACTGCTCGAAGGCAAGACTGCCACCTGCTACCCCGGCTTCGAGGAGCTGCTCGTTAAAAACGGCGCCAAGCCCGAGGCCAAGCGTGTGGTGCGCGACGGCATGACCATCACCGGCAACGGCCCTTCGTCGGCCCTCCCCTTCGCTCTGGAGGTTGCGGCCGCCATCGCCGGCGCCGACGCCGCCCAGCAGGTGGCAGCAGGCATGCTGGTGTGAGCGCCCGGAGTTGCGCACATTGCTGAAAATTTGTAACTTTGCAGACGGGACCGGACGATGCGGCCAAAGCGGCCGCGGCGTCCGTGCTCCCGCCTTGCACGTATAGAACCGACACCATCAGAGAACACCTGCCATGGGACGACTCCTTGCCATAGACTTCGGACGCAAACGTTGCGGCATAGCCGTGACCGACCCGCTGCGCCTGATTGCCAACCCGTTGGAGACGGTGGCCACACATGAGCTGGTGGCCTTCGTCAAGCGCTATGTAGCCGCCGAAGGCGTGGACGAGGTGGTGGTGGGCAAGCCCACGCAGATGTCGGGGGCGCCGTCCGAGAGCATGCAGTATCTCACGCCGGTAATCAACCGCCTGCGCAAGGAGATAGCCCCCACGCCGGTGGTGTTCTTCGACGAGCGGTTCACCTCGGTGCTGGCCCACCGCGCCATGATCGACGGCGGCATGAAAAAGCTGCAGCGACGCGACAAAGCAGTGGTGGACCGCATCTCGGCCTCGATAATCCTCAACGACTATCTCAACTCCAAGGGGATGTGAGCAAGGCCGCAAACCAACGACAAATAAGAAAAAATACAGCATAGAAAGTGAAACTACCAGTGTACATGTACGGCCACCCCGTACTACGCCAGACGGCGAAAGACATAACGCCGGACTATCCGGAGCTCAAAAAGCTTATTGACGACATGTTCGAGACCATGTACCACTCCGAGGGCGTGGGCCTCGCCGCCCCCCAGGTGGGCCTCAGCGACCGCATCGTGGTGATCGACGCGGACCCCGTGGGCGAAGCCTTCGAGGAGTGCAAAGGCCGCAAGATGGTGCTCATCAACCCCGAGGTGGAAGTGCTCGACGGCGAGACCGTGAGCCGCGCCGAGGGATGCCTCAGCCTGCCCGGAATCTCGGAGGACGTGAAGCGCACGGAGCACATCCGCCTCAAGTGGCTCGACGAGAACTTCGAGGCCCACGACGAGGAAATCAGCGGCTTCCTGGCCCGAATAGTGCAGCACGAGTGCGACCACCTGGAGGGCAAGGTGTTCATTGACCACCTCTCGGCCATCCGCAAGCAGCTGATCCGCTCCAAGCTCAGCAACATAGTCAACGGCAAGATCCGCGTGGACTACAACGCCCGCTTCGCCCCCAAGCACCGCAAGTGAGGCACTGGGGCGGTCCCGCCGTGGACGGGAGACAGCGCCCGCTCTTTTTCCAATCCCTAACTCACACAGACACACACAATGGCTGACGACAAAAAAGTAATTTTCTCGATGGTAGGCGTTTCCAAGACCTACCCTCCCCAAAAACAAGTGCTGAAGGACATCTACCTGTCGTTCTTCTACGGTGCCAAGATCGGCATCATAGGTCTGAACGGCTCGGGTAAGTCGTCGCTTCTGAAAATAATCGCCGGACTTGACAAGAGCTACCAGGGCGAAGTGGTATTCTCGCCCGGTTACAGCGTGGGCTACCTGGAGCAGGAGCCCAAGCTCGACCCCGACAAGACTGTGATCGAGGTGGTGCGCGAAGGCGTGCAGCCCATCATGGACATGCTGGCCGAATATGACAAGGTGAACGAGGCTTTCGGCGACCCCGATGCCGACTTCGACAAACTGATGGCACGCCAGGCCGAGCTCCAGGACAAGCTCGATGCCGCCGACGCCTGGAACATCGACAGCAAGCTGGAGCGCGCCATGGACGCCCTGCAGTGTCCGCCCGACGACCAGAAAATCGACACCCTCAGCGGCGGTGAGCGCCGCCGCGTGGCCCTGTGCCGCCTGCTCCTGCAGCAGCCTGACATCCTGCTCCTCGACGAGCCCACCAACCACCTCGACGCCGAATCAATCGACTGGCTCGAGCAGCACCTCCACCAGTACCCCGGCACCGTAATCGCCGTCACCCACGACCGTTACTTCCTCGACCACGTGGCCGGATGGATTCTGGAGCTGGACCGCGGCGAAGGCATTCCCTGGAAAGGCAACTACTCGTCGTGGCTCGACCAGAAGACCAAACGCATGGCCCAGGAGGAGAAGCAGGCATCCAAGCGCCGCAAAACACTGGAGCGCGAGCTGGAATGGGTGCGCATGGCCCCCAAGGCACGCCAGGCCAAGGGCAAGGCTCGTCTGAACAGCTATGACCGCCTGCTCAACGAGGACCAGAAGCAGAAGGAGGAGCGCCTGGAGATTTTCATCCCCAACGGTCCGCGCCTCGGCAACAAGGTGATCGAGGCCAAGGGCCTCGCCAAGTCGTTCGGACAGAAGAAGCTCTTCGAGGACCTGAACTTTGTGCTGCCCCCCAACGGCATCGTGGGCGTAATCGGCCCCAACGGCGCCGGCAAAACCACCCTGTTCCGCCTGATCATGGGCCAGGAGAAGGCTGATGCAGGCACCTTCGATGTAGGCGAGACCGTCAAAGTGGCCTATGTAGACCAACGCCACCACGACCTTGACCCCGCCAAGAGCGTGTACGAGGTCATATCGCAGGGCGTGGAGACTTTCCGCATGGGCGGCCGCGACGTGAACGCCCGCGCCTACCTGTCCAAGTTCAACTTCACCGGTGCCGACCAAGAGAAGAAAATCGGTGTGCTGTCAGGCGGCGAACGCAACCGCCTGCACCTGGCCATGGCGCTCAAAGAGGAAGGCAACGTGATTCTGCTCGACGAGCCCACCAACGACATCGACGTCAACACCCTCCGCGCTCTGGAGGAAGGTCTCGACGATTTCGCCGGATGCGCCGTGGTTGTCAGCCACGACCGCTGGTTCCTTGACAGAATCGCCACACACATCCTGTCGTTCGAAGGCGACGGCAAAGTGGTGTTCTACGAAGGCTCTTACTCCGACTACGAGAACTACAAGATTGAGCACAACGACGGCAAGCCCCTGCCCCGCAAGCGCTACCGCAAACTGATGGAGTAATCCACCGGAGTGCACCCCAAGCACCAATCTATCCAGACACCAAACCACGGAGGGCGGCCCTTTTCCAAGAGCCGCCCTCCGTAATTCCACATCCTTCTGTTGCTGCAGTAGTGAAGGGTGGGGGGGTTAGAAGTCGGAGAAGAGGCTGGGCTTGATTACTATGCCTACTCTGAGCTGGGAGTGGAACTTGTTGTACTCCAGGAGGCCTTCGCCGTAGCCGTTGTAGTACTGCAGGAACAGAAACTGGTTGTCGCGGTTCCACAGTCGGTAAGCCAGCTCAACGGTGGTGTTGTAGTTGGGTCTCCATCCGCGACGCTTCACCAGCGTCACCGATGCGTTGAACCTCCTGTTGCGGCTGAACATCTGCAGGCCCACCTGGTAAATGCCCGAGTAGTCGAGGATGTCCTTGTTGTTCATGCCGTCAACAATGGGAATCCACACCTTGCCGTGCACCATCAGCATGGGGTCGATCATGATGTTGGCTCCGAGCGATATCTTGTTCCACGAGCGCGATGCGTCGCCGTCGCGGCCGTTTGACTCGTGCTCGATCAGGAAGATCAGTTTGCCGATGAATCTGTTCTTGACGAACAGGGGCTTGGCCAGACCGATGCCGGGGTTGAAGTTGAGGTCGGTCATGGGCATGGAGTTCTCGAGGATGTTCCAGAACACCTTCTGCGTGTAAAACAGGTAGAGGTACGTCCCCCAGGGTAGGGTGGAGCGCGTCAGCCTCTGCGAGATTGAAATCTGGAATTTGACGTTGGAGTTCTCTTTGGTAGGCTTTGGTCCCACCGATGTGCCGAAAATGAAGTAGTTGTCCTTGTAGAGGCCGAAGTAGGGCCGGTTGTCGAAGTCGCGGCGGAGCGAGTCGGCGTTGATACGCTCCTGGTTTACAGCCACAATCTGGCCATGAGCCGGGACGGCTATCGCCATCGCCACTATGGCGATGAGCATGCTGAGCAGGGTTTTGGTCCGGGTCATGGGTTGTGCGGATTGTAAGTCGGTTTGACGGATAGGATTAGGGGTGGGGGAGCTGTGTCCCGGGTTCAGTCTGCAAAGTTATGAAAATTCAACCATCCGATGTGGCACTTATAGCCTTAATTTTGGTAATTTTTTCCAAATTTTGGCTCTAAGCGGAAATTCTACGTGTCTATCCTCTCTGTTATAGGTAATTTTGTATCCGCAGGCCAAACCCATTGCACAGCTCGCTTGTTCTTTACTGTGTGCACCGTCCGGTCCGGGAAATCCGGCAAGGGCGCGCACTGCTGTCAGCATCACCGCACCCCCAGTGTTCATCGCATTCACAAGGCCACGATGCCGCCTGCGCAACGTTTTCAAACATTCACCTAACTGAAACACATCTATGAGGTTACGTCTTAAATTCCTCTCTGCCATTGTCCTTCTCATTGTCCCCTCGATCGCGACGATGGCTCAGTCATTCTCGCTCGACTCTTGCCGGAGCCTCGCCCTGAAGAACAACAAGCAGCTCATGATCAGCCGCCAGGGCATCCGCAAGGCCGAATATCAGAAAAAGGAGGCGTTCGCAGCTTACCTCCCGGCCATTGACTTTGCCGGCGGTTACACTTACAACCAGAAGAAAATCTCCATCTTCGACTCCGACCAGCTGCTGCCCGTGGGCTCCTTCAATCCGCAGGCCCTCGTAGACCCCAATGCCCAGAAATACAACTTCGGCCTGGTCAAGAATCCCGAGACCGGCCTGCCCATCATGGTCAACGGCCAGCCTATCCCCGAGCAGATTGCCATCATCCCCAAGGAGGCGATGACCTACGACATCCACAACGTGTTCTTCGGCGCCATCACCCTGACACAGCCCATATACATGGGCGGCAAGATCAAGGCCATGAACGACCTGACCGGCTACGCCAAGCAGCTCGCCGAGGACATGCACAACAACGAGGCCGAGAACGTGGTCTACGCCGTTGACGGCGCATACTGGCAGGTGGTGTCGCTCAAAGCCAAGCGCGACCTGGCCGTCAGCTTCGTGGCAATGCTCGACACCCTCGACCGCAACGTGGGCCTGATGCTGGAGCAGGGCGTGGCCACCCGCGCCGACAAGCTCAACGTGGACGTGAAGCTCAACCAGGCCCGCGTGGACCTCACCAAGGTGGAGAACGGACTGGCCCTCTCGCGCATGGCCCTCGCCCAGGTGTGCGGCCTGCCCATCAACTCTGACATGCATCTGGTGGACGAGCCCGAGGGCTTCCGCCTCGACATAGCCACCGGCATCGACGGCACCGCGGCCATCACTCCCGACCTCCTGCAGCAGGCTTACCAGAGCCGCAGCGACCTCAAGGCCCTCGAGAGCGGAATCAAGGTGGCCGGCGCACAGAAACGCGTGGCCCTCTCGGCCATGCTTCCCAACGTGGCCCTGGTCGGCGCCTACTCGTTCAGCAACCCCAACATGTTCAACGGCTTCAGCAAGAAGTTCTCCGGCGCCTTCTCGGTGGGCGCCATGGTCACCATCCCCATCTGGCACTGGGGCGGCAACTACAACAAGTACAAGGCCGCCGAGTCGGACGAGATAGTGATGAAATACCGTCTGGAGGACGCCCGCGACCTGGTGAACCTGCAGGTTAACCAGGCTGCCTTCAAGGCTCGCGAGAGCGTGAAAACCCTCCAGTCAACCGAGTCAAACCTCAAGGCCGCCGACGAGAACCTGCGCTGCGCCGACATCGGCTTCAAGGAGGGCGTGCTAACCACCGACGACGTGCTCGGAGCCCAGACCGCATGGCTAAAGGCATACTCGGAGAACGTGGACGCCATGATCGAGGTGCGCCTCTGCAACGTATACCTCTCCAAGGTGCTTGGCACACTCGTATACTGAACACCACATCCGCTAATCAAAAAAACACTCATATAGCATGCAAACCGAAAACTTCTCACCCAACAATTCCGACAATTCCCCCCAGGAAATTCGCCGTGCTTCCCGCTCCCTGCTTGTCACTCTCGCTGTGGTGGTCATCGCCGTGGCTGTAGTGGCCATTTTCGGATTCCTGTGCCTGAACCGCCCCACCGAGTATGTGGAAGGCCAGGTGGAGGGCACCTCAGTCCGCGTCTCCGGCAAGATGGCGGGCCGTGTAACCCACATCTTCGTGAAGGAAGGCGACACAGTGCGCGCCGGCGACACTCTGATTCACATACACTCGTCCATCGCCGAGGCCCAGCTGGCCCAGGCTCAGGCCATGGAGCAGGTGGCGCAGGCCCAGAACCGCAAGGTTGACGCCGGCACCCGCCAGCAGCTCATTCAGGCAGCCGCCGACATGGTGGCCACCGCCCGAGCCGCCGTAGGCATCACCAAGAAGACCTACGACCGCATGGAGAACCTCTATAAAGAGGGCGTGGTCACCGAACAGAAACGCGACGAGGCCAAAGCCGCCTACGATGCCGCCCGTGCACAGCTCGGCGCCGCCGAGTCGCAGCATTCGCTGGCACTGGCCGGAGCCCAGGCCGAGGACAAGCAGGCCGCCAAGGCCATGGTAAGCGCTGCCGGCGGCGGTGTGCAGATGGCACAGGCCGTCTACGAAGACAGCTACCTGGTGGCCCCCTGCGACGGTACCGTCGACGAAATCTATCCCGAGGTGGGCGAGCTCGTGTCAATGGGCGCACCCCTCATGAACATCCTCACCGCCAAGCGCTGGGTCACCTTCAACGTGCGCGAGGAGATGCTCCCCGACTTCAAGATGGGCCAGAAGCTCAAAGTGTTCGTCCCCGGCCTGAACAACGAGGAGAAGGAGCTCGAAGTGTACTACATCCGCGACATGGGCACCTATGCCACCTGGCGCGCCACCAAGTCGACAGGCCAGTACGACTCGCGCACCTTCGAAATCAAAGCCCGCCCCGTGGGCAAGGACGGCGCGCAGGGTCTGCGTCCCGGCATGAGCGCCATTTTTAAGGAGTAAGTCCGCTCCGGTCCATCACTCTCTGAACCATCTAACAACCCAGATTCCTCCATGTGGCAATCCATTAAATACGGCATCCTCACCCTCGGCTCCCGAAGGATCTACATCTTCGCCATGGTGTTCCTTCCGCTGCTCATTTGCGCATTCTTTCTGAGTCTGCTCAACCAGGGCCTGCCCACCCGCGTGCCTACCGCCATCGTCGACCTGGACCACTCGCCCATGTCGCGTGCCATGACGCGCTCGCTCGATGCCGAGCAGCTTGTCCACATCACCGAGGACTGCGAGAGCTACTCCGAGGCCATGGAGGCTGTGCGCACCGGCCGCGTTTTCGGTTTCTACGTCATCCCCGCCAACTTTGGCGCCGATGCCCTGGCCGGCCGCAAACCCACCATCGAATACTACGCCAACCTCACCTACTTCGTGCCCGGCACGTTCTCCTACAAGGGCTATAAGACCGTGGCCGTGGGCGCCGCCTCGAGCCTGGTGACACAGACGGCACAGGCAGTGGGCGTGGACGGCACCACCGTCGAAGCCCTGGTGCGCCCGGTCGACCTTGAGTTCAACGCCCTGCACAATCCCGGGCCGGACTATTCGCTCTACCTCACGCCCTCGTTCATGGGCGGCGTCATGGAGCTGATGGTGGTGCTCGTCACCATCTTCTCCATCACCTACCAGATCAAGAACGGCACCTCGCGCCGCTGGCTCGCCAACTCCGGCGGCAGCATCCTTCTGGCCCTCTTCGGCCTGCTGCTTCCCCAGACTGTGGTGTTCACCCTGGTGGGCTGGTGCTGCCAGTCGCTGATGTTCGGCTACTGCGGGTTCCCGCTCAATTGTCCGCTGTGGGTCATCCTGCTGTCCATGTTGCTGCTGGTCACCGCAAGCCAGGCGTTTGGAGTGTTCGTGGCCTCCATCATGCCCAATCCGCGTTTCGGCATGTCGATAGGCGCACTGCTCTCCATCCTGGCCTTCTCCTTCACCGGATTCTCGTTCCCCGTGCAGGACATGTACGGCGCCATATCGGTGTTCAGCTACATAATGCCGGTGCGCTATTACTTCCTCATCCACATCACCGAGGCCCTGAACGGCTTCCCGCTCTACTATGCGCGCCTCTATTTCGTGGCCCTGCTCCTGTTCCCGTTTGTGGCACTCCTGCCGGTGTTCCACCTCAAGCGCGCCTGTCTGCGCCCGGTCTACGTGCCCTGACGCGTCTCCTTCCCTCCTAACCCGTTTTCAATCCATCTCGGCAATATGAATCCATTCAAAAGCATAAGTCGCTGGTTTTCTTCGCTCGCCCTGGCGTTTGCGCGCGAGTGGCAGATTGTGCTGCATGACCAGGGTGTGATGATTTTCTTCATCGTGCTCCCCCTCATTTACCCGGTGGTCTACACCCTCATCTACAATCCCGAAGTGGTCCGAGAGATGCCCATAGCTGTCATTGACCGCAGCCGTTCTGCCGAATCGCGCAAGCTGGTCCGCGATGCCGTGGCCACGCCCACCGTGGCCCTCTACGACTATGCCACCGACATGCCCGAGGCCAAGCGCTGGCTGGCCGAAGGCAAGGTGTTCGGCATCCTGGAGATTGACCGCGACTATGGCCGCAACATAGGCCGCATGGAGACCGCCCATGCCACCTTCTACGCCCAGATGAGCCTGCTCCTGCGTTACCGCGCCTTCGCCTCGGCCCTCACCGATGTGCAGATTCAGGATATAGCCGACATCACAAAGCAGCGTGCTGACATGCTCGGCTCAGCCGCCTCGTCGCTGTCGGGCGCCCCCATTTCGAACGAGGCGCACATGCTGGGCGACACCCAGCAGGGATTCGCATCGTTCATCATGCCCGGCATCCTGGTGCTCATCCTGCAGCAGAGCATAGTCCTGGGCATGTGCATGCTCTCCGGAACCTCGCGTGAGCGCCGGCGTCGCAACGGCGGCATTGACCCGCTCATGCTCAGGGGCGTGTCTCCGTCGGCGCTGGCCTGGGGACGCACCCTCTGCGTGTCGGTGTTCTATATCCCCGCCACCATCTACCTGCTCCACATCATCCCCACCGTCTTCAACCTGCCCCACATAGGCTCGGCCGCTGACTATATGCTCTTTGCCGTACCCTTCGTGCTCGCATCCTGCTTCTTCGGCCAGACCATGGCCTACCTGTGCACCGACCGCGAGAGCTGCTTCCTCATAGTGGTTGTCTCCTCGGTGGTGTTCCTCTTCCTCAGCGGACTCACCTGGCCTCGCTACGCCTTCCCTCCCCTCTGGAACGTGCTGGCCAACGTGGTTCCCGGTTCATGGGGAGTTGAGGGATTTGTGCGCATCAACTCCAACGGCGGCTCGCTTGCCGAGAATTCCACCCCCTACCTGTGGCTGTGGGGCCTCACGGCCGCCTACTTCGTGCTGTCCGTGCTGGTCATGCACCTCGTCGACCGCATAGAGCGCCGCCGTGCACGCCTGGCCGCCTGACGCCTGAGGCCGGCATAGCTGGCACAGACGTCGGTACACGCACTTTTAACCCTCACTTTGTGGATTCTTACGCACTTTTTGTGTAATTTTGTGCCATGAAGCGTTTCACCGACCCCATTTCAGCCATGCGCCTGGCCGCGGCGGCAGTCTTTGCCCTGGTTTTGGCAGCATGTGCCTCCATTGGCCGCCCCGAAGGCGGTGCCCGCGACGAAGTGCCCCCCACGTTCGTGCGCTCCACGCCGGCACCGGGTGCCCTCAATGTGAACCGCACACGTCTCGATGCCTGGTTCGACGAGAACATCCAGCTCGACGACCCCTTCAACAAGGTGATAGTGTCGCCCACACAGACCCAGGCGCCGGTGGTGCGCTCGCTGGGCCGTCACCTCTATGTGGAGCTCCGTGACACGCTCATCCCCAACACCACCTACACCATCGACTTTGCCGACGCCGTAAAGGACCTGAACGAAGGAAACATCCTTGACGGCTTCGCCCTTGATTTCTCCACCGGTTCCGAGATAGACACACTGCGCATCTCGGGCGTGGTGCTCGAAGCGCGCACCCTCGAGCCCGCACAGGGCATGACCGTGGGCATATTCCGCGAGCCCTCCGACACATCCTTAACCCGCTCCAAATTCGAACGCGTGGCGCGCACCAACCAGTACGGCCAGTTCACCGTGCGCAACCTCAAGCCCGGACGCTACGGCGTCTACGCCCTCAACGACCTGAACCGTGACAACTCCTGGGACGTGTCCGAGGACGTGGCCTTCTACGGCACGCTGGTGTCGCCCTCGGTCGAGGCCATCACCGTGAGCGACACCCTGCGCAATGCCGCCGACGAGGACTCCATAGTCACCCGTCCGGGCGTGGCCTACTTCCCCAACGACATCCTCCTCACCTGGTTCAACGAAAACCGCCGCCCCCAGTACCTCAAGAACTACACCCGCCCCGAGCGCCGCAAGGTGGTCATCGAGATGGGTGCGCCGTCCGACACCCTCCCGTCGCTGTCAGTGGTGGGCGGTCCGCTCAACGGCCAGCGCCTCACCGACCACTCGCTCCTTCAGGCCAACACCACGCGCGACACCCTCACCTATTGGCTCGAGTCGCCCGAAATCCTCGCCATCGACTCGCTCCTGATGTCAGTGCGACACCTTGGCACCGACACGCTCAACCAGACTGTCTGGCAGACGGACACCCTCAAGTTCTTCTGGCACGAGCCCAAGAAGAAGGAGAAGAAAAAGGCCAAGAACGACACCCTTCCAGAGCCGCCCGTGCTCCTCAACCTCCAGGTGCTGAACTCCACCCAGCACCACATCTACGAGCCCTTGCGACTGATGTCGCCGACGCCTTTCGGCTCTGTTGACACCTTGGGCTTCCACCTGGAGCACCTCGTTGACTCGCTGTGGTCCGACGTGCCCTTTGCCGCACCCGTCCCCGACAGCCTGAGTCCGCTACTGGGCCTTGCCGTCGACTTCCAGTGCGTGCCCGGCATGCAGTACCGCCTGACGGTCGACTCGGCCGCCGTGGCCGACATCTACGGCATTCACAACAAGGAGATAGTGCACGAATTCACCGTGAAACAGCCCGAGGAATACGCCAACCTGGTTTTCAATATCTCCGGCTGTGACACGCTGCCCCTCATGGTGGAGCTGCTCAACAATTCCGACAACCCCGTGCGCACTGTCCTCGCCGACCACGGCAAGGCCCGTTTCCGCTATCTTGACCCCGGAACATACTATGCGCGCCTCTACATCGACGCCAATGCCAACGGCAAGTGGGACACCGGCTCTGTCGGCGACTCCATCCAGCCCGAGGAGGTGTATTATTACAACAAAAAACTTGATTTGCGTGCCAACTGGGACGTGGAGCAGGCATGGAACATATACGAGCTGGCCCTCGACGCACAGAAACCCTTCGCCATCAAGAAGAACAAGCCCAAGCTCAAGAAGGGCGAAAAGGCTCCCACCGACGACGAGGACGTGGAGTATGACGAATGGGGCGACCCGATCGATCCGGCACAGCGCAACAACCGCCTGACCACCGGCGGCAACCGCACCAACGGCAACCGCGGCAACGGCGGCAACCGTGGCGGCTTCGGAGGCTTCGGCGGCCTGCAGCAGCAGAGCGGCACCACCGGCAACCTGCGCCGCTGACGCTCCGGTTTTGCTGCAAAAAGGCGTTTGACCCTGACAATATTTGCATTTCACGGGGCAAACACCTAAATTTGTGGAATATTATTCCACACTCCGCCCGCTCAGGGCACCTCGGCGACTTTTCGCCACACCCTTGAATCAACATTACTTACCATAAAACCTACTTCATGAAGAAACTTTTCACTCTCGTCATTGCCGTGGCGGCAGTTCTGCCGTCATGGGCTTCTCGTCCGTTGCTCGTGGGCCATCGCGGCTCCGACATCGGCGTGGAGAACACCGTGCAGTCGTTCACTGAAGGCGCCAAGCGCGGCTACGAATACCTCGAGACCGACTTCAAGGTCACCAAGGACCTCAAGCTGGTCTGCACCCATGACGACGACACACAGCGCCTCGGCGACAAGACCCTGACCATCGCCTCGTCAACCCTCGACGAGCTCCAGGGTGTGAACCTGACCCAGACACGCGGCGGCGTGAAGTACACCGGCCGCCTGGCTTCAGCCCAGGAGTATCTGGACGTCTGCAAGGAGTACGGCGTGAAGCCCCTCATCGAGCTCAAGTGGGCAACGGGCATCAACAGCAACGACTGCTCGAACATCCCCATTCTCATCAAGCTGGTGGAGGACAACGGCTTCCGCAACTCCTGCATCATCATGACCTCAATGAAGCCATGCCTGGAGTACATCCGCAAGAACTATCCCGACATCGAGCTGCAGTTCCTCACCGGCCAGTACTGGGCAAACCATTTCGACTGGTGTGTGAAGTGGGGCATCGACGCCGACATCCAGGCCACCTACTTCGACAAGAGCACCGTCCAGAAGTACCACGACGCAGGCCTCAAGGTGAACATGTGGACCACCAACAACGATGAGGGCTACCTGCAGTACGGCAACTGGGGCTGCGACTTCATCACCACCGACAAGCTCGACCCCAAGGCTCTCCCGGAACTCGACCCCAACCGCTTCAACGGCCCCAACACCGTTGACTATCCCGCTGTCAACGCTCCCGTCAAGGGTGCATACCAGCCCGAGAAAGTGGCTGAGTTCGACGCTCCCCTCGCCGGTCTGACAGTGCGCCGCGCCGTCCTCATCGACGGTGTGTGGCACGTCCTCGCCGCCGATGCCGCCGGCACACAGTCCATCTCGCGCATCGACGCCGCCACCGGCAAGCTGCTCGGCACCATGAACCTCCAGGGCATCACTGCACGCATCGGCGACATCGCCGCCACTGCTGACGGTGTCCTCCTCGCTTCAACCGTTGCCACCGTCCCTTTCGCGGCTGACGGCAACGACGAGTCGGTGTTCCGCGTATACAGTTGGGCCGACTCTTCGGCTGCTGCGGAAGTGCTCATTGCCGTCAACAAGGCTGAAGCCGTCCTCGGCAACTGGTCAAACGCCCTCTGCGGCGAAGTGATGGCCGTTTCAGGCATGTCGCGCAACCTCAAGCTCTACGTCTCCACCCGCTCCGCTTCCGGCTCCACCTACCGCATCGCCGGCCTGAAGGTGGAGCGCGGCAGCCTCGTAGAGGCCGAAGCATCCTACTGCTACGACCCCGCCTACACAGCCGCCAACTGGGGTGACTTCTCGATTACCGTGACTCCCACCAGCCGCAACAACATCCTCATCGACAGCCCCGTGATGCAGCCCACCGAGTACGCTTTCAATTGGGAGCAGACCCGCCAGCCGCTCACACTCGTTGCCGCTCCCGCCGAGGGCATCCTGGCCAATGGCGCCATCGGCATGTCGTTCCACCGCCGTGCCGCCAAGGTCTATGCCCTGGTTCCCTCGGTTGACGCCAACGGCGCCAACTTCTCGGCTCGCCTCTACGATGCCACCGCCGGTCTGGCCGCACTCTCGCCCGTGTCGCCCAAGCTCCACGAAGGCCTAGGCACAGCTCCCATGACTGCCGCCGCCACCGGTTTCCAGATCACTGACGCCGGCACATTCATGCACATCTTCGCCGCCGGCCAGGGCATGGCCTCGTTCGCTCTCAACGCCGAGCCCGTCGAAGAGCCCGTGGAGACTGTCGACCTCGAGCTCACCCGCGACTGGATCCTCTCCAACACCACCGGCAACCATCCCGGCAACATTGACGGCACCAACGCCCAGCAGGGCACCGCCGTCAACGGCCTGTTCTACGTGAACAACTGCGTGGACAAGAAAATCTATGTGTTTGACTCCAAGGGCCTCATGGGCTCAATGCCCGGCGGCGCCGGATGGGGTTGCGCACGCGACGATGCCGGCAACATCCTGGTCCGCAACGACAAGGCCACCGGCGCCGAGCACTCGTTCATCCTCTATCCCGCCGGCTGCACTCCCGCCAACCCCGGCACTCCCATCGAATTCTCGGCAGTGAGCACGCTGGCCGGCCAGGTCAACTTCATCAACGCCTCTGGCGACCTGTACAACGGCACCGGCTACATCTACCTCTTCCCCAACAAGCAGACTGCTGTCAGCGTCATAGCCGTTGAGAAAGGGGCCGTGACCGGAGCCACCACCTCGGCGGAACTCAAGATGGCAGGCACCACCGCCGGCTACGTTGTGCCTCAGAGCAACGACCCCGAGAACTTCCTCTACCAGGTTCGCGGCACCGGCGTGCAGATCTACAACGGCGGCGCAAGCACCGCTCTGTTCCCCGACCGTCAGGGCACCACAGTCCCCGCCCGCAACAGCACAGGCGGCACAGCCTACTTCAAGCTGCGCGGCAACCAGATCTATGCCCATAGCTCCGGCGCCAACTACAAGGGCGGCTTCACCGTCCGCAACATGAGCGTCGGCGACGCAACTCGCGGCACCGTTGTCGGCTCGTTCGACCCCATCGGCTCGCTCGGCTACGAAACCGGCGGCAACTACTCCACCTTCAACTGGCTCATCCCCGAAAAGGTGGACGAGGGCACCTACAAGCTCTATCAGTACTGCCCCGCCAACGGCATCGCCGTCTATACCCTTCGCGACAAGAACTTCCTCGGTGTGAGCGATATAGCCACCGGTGATGACGCCCAGGCCTCGATAGCCGTATCGTGCTCGGCAGGAACCCTCACCATCAGCGGTGTGGAGGTTGATTCGGCAGTGGTCTACAGCCTCGCAGGCATCCAGGTGGCAGCCTTCGCAGGCAACACCGCCGATGTGTCTGCCCTCACCCCCGGTGCTTACGTTGTCCGCGTGAACGGCACCCACTCAGCCAAGTTCCTGAAGAACTGACCGTCGAAACGCCAACAATCCGTCCAAAATAAGCAAGCGCCCGGGCCAACAGGCTCGGGCGCTGCGTGTTTACAGAGTATTAGAATGATTTTCCTGTCGGAAAAAGCGGGAAAAAGTTAGTGTCAGTCCTTGGTTCGTTTCGCCGAACATATCCCTTTAACGCCTGCGCCGCCGCCTTTGTTCATGCCGCATCCGCAGAACTTTTCGCCTGTGCGCTTGTTGTTATTAATGTTCACTGACATAACATAACCACATTTACACAATCCCAACTATGAACTATCTCAACAAACTCCCTCTGGCAGCAGCTGCCATTGCCCTTTGTGCCGGATTCACATCCTGCAGCGACGATGACAACGGTCCCGACCTCCCGCCCGGAGGCGATATCACTGAAATATTTCCCAACGGTCTTCCCCGCGTGGTTGACGGCGCCACCATCGCCACCGACACCAAGGGCCGCGTGCTCCAGGTTACCGACGCCGACGGCGAAGTGACCAAATTCGACTACATCGCCGATGCCGACAAGGCGCCCACCGATCCCGACGTGATCATCACCATCACTGACAAGGGCAAGCTTGAGTCGCAGCTCGAAGTGCGCACCAATGCGCAGGGCTATGCCGAATATGCCCATCAGACATTCTACGAGAACGGCAAGGTGGATCCCACCGAGCCCGCCGAGGAATGGTACTTCGCCTACACCGCCGACGGCCAGCTCAAGCAGCTCCGCCGCTCCGAGGGCGCCGTTGCCGGCCAGTACGAGACCACCGACATTGAGTACACCGGAATGAACATCTCAAACGTAACCGTGGTCAACATGGCATTACCTGCCGAGAACGCCACCTACCACGTGACCTACGGCGAAAAACCCATCGCCAACAAGGGCAACCTGATGCTCTTCGACGAGTGCTTCGGCATCGACATGGACGAAATGGGCGCCGCCTACTATGCCGGTCTGCTCGGCAAGGCCACTGCATCGCTTCCCGCACGCATGGAGAAGGTGGGCACCGCCAACTACTACACCACCTTCGACTGGGAACTCAACGCCAAGGGCCAGCCCACACGCCTGATAGCCACCGAGGTGACCTCGCCCACAACCTCGTCGACCGATTTCACCACCTTCGTCTGGTAAAGAAAACACATATCCCCTCCTCATAACAGCGAAAAGCCACGGCGCCGCAAGTCGGCACCGTGGCTTTTCTTATATCATAAAATGTATGGTCGCTCGGTCAGAGCGTCCGCAATAACACGCGACTATCGTCGGCTAAACCGGTAGGGACGCTTACTTCTCCTCCGGGTGCTTCATGTAGTACTGCTCCAGCAGGTGATGGAGGTTGAAATAATGCTCCGAGGTCTTGTCGCCCTTCTTGTTGAGCACCGTCAGCTTCTCATAGTAGGGAGGCATGAACTCGCGGTCCTTGACGCTGCCGCCCGAGATGTTGAAGAACTCGAACTCGTGCGAGGGGTAGGCCACCACCCATGCGTGCTCCTGGTCCTCGCCCGTTCCGGAGTTGGCGATGGTGAGCAGCAGGCGGTCCAGCTTGTGCTTCCAGATTTTGGCAAGGTTGAACTTCTGGTTCTTCTCGTAGACATACACGCGGTACATGAGCTGCGACAGGTCGAGCGGGTTGTCCTCGAGCGATTTCTTGGCGAGGGTCTCGATCTGGCTGCGCTCGGCGCGGGTCAGGTTCTCCTGCTTGAAGTAGAGGGGCTGTGTGCGCTTCAGCTCGTCGGAGAAAGCGTAGGGGCGGTATGGATTGTAGTCCTCCTGGAACATGGTTCCGTAGTAGAAATACTTGTAGTCCTCGGTGGTCATCACCGTGTCGTTGCTCATAAACATCTTGAGCAGGCGGGGATAGTAGTATTTCGACTTGGGGTTGGTTGATTCGGTCTTGATCTTCGCCATGTCCGGATGTTCCGGCTTGATTGCCTGCGCTTGCACGCTGACAGCGCCCATCAGGGCTATGGCGGCTGTTGTGAGTATGCGGCTTAGGATCCTCATGATTGGCTTTGTACGAATTGCACCAGTACGGCTCCGGCCATAGACAGCGCTACGACTATCGGCAGCCCCTTGGCGGCGAGATAGTTGAAGAAAGGTTTGCTCGGGAAGGTCATCACGGCTCGGCCGGCGCCGGTGTTGGCGAAAGCCACGGCGCCGAACAGGCAGCCCAGTGCCGTTCCCAGAATTATAGCCGCCATGGTGTTGAGCACCGCGCCCACAGCCATGCCTGCCAGGCCTCCCACAGCCATGAAGGGCAGTCCGACGGTGGAGCGCCAGATGTGGCGTGGCAGCATCCAGTTGATGCCGAGCGTCAGAATGGTTGCCACTCCCCAGAACACCATGGTCTCGGCGCTGAAGAAGGCCACGCCGCCGGCAAGGGCCATCCACATGGCGCAGTAGCTGAACAGTGAGGCGGGAATGCGGGGCATGAACACTGCCAGTGCGGTGACGGCTATCATCATGCTTGAGAGAACAATGTAAACCATGGTTATTCGGGGTGTTGCGGTTGGAAATTTGCGGCTTTGCGGCCTGCGGTGCGGCGGGCCTTTTGGCGGCTTCGCCTACAAATTTAACAAAACTGGCCCACTTACCCCGCCTCGCCAACCGTGTTTTATGATAATTTAATCAAAATTCGCCCAAACGCCTCATTCTCTCAACAATTGTTAAGACCCGGGGCATCGGTGCATACAATGGGATTTGCCGTGGATTTAATGTTCTTTAACAGCGATTTTCGGCCTAAAATGCGTAATTTTGAACACCATACCGTGAAATCAGCCCGTCAGAGCAGGGGCTGCAATCTTGAATTTAGCGTAATTCCCCTAATATTAATCAATTAAAATCATCTATCCCATGAAAAAGTCTTTACTGACTGTTCTGGCGCTCGGCGGCTTCCTGTCCGCAAGCGCTCAGCTGGTTGAAGTGGCCGGCGTGGAGAAGGTGGCCCTTCCCGAAGGGGTGCGTGTGGTTCAGGCTGTCCTGAGCCCCGACGGCAGCAATGCCGTGATCACCACCGGCAACGGAATCGCCATGCTCAACCTCGCCACCGCCCAGGCTTTGCCCATCAGCGAAAACGGATCCATCTCCAACCTGCAGTTCACAGCTGACGGCTCGAAGGTGATGTTCCGCGAAAGCTCGGTCGACGCCAACCACCGTCGTTTCACCGCCGTTAAAACCTTCAACGCCGCCAATGGCGCCGTTGCCACCGTGGCCGAGCCCTCGCGCGAAGTGCAGGGCATGGGCTTCACCGGTGCCGATGCCGTGGCTGTAAATGCCGGCAAGGCCAAGGCCAAGCGTCTCTCCGACGTGGAGCCCCAGGCCGTCCTCCCCGTGCTCTCAATCAACCGCGGCGACCTCTGCGTGACCGCCGCCGGCAAGACCACCGTGCTCAACCCCCTCGGCGACAAGGCCAACTCCTACCTGTGGCCCAGCCTCTCGCCCGACGGAAAGCGCATCTGCTTCTATGCTGTGGGCTGCGGTGCCTACACCTGCAACCTCGACGGCTCCGACCTCAAGAGCCTCGGCATGCTCCGCGCTCCCCGCTGGCTCGACAACAACATCGTTGTGGCCATGGACGACAAGGACAACGGCTACGTTACCGTTGAATCGGCCGTAATCGCCGTCAAGGCTGACGGCTCTGTGAACCAGCGTCTCACCACCGCCGACCAGGTGGCTCTCTTCCCCAGCGCCGCCAACGGCCGCATTGCCTTCACCGACAACGAGGGCGCCCTCTACATCATCAACCTCAAATAAAACCGCACGCCATGAAGAAGTATCTAATCCTTGCCGCTGCCGCCATGGTGGCCGGCGTCGGTGCTTTGAGCGCCAAGAATGTTGAGGACCTCCGCATCTACATCAACCCCGGTCACGGCGGCTGGGCAGGTGGTGACCGCCACATGGGCACCATCGGCCACGGCGATGCCGACTACACCGACACCTGCGGTTTCTACGAGTCGAACACCAACCTCTGGAAGGGTCTGGCCATGCTCCAGCGCCTCTACGAGCAGGGCTTCAAGTATGACCCCACTCTCAACCAGAAGCCCGAAGGCGCCGAGGACGTGCTGTGGCGCTACGGCGCTGCCCGCGACCTCAAAAACCAGGGCCTGGTGATGAGCCATGTGAAGCTCGGCGAGAGCCGCAGCATCAACGAGATTGCCGAAGAGGTGGAGATGAACAACTTTGACTACTTCATCTCTATCCACTCCAACGCACACACCGACGGCGCTTCCACCAACTATCCCGCCCTCTTTGTTCGCGGCGAGAACAAGACCCAGTCCGTGCCCGGATCCGTGGAGGGCTGTAAGGCTGTTTGGCCCTACGCCTTCTCAAACACCCACCAGTGCTGGAGCAACTACTCCATGACCAACCCCGCCGTTTACTACGATATCGACTTCTGGAGCGGTGACCACGTGATCACCACCCATCCCAACGGTAACGTGGTTAAGGGCTACTACGCTGTGCTCCGCCACACCGTGCCCGGTTTCCTCTGCGAGGGTTACTTCCACACTTACCAGCCCGCACGCCACCGCGCCATGAACCCCGATGTTGACTTCATCGAGGGCACCGCCTACGCACGCGGCTTCTGCGACTACTTCGGCGTTGCCAAGGACAAGACCGGCGAAATCTACGGCATTGTCCGCGACGCTCACGAGCGCCTGAAACACAAATATTATACCTGCCCCGGCAACTCGGCCGACGCCCTCATGCCCCTGAACGGCGTGAAGGTGGTGCTAAAGGACGAGGCCGGCAACGTGGCCGGTGAGTACACCACCGACAACGAGTGGAACGGCGCTTTCGTCTTCAAGTACCTCAAGCCCGGCAAATACACCGTCGAGGCTTCGGCTGAAGGCTACAAGGCCATGGACGTGCAGTATGCCGGTCCCTTCGAAGTGAAGGAGGCCACCACCGTATATCCCAAGGTTTACCTTGAGAACGTGGCTTACGAGCCCCCTGCCGTGGTCTATACCGACTATCCCGACGAGGTGAACACTCCCCTCTTCAAGGCTGCCGAGGAGTACAACATGACCGTAGCAGTAGAGACCACCGTGCCCGAGCTGGAAGGCAAGCACGTTAAGCGCCTCATTGCCCGCGGCGACAACCTCTATGTGCTCGCCCACGATCCCATTGCCGATCCCAAGAGCCGTAACCACGGCCAGAACCCCGTTGTGATGGTTCTCGACGCTACCACTCTCGCTGTGAAGAGCACCCTCTCGACCGAGGGTTGCGAAGGCACCGCCTCGCCCCTGGCCGACATCGCCCTCACCGCCGACAATGTGCTGATCGGTTCTGCAGCCGAGCTCTGCCAGCTCGTAAACCAGGCCGGAGAGGACTATGTGCGTGAAGGCGAAACCTTCGGCGTCTGCAACATCTACCGCTGGACCAACGACGACAATGGCGTTCCCACAGGCAAGCCCTCTGTTTGGCTCACCACCTCAAAGACTGCCAACCTCTATCGCGCCGTGACCGGTTTCACCCTTGCCTACACCGGCACCACCGAAAACGGCACTGTGGTCATCCCCTCTTACTCCGCTTACTATGACTACGGCGGCAACATGTGGCTCAACATGCTCTATGTGGCTGACGGCGAAAAGGTGTCAGAGGCCCATGAGAACAAGACTCGCGACAAGATGCACATTAACAACTTCCTCGGCAATGATGTGACCGTCACCATCGCACCCAACGACAACACCTCGTTCATCGTTAACAGCCCCAACACCGAGCCCGCCCAGTTCAAGATCGAGGGTTACGAGCCTGTGGCTGTGGCCGGCAACATCCCCGTGGCTTCCGAGCACGAGGGCTACTTCAAGCACGCCGGTCACTCGATGGCTGTTCTCTCTGACGTGGCCGCCGACGGCAAGCAGCAGGGCGTTCGCCTCGTTGACATCACCAACGGCCTCCTCTCCATGAAGGACATCGCCACCTCGAACACCGCCATGGAGGCAACTGACGCTGTAGCCGCAACCGCCGGCCGCACCGTGGTTACCCGCAACACCGACGACGAGATCACCGATGCCAACATCGACCTCTACACCGTACGCGGCAACAAGTTCACCCGCTTCACCACTTCTGGCACCGAGCAGCCCAAGGCTTCGGCCAACTGGGCATACGGCCTGAAGGGCGCTGCCGATGCCGGCAAGTACACCTTCACCTTCTCGCTCACCGATGCCGCCAACGCTCACATCGAGCTGGTTCCCACTGCCGACAACGCAGCCGGCCAGAAGCTGAACATCTGCAACGGCAGCTACGAAAAGGGCGAGAACACCGCCGAATATGACCTCTCCGAACTCTCGGGCAACTACACCTGGAGCGTGGTTGTTGACAACCCCGCCGTTCCGCGCGTAACCACCCAGTTCGACTCGGGCGTTTCATCGTCGGGCGTTGCCATCGACCTCAATGCCGAAAGCCCCAACTACGGCCGCATCTACGTTTCGCAGAAGGCCGGTGACGGTGGCCGCGGTCTCCGCGTGTTCAATCCCGACTTCTCAGCCGTAGGCGGTCTCCACGCCGCTGGCGTATGGGACACCGGCGTCGGCGCTTCTCCCTGGCGTCTGGCCGTTCTTCCCACCGGCAAGGTGATCATGACCGACTGGGGCGACAAGCACGGCGGCATGTACCTCTGGAACGAGGAGCAGGACAAGGCTGACAACTTCTTCGCCGGCACCATCAAATCGTCAAGCGGTGAATGGATCCTCGACGGCAAGACCTTAGGCGGTTCCACCTCTGGTGTGGCCGTGGTTGGCTCCGGTGCCGACACCAAGCTCGTCTCTTTCCAGGAGGACTGGCCCACCGACTACCAGCTCAACCTCGTAACCTACGACCTGGGCGAAAAGGAACTCATCGACTTCCAGCCCACCCAGTCAGAGCAGTTCAAGACCCTGTCGGGCTACCTGATCAACGGCAACGTTGACGTTCTCGTTCGCGAGCAGGGCATGGTTCTCAACCAGGTTCGCGGCTCGGGCAACAATGCCAAGGGCGTTCCCGCATTCATGGTCACCGACCGTGAGGGCAACATCCTCATGAACTCAGGTGCCGACCTTGAAGAGCTCGACGGCTCTGTTGGCGCCACCGGCATCACCGCCGACGGCAAGACCCTCGTTCACCAGGATGCATCGGGCAAGCTCCACGTTTACGGTCTCACCTGGGGCGACAACTTCGGCATCGCCGAGCAGTACAAGTTTGACGCTCTCAACGGCAAGGGCAGCGACCTGAACTCTTATCAGATCACATTCGACCCCGCCGGCAACCTGTTCCTGGCCAACCGCTCGAGCATGCGCGTTTACGCTCTGCCCCGCGAGGCCGCCCAGGCTGTTACTCCCGCCAAGGCCGAGTACGTGGTCAACGGCACCGCTCTCGGTGTTGACGACATCATCGACGCCGCTGAGGACAGCAACGCTCCCGTACGCTTCTACAACCTGAACGGTGTGGAAGTCGGCGCCGACAACATGGCACCCGGCCTCTACATCCGCCGTCAGGGCAACACCGCCACCAAGGTAGTGGTGAAGTAAGCCTCCGAAGGTAAAACCCTCTGAATAATGCACAGCCACGGCTGCCCTTCGCGGGCAACCGTGGCTGTAGCTTTTTATCCCTGCTGCATGGCCGGCCTATTGTGCCGATGGCATATCTCTGTCCATTGTGCTGATGGCATATTACAGGTCATGGAAGACATTGAAGTGCGGAAATGGCAGAAGCCACGGCGTGTCGCTCAGTGCGGCAGCCGTGGCTTCTGTTATTGCGTTAATCGGATTGTTTGTCGCGGGGCTTAATATTCGTCCCAGGAGCGAATCTCGATGTCGTCGAGCGAGAGGGTGGTGAAGGCCTCGATGAAGGCCGACGCCAGACGCGCGTTGGTGATCAGGGGAATGTTAAGGTCGATGGCGGCGCGGCGAATCTTGTAGCCGTTGGAGAGCTCGGTTGACGACAGGTTCTTGGGTATGTTCACCACCATGTCTATCTTGTGGTTGTGCAGTAGGTCGATGGCCTGGGGCTGCATCTCGGGCTGCGAGGGCCAGTACACGCGGATGGAGGGGATGCCGTTCTCGCTGAGGTACTGGTGGGTGCCGGTGGTGGCATAGATGGTGTAGCCGTGGTTGTGCAGCTTGTGGGCGGCGTCGAGCATGGTCACCTTCTGGCGTGCGCCGCCGGTAGACATCAGCACGGAGCGCTTGGGCACGCGCTGGCCCACTGCTATCATCGACTTGAGGATGGCCTCGTTGGTGTCAACGCCCAGGCAGCCCACCTCGCCGGTCGAGGACATGTCCACGCCCAGCACGGGGTCGGCGCCCTGCAGGCGGCTGAACGAGAACTGCGATGCCTTGATGCCCACGTAGTCGAGGTCGAAGGCGCTCTTGGCGGGTTTCTCCACCTTTTCGCCGAGCATGGCGCGTGTGGCCAGGTCGATGAAGTTGATTTTCAGTACTTTCGACACGAAGGGGAACGAGCGCGATGCGCGCAGGTTACATTCTATCACCTTGATGTCGTTGTTCTTGGCCAGGTACTGGATGTTGAACGGGCCGGTGATTTTCAGGGCCTTGGCAATCTGCGACGACACCTTCTTGATGCGGCGCATGGTCTCCACATAGAGCTTCTGGGGCGGGAACTGGATGGTGGCGTCGCCGGAGTGTACGCCGGCAAACTCGATGTGCTCGCTGATGGCGTAGGCCACAATCTCGCCGTTCTGTGCCACGGCGTCCATCTCTATCTCCTTGGCGTTCTGGATGAACTCGGTCACCACCACGGGGTGGTCTTTGGAGACGTTCGCGGCCAGCTTGAGGAAGCGGGTGAGCTCCTCGGGGTTGGAGCACACGTTCATGGCGGCGCCTGACAGCACGTAGCTGGGACGCACCAGCACGGGGAAGCCCACTTCGTCGATGAACTTGTCGATGTCCGACATGCTGGTGAGCTCGCGCCAGCGGGGCTGGTCGATGCCCAGAGTGTCGAGCATGGCCGAGAAGCGGTGGCGGTCTTCGGCGTTGTCAATGCACTCGGCCGAGGTGCCGAGAATGTTCACGCCCTCGTCGTCGAGCTTGGTGGCGAGGTTGTTGGGGATCTGGCCGCCCACGCTCAGGATGGTGCCGTGGGGCTGTTCCAGGTCCAGAATATCCATCACGCGCTCGAATGTGAGCTCGTCGAAGTAGAGGCGGTCGCACATGTCGTAGTCGGTCGACACGGTCTCGGGGTTATAGTTGATCATGACCGGACGCCAGCCCTGGTTGCGCACTGTGAGCAGCGCGTTGACCGAGCACCAGTCGAACTCTACGGACGAGCCGATGCGGTATGCGCCTGAACCGAGCACCACCACCGAGCGGTGGTCGCCCTCGTAGGCGATGTCGTTTTCGGAGCCGTTGTATGTGAGGTAGAGGTAGTTGGTGCGTGCGGGATATTCGGCGGCGAGGGTGTCAATCTGCTTCACCACGGGCAGGATGCCGAGCGAGCGGCGCATGCGGCGCACCTCGAGCATGGCCTTGTGGCCGCTCTCAAGGTTCGACTTCAGAACCGAGCGTGCTATCTGGAAGTCGCTGAATCCCTGCTGTTTGGCCTCGCGAATGAGGGCTGCGGGCAGGTCTTCGAGCTTGCTGAAGCTCTCGAGCTCGGCTGCGGTGTTCATGATGTTCTGCAGCTTGTAGAGGAACCAGCGGTCAATCTTGGTGAGCTCGTGGATGCGGTCCACGGTGTAGCCGTGGGCCATGGCGGCGGCGATCACGAAGATGCGCTTGTCGGTGGGAGCGCTCAGCGCGCGGTCTATCTCGTTTTCTTTGATTTTCAGGTCTTTGTTCTCCACGAAGCCGTGCATGCCCTGGCCAATCATGCGCAGGCCCTTCTGGATGGCTTCCTCGAAGGTGCGGCCTATGGCCATAACCTCGCCCACTGACTTCATGGACGAGCCGATCTCGCGGTTCACGCCGTGGAATTTGCCCAGGTCCCAGCGGGGAATCTTGACAACCACGTAGTCAAGCGCGGGCTCGAAGAACGCGGAGGTGTCGTGGGTCACGGAGTTGCGGAGCTCGAACAGGCCGTAGCCCAGGCCCAGCTTGGCGGCCACGAATGCCAGGGGATAGCCGGTGGCCTTCGAAGCCAGTGCCGACGAGCGGCTGAGGCGGGCGTTGACCTCGATGACGCGGTAGTCCATAGAGGCGGGATCGTAGGCATACTGCACGTTGCACTCGCCCACGATGCCTATGTGGCGGATGATCTTGATGGCCAGCGAGCGCAGGTAGTGGTAATCGTCGTTGGAGAGTGTCTGGCTGGGTGCCACCACTATCGACTCGCCGGTGTGGATGCCCAGGGGGTCGAAGTTCTCCATGTT